>JAWWPY010000466.1:0-16633 GCA_033854735.1 Streptosporangiaceae bacterium | reverse complement strand
TCAGCTTGCTCCCGTCGAACAGGCCCGCGAATCCGCCCACACCGCCCAGCACCTCTGGCCCGGCGGTACGCGCGATAGCGCTGCGCATCAGCTCGACAGCATGATCTCCCGCGGCGATGTCCACGCCCGCCTGGTGGTAGCTGGATCCGTTCCGTGCCGCCGTCATGCCCGTGCCGCCGTCATGCCCGTGCTGCCGTCATGATCGTGCCGTCGTCATGAACCCGGCTGCGGCGCGCCCGCGACCGCGATCTCCAGCAGGTGCTTGCCCCGTTCCGCCTCGGCCACCGGAATCGGGTACTGCCCGTCGAAGCAGGCCCGGCAAAGCCGCTCGGCGGGCAGGGTGGTCGCCTCGATGAGGCCCTCCAGCGAGATGTAGCCGAGCGAGTCGGCCCCTATCGACTGCCGGATCTCCTCGACCGACAGGCTGCCCGCGGCCAGTTCCGCCCGGGTGGCGAAGTCGATCCCGTAGAAGCAGGGCCAGGCCACCGGCGGGCTGGAGATGCGCACGTGCACCTGCGCTGCCCCGGACTCGCGCAGCATGGCCACGATCGCCTGCTGGGTGTTGCCACGCACGATCGTGTCGTCCACGACGACGACCCGCTGCCCGGCGATGACCTCGCGCAGCGGGTTCAGCTTCAGCCGGATGCCCCGTTGCCGGATGGTCTGGCTGGGCTGAATGAACGTCCGCCCCACATACGAGTTCTTGACCAGCCCCTGGCCGTAGGGGATGCCGCTGGCCTGCGCGTAACCGATGGCGGCCGGGGTACCGGACTCGGGCACCGGGATGACCAGGTCGGCCTCGACCGGGTGCTCGGCGGCGAGCATGCGGCCGAGCTGGACCCGGGTGGCATGCACACTCCGGCCGGCGATGGCGGTGTCCGGCCGGGCCAGGTAGACGTACTCGAACAGGCAGCCGCGAGGGTGCGGGCGGGCGAAGGTCCTGGACCGCACGCCTGTCTCGTCGATGATGATCAGTTCCCCGGGCTCGACCTCGCGGACGAACGCGGCGCCGACGATGTCCAGTGCGGCTGTCTCGCTGGCCACCACCCAGCCCCGGTCCAGCTTGCCGAGCACCAGCGGACGGAAACCCTGCGGGTCACGGGCCGCGTACAGGGTCCGCTCGTCCATGAACACCAGCGAGTAGGCGCCCCGCACCAGCGGCAGAGTAGCCAGCGCGCTCTCCTCGACGCTGCCGGCCCGTGGGTCGGCGAACAGTGCCGTGAGCACGTCCGTATCGGACGTGGCACCGTTGCCGGGCATGACATCGCTGGTGGCGGCGGCGATCGCCGCGAGCTCCAGGGTGTTGATCAGGTTGCCGTTGTGGCCGAGGGCCAGGCTGGCCGTCGGGGTCGACCGGAACGTGGGCTGGGCGTTCTCCCATACCGAGGAGCCGCTGGTCGAGTACCGGCAGTGACCGACCGCGATATAGCCCCGCAGGGTCGACAGCACGGATTCGTCGAACACCTGGGCCACCAGGCCCATGTCTTTGTACACAACGATTCGCGCGCCATCGCTGACCGCTATGCCAGCCGATTCCTGGCCCCGGTGCTGTAGCGCGTACAGACCGAAGTAGGCGAGCTTGGCGACTTCCTCGCCCGGGGCCCAGACCCCGAACACGCCGCACGCGTCCCGCGGAGGCCTGTCTCCCGGATTGAGATCATCCGTCAGCCGGCCATCGGGGTTGACCACTCGATCAGTCTAGTGACTCGCGCCAGCTCATGGGAGCATCCGGCAGCGGCAGGTACCCCGAGATATCTGCGCGCGGGCCGCTGGCCCTGATCCGGCCGTCCGCCACGGCCTGCGCCCAGGCCAGCCGGCCCGCCGCCAGGCTCACCCAGGTGACCGCGTCCATCTCCACCACATTGGGCGGCGTGCCCCGGGTGTGCCGCGGCCCGGCGACGCACTGCACCGCGGCGTACGGGGGCACCCGGACCTCCACGGCGCGGCCCGGTACCAGATCGGCGAGCACGCCGAGCAGGTACGCCGCGGCCGCGCGGAGCGCCTCAGGCTGCGGCGGGCCGCCGCCGTCCAGCGCGGCCAGAACCGCCGCGGCGCAGGCCGCGCCGAGCGCGCCGGCCTCGGCCGGGCCGTCCCACGGCTTCGCGCCGAGCGCTGCGCGCTGCGCGTTGAGCGCGGCGAGCACTCGCCCCGGATCCACACGGCGTGCTGGCATCGGTGTGACGGTACCGGATGTCCGGCCCGGCCGACTGTGCGCCGGCCCCCGGCGATATGCACAGACAGTGGGCAGGCAGATGCCGTCTGGTGATTGTCGTCCGCCCGATTTGCCGTAATCATGGATATAGCTGGCCGCGGGGGGCCGAGAGCAGGTAATGGTTCCGTATGACAGGGCCGCATCGTGGCGCCCGACACCACAGGAGCCGGTCACCCCGGGCCTGGGTGTTCGGTTCGGCCGGGCTGGCCGGCGGCATAGCCGTGGCCGCAGTCGCGGTGATCCTGCTCACCAACGGCGGGTCGCCAGAGGCGTCGCCCACCCCGCTGGCCACCAATGTCACCGGCACGCAGGCGGTCGGACTGGCCAACCCGGGCCTGATCCAGGCGGACGGGGCGGTGGCCGGGATCGGGAACCTGCTGGCCCAGTCGCCGGCCGGGCCTGCCTTCACGTCGAGTACCAAGGGCCAGACCGTTCTGCCCAGTCAGCAGTGGCAGGCGGACGAGATGGGCGACGGATCGTACATCCTGATCTTCACGCCCAATGGGCGGTGCCTGGCCACCCCCGCCAGCAGCCTCAGCGCCGCTGCCGTCCTGCTGGCCCGCTGCGATTTCGGGCGCCGCCAGCGCTGGTACCACCCCTACCTGGGCACCGATAAGGCCGGGCGCAACTACTGGCAACTGCGCAGCGCGGCCAACGGGCGCTGCCTCGCAGTGGGTGGCTCGCAGGCAGGCGGGGAGATCGACGCGGCCATGCAGCGCTGCTCGCGTTCCTTGCCCTGGCAGCAGCTCATCGCCTTCTGGAGCGCATTCTGACCAGCCCGTGCCCTGAGTGCCCGAACCAGGGCGCGTCCGCCGACGGGCCCGAAGGGCCGGTCCTAGCCGAACAGCGCGGGCAGGGTCGCGCGGTGCACGCTGGCCAGCTCGTCCAGGGGGATGGTGAAGCTGGCACCGGCCCCGGGACTGGCGAAGCTGGCCCGGGCCTCGGGACTGGTGCTGATGTCCAGGCCGGCACCGCCGGTGACGCCCAGGACCGCGGACGGCACGCCGTGGCTCTCCAGCAGCGCCGCGAAGGCCGCCTCCGATCCAGGCGGCACGGCGACGACCGCGCGGGCCGCCGACTCGCTGAACAGGAGGGTGAACGGATCACCTGGCAGCGTCACCTGGCATCCCGTCCCGCCAGCCAGGCAGCACTCGGCGAGCGCGATCGCCAGCCCCCCGTCAGAAAGGTCGTGCGCGGCGCTGAGCAAGCCGCCTGATGCCGCCGCGGTGAGCACCGTAGCGAGCGCACGCTCCGCCGCCAGGTCCACCGCAGGCGGCCGCCCGCCCAGATGCCCGTGCATCACCTGCGCCCACGCCGACCCACCGAACTCCCCGGCGGTCCGGCCGAGCAGCAGGACGGTCTCGCCGCCGCGAGCGAACCCGATGGTGAGCCGGTGCCGGACGTCCTCATGCACCCCGAGCACGCCCACGACCGGGGTGGGGTGGATGGGCACCGCGCCGGTCTGGTTGTAGAAGCTCACGTTCCCGCCGGTCACCGGAACCCCGAGGGTGGCGCACGCGTCCGCGAGGCCGCGCACCGCCTCGGTGAACTGCCACATCACCGCGGGATCCTCCGGTGACCCGAAGTTGAGGCAGTTAGTGACGGCGAGCGGTACCGCCCCGGCGGCCGCCACGTTCCGGTAGGCCTCGGCCAGCGCGAGCTGTGCGCCCGCGTAGGGGTCGAGACGGCCATAGCGGCCGTTGCCGTCGGTGGCGAGCGCCACACCCAGATGCGTCCGCTCATCCACCCGGATCGCCCCGGCGTCCTGCGGCATGGCGAGCACGGTGTCACCCCGCACGTGCCGGTCGTACTGCTCGGTGACCCAGCTCTTGTCGGCCAGCCCGGGCGACCCGAGTAGCGACAGCAGCGTCGCGCGCAGCTCACCGCCGGCCGCCGGGCGGGGCAGCCCCATCGGGTCGCTGGCGGCCAGCTGGTCCTGGTCGGCCGGCCGGGCCGCCGGCCGCCGGTACACGGGCCCGTCATCTGCCGCGCTGCCCGGCGCGATGTCGACGACCTGGTCGCCGTGCCAGGTCATCTCGAGCCGGTCACCGCCGGTCACCTCGCCGATCACCGTGGCAGGCACATCCCACCTCGCGCAGATGGCCAGGAAGCGGCCGATGTCCCCCGGCTCGACGATGGCCATCATGCGTTCCTGTGACTCGCTCATCAGGATCTCGGCCGGCCCCAGGGCCGGATCACGCAGCGGGACCGTATCGAGCTGGATCCGCATGCCCACGCCGCCGCCCGCGGCCAGCTCAGCGGTGGCGCACGAGACGCCGGCGGCGCCCAGATCCTGGATGCCCACCACCAGTCCCGCCGCGAACAGCTCCAGGCAGCACTCGATCAGGAGCTTCTCCATGAACGGATCGCCGACCTGCACGCTCGGCCGCTTCGCCGATTCGCCACCCCCGAATGTCGCGCTGGCCAGCACGGAAGCCCCTCCGATGCCATCGGGGCCGGTCCCCGATCCCAGCAGGATCACGGCGTTCCCCGTCCCGCGGGCCGCGGCGAGTTTGAGGTCCTCATGCCGCATGACCCCCACACAGAGCGCGTTCACCAGCGGGTTGCCGCTGTAGCAGGGGTCGAAGGCCAGCTCGCCACCGATGTTCGGCAGCCCGAGGCAGTTGCCGTAGAAGGAGATGCCGCCGACGACGCCCGGCAGCACCCGGCGGGTGTCCGGCGCGTCCGCGGCCCCGAACCGCAGCGCGTCCATCACCGCGACCGGCCGCGCACCCATGGCCAGGATGTCGCGGACGATGCCGCCCACACCGGTGGCCGCGCCCTGGAACGGCTCGACGTAGGACGGGTGGTTGTGCGACTCGATCTTGAAGGTGATCGCGTAGCCCTGGCCTATGTCGACGACGCCCGCGTTGTTCCCGATGCCCGCCAGCAGTGCCGGCGTGCTCGGCGCTTTCTCCGCGAACTGGCGCAGGTGCACCTTGGACGACTTGTACGAGCAGTGCTCGCTCCACATCACCGAGTAGATCGCCAGCTCCGCGTCGGTCGGGCGGCGGCCGAGCAGCTCCCTGATCCGCGCGTACTCCGCGTCCGTCAGGCCCAGCTCGGCGTGCGGCTGCGGCTGGTCCGGGGTGGCGGCCGCGTGCGCCACCGTGTCGGCCAGGCTCACCGTCGGCTCGGTGACCCGGCTCGCAGGCTCGCCCGCCGCGGGCTCAGTGACCTGGCTCGCAGGCTCGCCCGCCACCGGGCTCATCGGGCTGCCATGGCGCTGCGGATCGACGTGAAGAAGCCCAGGCCGTCAAGGCCGGGCCCGGTCAGCGGATCGATCGCGTGCTCGGGGTGTGGCATCAGGCCCACCACGTTGCCGGCCTCGTTGCAGACGCCCGCGATGTCCCCGGCGGACCCGTTCGGGTTACCGCCCGAGTAGCGCGCCACGACCTGGCCGCCCGCCGCGAGCGCGGCCAGCGTGGCATCGTCGGCGACGTAGGCGCCCTCTCCGCTCTTGAGCACCACCGTGATCTCCTGGCCCGGCGTGAACCCGCGGGTCCACGGGGTCGCGGTGGTCTCGACACGCAGCCGCACATCCCGGTCGATGAAGCGCAGTCCCGCGTTGCGGGTGAGCGCACCCGGCAGCAGGTGCGCTTCACAGAGGATCTGGAAGCCATTGCAGATCCCGAGCACCGGCAGGCCCGCCCTGGCCGCCGGGACCAGCTCGCGCATGACCGGGGCGAACCGGGCGATGGCGCCGCAGCGCAGGTAATCGCCGTAGGAGAAACCCCCGGGAAGGATCACGGCGTCCACGGCCCTCAGGTCGCTGTCGCCGTGCCAGAGCGGGACCGGCTCGCCGCCGGCCCGGGCCACAGCGCGGGCCGCGTCCGAGTCGTCGAGCGATCCGGGAAAGGTGATGACGCCCACGCGTGCGGTCATGCGCGCAGGTTACCGGGTCAGACGGCGTCCCTGAGCTGCCCGGCCAGCGGTATGGCGAGCGGGGTGTCCATCATCGCGTCCCGGCGCAGCTCCATCCGCTTCTGCAGCGACACCACGGTGGCCCGGCCCGGGCCGCCGCTCAGGGTCACGTCGTCCACGCAGGCCCGCATGATCGCAAGCCCGCGGCCGGACTCCGGGAGCGCCGCGAGTTCCTGATTGCCGGTGGCCAGGCGGCCGCGCGCCTTCCTGAGCAGCCCCGAGCGCACCGCCCAGCGGTGACTCGTGCCGAGATAGCGCGTGGACCGGCGGGCGGGCCGCCGCGCGCGGGGCATAACGGGCGATTCGAACCGCCGCCGTCCGTTCAGCACCTGGACCAGGCAGCCACCCTCACCTATGCTGGCCACAACCTCATATCTGCTCCCCGGGCCGCCGCGACCGTGCCTGATCACGTTCGTGCAGGCCTCGGTGACGGCAAGGAGAAGATCAGCGATACCGTCCTCGTCAGCAGCACCCAGCCTGCGCAGCGTGTCTCCCAGGACACGGCGCATGACCGGTACGCTCAGTGCCTCGCGTTGGAACACGAGGCAAAACTTTACGTTCACGGTCGGCTCCTCGGCGCGTCTCATCCGAGCCCGCATCCGCCCCTCAGTTGGCTGACTTCACCGATCACGCTGGCCTCTTACCTGCCTTCCCCGTAAGAGCCGCAATAATCGTGAACCCCTGGTTAAGACTCGGAAGCGTTTGCTAACCTGGCGCGCCGCGCGAGACCTGGCCCAGGGTGCAGGCCCCGCCGCCCCGCGGACCTGGCCCAGGATGCAGGCCCCGCCGCCCCGCGGACCTGGCCCAGGGTGCAGGCCCAGCGCGGTCAGCCCTCGCGCAGCGAATATTCCTCGATGACGGGGTTGGCAAGCAGTTCGCCGGCCAGCTCAGCGATCCGCGCGAGCGCGGCCTCGTCGGCCGCGCCGCTCAGCTCCACCTCGAACCTCTTGCCCTGCCGGACGCCGAGGACCTGGGCGAAGCCGAGGCGCTGGCAGGCACCCGCTATCGCCTCACCCTGCGGATCATGGATTTCCGGCTTGAGCATCACGTCTACGACGATCCGGGCCACGCGTTCCTCCCTTGCCCGCGGCGTCCGCCGCAGATCTTGCCCCGCGGCGTCCGCCGCAGATCTTGCCCTGTGGCTCCGCCGCAGATCTTGCCCCGCGGCTCCGCCGCTGTATGCGCACCGGGCACGCAGCGTACGCGACGGCGCTCCGGCCGTGAGGCGGCGGCCGGGGGTTGCGTTCCACGTGGTGTGGTCTGCCACGATGGCGGTAGTGACCCATGTCAGAGACTCGGCAACGCAGGACCCGGGTACTGTCACAACGGGACACGGGACGGACGACCGGCCGGTCGCGGTGATCCTGGGACCGGCCCCGAGAACCGAGGGAGTGGCACGTGACCGTCGACGCCGACGGTGCGGTCACCGCCGCACCGGGATCCCCCAGCCTGGACGGGCAGCAGGGATCACGAGCAGAACTCATTCAGCTCCTCACCCCCGAGGGGGAGCGGACCGAACATCCGGACTACCCGCTTGAACTGTCCGCCGACGAGATCAAGGGCCTCTACCGGGACCTGGCCCTGGTCCGGCGGATAGATACCGAGGCGATCGCCTTGCAGCGCCAGGGCGAGCTCGGCATCTGGGCCTCCCTGCTCGGCCAGGAGGCGGCCCAGGTCGGGTCGGGCCGGGCCCTCGGGCCACGGGACATGGCCTTCCCCACCTACCGAGAACACGGCGTGGCCTGGTGCCGCGGCCTCGATCCGATGAAGCTCCTAGAGCTCTTCCGCGGGGTCAGCCACGGCGGGTGGGACCCGCAGGCGCACCGTTTCCACCTGTACACGATCGTGATCGGCAGCCAGACGCTGCACGCCACCGGCTACGCCATGGGCATCCAGCGCGACGGCGCAGTGGGCGAAGACGGCGAGGCCGTCATCGTGTACTTCGGGGACGGCGCCACCAGCCAGGGCGACGTGAGCGAGGCGTTCATCTGGGCGTCGGTGTTCAACGCGCCGGTCGTGTTCTTCTGCCAGAACAACCAGTGGGCCATCTCCGAGCCGCTGGAACGGCAGAGCCGCATTCCGCTCTACCAGCGGGCCAGCGGGTTCGGATTCCCCGGTGTCCGGGTTGACGGCAACGACGTCTTCGCCTGCCTGGCGGTCACCAAGAAGGCCATGCAGGCGGCCCGGGAGGGCCAGGGCCCCACCCTCATCGAAGCGTTCACCTACCGGATGGGCGCGCACACCACGACCGACGACCCGACCAGGTACCGGCTGGCCAGCGAGCTGGAGGCGTGGAAGCTGAAGGACCCCATCGAGCGGGTCAAGGCCTACCTGGTCCGCACCGGGTCCGCGGACCCGGCCTTCTTCGAGGGCATCGAGGCCGAGGCGGACCAGATTGGCCGGCACATCCGCCAGGCCTGCCGGGCGATGCCCGACCCCGCGCCGCTGGCCATCTTCGAGAACGTGTACGCCGGGCCGAACTCGCTGCTGCGCTCCGAGCGCGAGCAGTACGCGGCCTACCTTGACTCGTTCACCGGCGAGGAGGCGGCCCGATGACCAGGCTGACCCTCTCCAAGGCGCTCAACGAGGGCCTGCGCAAGGCGCTGGAGCATGATCCCAAGGTTCTCATCATGGGCGAGGACGTGGGCAAGCTGGGCGGCGTCTTCCGGGTCACCGACGGGCTGCAGAAGGATTTCGGCGAGATGCGGGTGATGGACACGCCGCTCGCGGAATCCGGCATCATAGGCACCGCCATCGGGCTGGCCCTGCGTGGCTACCGGCCGGTGTGCGAGATCCAGTTCGACGGCTTCGTGTATCCGGCGTTCGACCAGATCGTCAGCCAGCTGGCGAAGCTGCGGATGCGCTCGCTCGGCCAAGTCAGCATGCCGGTCACGATCCGGATTCCGTGTGGTGGCGGAATCGGGGCGGTGGAACACCACAGCGAGTCGCCGGAGGCGCTCTTCGTGCACACCGCCGGGCTGCGCGTCGTGGCCTGCGGAGACCCAGCCGACGCCTATGCCATGATCCAGCAGTCGATCATCTGCGACGACCCGGTGATCTTCTTTGAGCCGAAGCGGCGGTACTGGGACAAGGCGGAGGTGGACATCCCGGGCGGGCTGGCCGCCGCCCTGCCGATGGAGCAGACCCGGACAGTGATCGAGGGCACTGACGTGACGGTGCTCGGCTACGGCCCGATGGTCCGGACCTGCGCCGAAGCGGCCATGGCGGCCCGCTCCGAGGGACGCTCGGTCGAGGTGCTCGACCTGCGCTCACTGTCCCCGCTCGACACCGAGACGATCTTCGCCTCGGTACGGCGGACCGGTCGTTGCGTGGTCGTGCACGAGGCCCCGGTCACCGGGGGGCTCGGCGCGGAAATCGCGGCGCGCGTCACCGAGGAATGCTTCTACCACCTCCAGTCGCCGGTGCTGCGGGTAGGCGGGTTCTCCACGCCGTACCCGCCCTCCCGGCTGGAAGAGCACTACCTCCCCGACCTGGACCGGGTCCTGGACGCCGTCGACCGCACGTTCACCTACTAAGGGGTAGTTCATGGGCGAGCCAAAGGGGCGCAGTGCAGGGGGAATGGGGAAGCGGGCGGGGCCCCGGAGGCGAGCGGGAGAGTGCAGCTAATGGCGGTGAAGGAGTTCCGGCTTCCTGACGTCGGCGAGGGGCTCACCGAGGCGGACATCGTCGCCTGGCGGGTCAAGCCCGGTGACCGGGTGACCGTCAACCAGGTGATCGTGGAGATCGAGACGGCCAAAGCAGTTGTCGAACTGCCCAGCCCGTACGAGGGAGTGGTCACCGGCCTGCTGGCCGGTGAAGGCCAGACCGTGGATGTCGGCACGCCGATCATCGCGGTCGACGTGACCGACGATGCCGGGACGGCCGGCCCGGTGCCCTCCAGCACGGCACCGGCCAGCACGGCACGGGCCAGCACGGGCGCTGGGCCGCCGGTAGATCCCGCTGCGATCGCGGCGGCCGGCCCCCGCCCGTCGCCGGAGGACCTCCTCCCCCCGCTCCCGGCCGAGATCTCCGCCGACCCGGAGCAGCAGCCCGCCGGCCCACCCCCACCGGAACAACGACAAGCGGTGCTGGTCGGGTACGGGGTCAAGCTCGCGGCCACCACCCGGCGCCCGCGTAAGGCAGGTGCCAGTGGTTTCCGTTGGGGCGATGGATCTTCGGGTAACGTCCCGGCCGCGGAACCTTCCACCGGCTGGTCAGCCGACACCCCGGCGGGGCTGGCCAAGCCGCCGGTCCGCAAGCTGGCCAGGGACCTCGGCATCGACCTGGCGGGTCTCTCAGGGACCGGGCCGGCCGGCTCGATCACCAGGGAGGACGTCCAGGCCGTGGCGCTCGGTGCCGCTGGCCCGGCAGCGGCGCGCGAGGCGCCCGGAGCGCTGCCCCGCGAGGAGCGGATCGCCATCCGCGGGGTACGCAAGCACACCGCGGCGGCCGTGACCGCGAGCGCCTTCACCGCCCCGCACGTGACCGAGTTCCTGCAGGTCGATGTGGAAGCCACCATGCAGGCAGCGGGCCGGCTCGCCGACCTGCCCGAGTTCGCCGGCATCCGGGTGTCACCACTGCTGTTCGTGGCCAAGGCGCTGCTCATCGCGGCGGCGCGGTACCCGATGATCAACTCGTCGTGGGATGAGGACGCCCGCGAGATCGTGGTCAAGCACTACGTGAACCTGGGCATCGCCGCGGCCACCGAGCGGGGCCTGATCGTGCCCAACATCAAGGACGCTCACACGCTGACGCTGCCCGCGCTCGCGCACGCCCTCAGCGGCCTGGCCGCGACCGCGCGGAGCGGCAAGACGTCCCCGGCCGAGATGACCGGCGGGACGATCACGATCACCAACGTGGGCGTGTTCGGGGTGGACTCCGGCACCCCCATCCTCACCCCGCCCGAAGCGGCGATTCTCGCGTTCGGGCAGGTCAAGGAGGCGCCCTGGGTGGTGGACGGGCAGCTCGCGGTGCGCCAGGTGACGACCCTGTCGCTCTCCTTCGACCATCGCATCGTGGACGGGGATCTCGGCTCCGCCGTGCTCCGCGACGTTGGCGCGATGCTGCACGACCCACTGCGCATGCTCGCCTGGTCCTGAGAAGCTGGGCTCCGGGAAACCAGAGGACGGAAGGGGCACGATGTTCCGGCACGTTGTGCTATTCGGCTGGACGCAGGACGCCACGCAGGCCCAGCAGCTCGCCCTGGCCGACGAGTTGCGCAAGCTGCCCGGGGCGGTCGACGCGATCCGGGCCTATCACGTCGGCCCGGACGCCGGGGTGAACCCGGGGAAGAACTACGACTTCGCGGTGGTGGCCGATTTCGACGACGTGGGCGGCTACCTCACCTACCGTGATCATCCGGCGCACCGGGCGGTCGTCGAGAACTACGTGAACCCGATCGTGGCGCGCCGCGCTGCCGTCCAGTACGAGATCTGACGGCCGCGGCGGCCACGGCGGGCCGCTGGTCACGCGGTGATCAGAACGCCTCTTCGGGCAGCTCCATCAGGTCGAGCGTGGTGTCCTCGGCGATCTGGCGCTCCACCGACAGCCTGGGCAGCACGGTCTGGGCGAAGAACAGCGCCGTGGTGATCTTGCCCTGGTAGAACGCGGCATCGCGGCTGCCCGCCGGGACGCCCTCGTCGAGAGCGCGGAGAGCGACCTCAGCCTGGCGGGCGAGCAGCCAGCCGATGACGAGATCACCGAGGGCCATCAGCAGCCTGGTGGTGTTCAGGCCAGCCCGGTACACCTCGGCCGGCTGTTCCGCCGAGGCCACGGCGAACCCGGCCATGGCCGCCACGATGCCCTCGACATCGCTGGCCGCCGCGGCGAGCGCGGCCCGCTCGGTCTTGAGCCGGCCATTGCCGGCGTCGCTGGCCGCGAAGTTCCTGATCTCGCTGATCAAGGCCCCGATCGCCTGGCCCTCGTCGCGCAGGATCTTGCGGAAGAACAGGTCTATCCCCTGGATCGCCGTGGTGCCCTCGTACAAGCTGTCGATCTTGGCGTCCCTGACGTACTGCTCAATCGGGAAATCCTGAATGAAGCCTGAGCCGCCAAAGGTCTGCAGGGACAGCGTCAGCAGTTCGTACGCGCGCTCCGAGCCAACCCCCTTGACCACCGGGAGCAGAAGGTCGTTGATCCGGGCCGCCATGTCGTCCTCGCGGCCCTGCGCCTCCGCGACTTGCAGCGCGTCCTGGTAGGAGGCCGCGTACAGCACGAGCGCCCGCATGCCCTCCGCGTACGCCTTCTGCATCATGAGCATCCGGCGGACGTCCGGGTGGTGAATGATGGTGACCCGCGGCGCCGTCTTATCGGTCAGCCTCGTCATATCGGCGCTCTGCACCCGGGTCTTGGCGTAGTCCAGGGCGTTCAGGTAGCCCGTGGAAAGCGTGGCGATGGCCTTGGTGCCGACCATCATCCGGGCGTTCTCGATGATCATGAACATCTGCTTGATGCCCTCGTGAACGCCCCCCACCAGCGTGCCCACGGCAGGACGGTCCCCGCCGAAGGTGAGCTCGCAGGTGGTCGAGGCCTTCAGGCCCATCTTGTGCTCGACCCCGGTGACCTTGACGCCGTTGCGCTCGCCGGGCTCGCCGGCGTCATCGACCAGGAACTTAGGCACCAGGAACATGGACAGGCCCTTGGTGCCCGGCCCATTCCCCACCGGGCGGGCCAGGACCAGGTGGAATATGTTCTCCGCCATGTCGTGCTCAGCACTGGTGATGAACCGCTTCACGCCCTCGATGTGCCAGGTGCCGTCGGGCTGCTCGATGGCCTTGGTCCGGGCGGCGCCGACGTCCGAGCCGGCCTCCGGCTCGGTGAGCACCATGGTCGCGGTCCACTTACGCTCAATGGCTTGCTCCGCGAAGCGCTTCTGCTCCGGTGTGCCCACCCGCCAGAGAACCTGCGCGAACGATGGGCCGCCCGAGTACATCCAGACGGCCGGGTTCGCGCCGAGGATCAACTCGGCGACAGCCCAGGCCAGCGAGCGGGGCGCGCCGGTTCCGCCCAGTTCGGGTGGCAGGTCAAGGCGGTACCACTCGGCGTCCATGAACGCGGCGAAGGATTTCTTGAAACCTTCCGGCATACGCACGGATCCAGTGGCCGGGTCGAAGACCGGGGGATGCCGGTCGGCCTCGGCGAAGGACGCGGCGATAGGACCGGTAGCAAGCCTGTTCACCTCGCTGAGGATGCCGCGTGCGGTCTCCTCGTCCACGTCGGGAAACGGCTCGGAACCCAGCAGATCCTGCCGCTTCAGCACCTCGAAGAGGTTGAACTCGATGTCACGGAGGTTGCTCTTGTAGTGACCCATCGTCGCCCCCGGTGTCCAGGCCCAGTGTTGTTCCAGAAACAGTTGTTCCAGAAAGTGCTACTGATCAGTAACTTAGGATACTACCCGGAAGTAGCCCAGAAGGCCAGATGGGTGAACTAACGGGCCGGATCAGCTACTTCAGGATGTTCACCGCGCGCGCGATCACCAGCGCACCGACCCCGAGCGACACCGCCGACTGGACGAGCATGGCGAGTTTCGCCCAGCGGGCCATCGGCATGACATCGGTGGGGCTGAACGCCGTCGCGTTCGTGAACGACATGTAGAGGTAGTCCACGAACTGCGGCTCCCAGTCCGGCGGGGTCAGTTCCTGCACCGTCATCTGCGGGAACAGCAGGTCCGGGTGCTGGAATGTGCCGTGGGCGCGGTGCACCGGCCCGCCACGGTCGAACTCCCAGTACCAGAGCGCGAACGCGATCACGTTGGTCGCCCACACCGAGGCCCCGGTGGCCAGCAGCGGACCTGCGAGCGGGCCGGCCTTGCCGTCCAGGATGGCCCGGATGAGCAGCACCGCGGAAGCCGCGTTCGCGACCGTGAGGAGGAGGATCAGCACGATGCTGGCCAGCCGGACAAACCGGGACCGCCGCTCGATCCGCACCGGGTTCGCCGCGATCAGGCCGATCAGCAGCGCCGTCTCCAGGGAGGGCATGACCGCCCGCGGGAGGAACCGCAACTGGTCCGGAAGCAGGGTCTGCAGGACGATGGCCGCGACCACGCTCAGGGTCACCGGCCACCGCCGCTCACCTCGCGTCCGGCGCCGCCAGGCGGGCAGGATGCTCCCGGCGCGGTGCACGGCCGCGTGCTCGGCCTGGTTCAGCAGGGCGTACCAGACCCGGCTCCGTGACCGGCGCGGATCCCCCGTTGCCGGTGGGCCGCCCGGTTCCCCGTCTGGCCCGGGCAGGCCAGGCTCCGCCACCGGCCCCGATTGGCCAGGCTCCGCCGTCGGCCCGGGCAGGCCGGGCTCCGCCGCCGGCCCGAGCAGGCCGGGCTCCGCGGCCGGCCCTGGCTGGCCGGGCTCTCCCGGTGGCCCTGATTCCGACATCTGCCCATTGTCGTCGCCCTGTGTCGTCAGCAAGCTCCGCACCGCGGGACGCGCGCAGGCATTCCGCCAAACCGAATCTCGTTCTAGGGTGGTCGCCATCAGCACAAACCACTGTGTCTCTTCAAAAGTTCGCGTTATTCACACCACCCTCAGTGGTCACCGCGGGCCTGACCTGCACCGGCCGCTCACCCGGACCAACGGGCCCGGGTTCGATGGCCGGTTGGATAACGCTCACTGGCAGCGAGGTGGATCATGGCGCTTGGCCTGAACCGGGAGCACCTGGACCTGGCGGAAGCCGTCCGGGGATGGGCCAGCCGCCATGCCCCCGCCGAGATTGCCCGGGCCGGCCTCGATGAGCCGGACGCGGCATCGGCCCGGTACGCCGGCACGCTCCGGCCGCGCCTGGCCGAGCAGGGGCTGCTTGGCCTGCACATCCCGGAGGAGCAGGGCGGGCAGGGATACGGGATAACCGAGACCGCGGTCGCGCTGGAGGAGCTCGGCCGGGCCCTGGTCCCCGGTGGCTTCCTGCCCACCGTGCTGGCCAGCGCCGTGCTGCTCGCGGGGGGCGGACCGGAGAAACTGATAGCTGACCTGGCCGATGGCTCGGCCACCGGCGCGGTTTCCCTGGCCCCCGGGCTGGAGGGCCGGGCCGGGCCGCACGATGGGCTGATCCTGGACGGCGCCTCGTCCCCGGTGCTCGGCGCTTCCCTGGCCGATATCGTGGTCCTGCCGGCCCAGACCGATCAGGGCGAGGTCTGGGTGGCGGTGGACGCCGCCGACCTCTCAATCGCCGCACTGGACAGCCTTGACCTGACCCGGCCGTCGGCCCGGGTCAGCGCGGAGCAGGTCTTCGTGCCGGCGGACCGGATCGTGACCGGCCTCGGCGCAGCCACCGCGACTGCACTCGCCGCCACCCTGTTCAGCGCGGAAGCGTCCGGAATCGCCGACTGGGCGGTGCGCACGGCGGCCGACTACGCCAAGATCCGGATTCAGTTCGGCCGGCCGATCGGCCAGTTCCAGGCGGTGAAGCACAGATGTGCCTGGATGCTCACGGCGGCGGAACAGGCGGCCGCAACCGTCTGGGACGCCGCCCGGGCGCAGCAGACCCAGGCCGGCGGTGCCGACGGCCGGGAAGCTGAATTCGCGGCCGCGACGGCGGCCGTCGTGGCCATCGATGCGGCCGTCAGCTGTACCCACGAATGCATCCAGGTTCTCGGCGGCATCGGCTACACCTGGGAACACGATGCCCACCTGTATTACCGCCGCGCCCTGTCGCTACGGGCACTGCTCGGCCCGTCCGGGGAGTGGGCGCAGCGGGTGGCGGCCCTGGCCCTGGACGGGGTCAGCCGGCCGATGCAGGTGGACCTGCCCGCGGCGGCCGAGCCGCTGCGGGCCCAGATCCACCGCGAGCTGGCCGCCATCGCCACACTGGAACCAGCGGCCCGCACCGAGCAGCTGGCCAGCGGCGGCTGGGTGACCCCCCATCTTCCCCGGCCCTGGGGCCGTGCCGCGGACCCCCTGGAGCAGGTCGTCATCGCGCAGGAAATGAAGGCGGCCCGGTTGCGTGGCCCGGCCCTCGCCATCGGCGCCTGGGTGGTCCCGGCCCTGGTCCAGTACGGGACCCCCGCGCAGCAGGAGCAGTTCCTGCCGCCCACCCTGCGCGGCGAGATCATCTGGTGCCAGCTGTTCAGCGAACCCGGGGCCGGCTCCGACCTCGCGGGGCTGTCCACCCGCGCCGAGCGAGTGAAGGGGGATGGGGAGGAGGGTGGGGGAGGCTGGCGGCTGACCGGGCAGAAGATCTGGACCTCCCTGGCCAAGCAGGCCGCCTGGGCCATCTGCGTGGCCCGCAGCGATCCGGCCGCACCGAAACACGAGGGGATTACGTACTTCCTGGTCGACATGAGCGCGCCCGGTGTATCCGTGCGGCCGCTGCGGGAGATGACCGGCGACGCGATGTTCAACGAGGTATTCCTCGATGGCGTGGCCGTGCCCGACCACCATGTGGTCGGCGAGGTCAACGGCGGCTGGCGGGTGGCGCGGACCACACTGGCCAACGAGCGGGTGTCGCTGTCGGCGTCCTGGACATTCGGCTGCGGCGTTCCCGAACTCCTCGACAGTGTGCGAGGAC
>JAWWPY010000465.1:0-4232 GCA_033854735.1 Streptosporangiaceae bacterium | reverse complement strand
CGGGCGCCGTATCTGGCCATGGAGTACATTCCACGCGTTACGACCATAATCGTGTCCGATTCGACCCGGTATGTGGTCACCTAACGCGTGAAGAGTCGCGGTGGATCTAGGTCTGGCCGGCATCCGGCCGGATATCGCGGCGGCCACCCGGGTGGTGGTCAAGGTGGGCTCGTCGTCGATTACCACCGCTGATGGCGGGATCGATGACGACCGGATTGGCGCTCTGGCCGACGCCCTCGCGGCTCGCGCGGCGGCGGGCATCCAGGTCGTGCTCGTCTCCTCGGGTGCGATCGCGGCTGGGCTGGCCCCGCTCGGGCTGCCGCGCCGGCCACGTGACCTGGCCACCCAGCAGGCGGCCGCGAGCGTTGGGCAAGGCCTGCTGGTCGCCCGCTACTCGGCGGCCTTCGCCCGGCACGGTGTCCGTTCCGGGCAGATCCTGCTGACCGCCGATGACCTGACGCGCCGTGCGCATTACCGGAACGCGCAGCGCACGCTGGGCCGCTTGCTCGAACTCGGCGTCCTGCCCATCGTGAACGAGAACGATACGGTGGCCACCGACGAGATTCGGTTCGGCGACAACGACCGACTGGCGGCGCTGGTCGCGCATGTGGTCAGGGCGGCGGCGCTGATCCTGCTGTCGGACGTGGACGGCCTCTACGATGTGGACCCGAGCCGCCGCGGCGCCAGGCAGATCACCCACGTGCTCAGCCCGGCCGACCTGGACGGGGTGACCCTGGGCCGGGCTGGTCCAGGCGCTCGTAGCGGCATCGGAAGCGGCGTTCGTACCGGGACCGGCGTCGGTGCAGCGATCGGCGTTGGCACCGGGACCGGCGTTGGCATCGGAAGCGGCGTTGGTACCGGGAACACTGCTGGCGGCACCGGGAACAGCGCTGGCGGCAGGAACAGCGCTGGCGGTACCGGGACCGGCGTTGGTACCGGGACCGGCGTTGGTACCGGGACCGGTGTTGGCCCTGGGACCGGCGTTGGCACCGGGACTGGTGTTGGCCCTGGGACCGGCGTTGGCCCTGGGACCGGCGTTGGTTCTGGGACCGGCGTTGGTTCTGGGACTGGTGTTGGTTCTGGGACTGGTGTTGGCTCTGGGACCGGCGTTGGTACCGGCGGCATGGTGACCAAGGTCGACGCGGCCATGATCGCGACCGAGGCGGGCATCCCCACCGTGCTGGCCCGCGCCGACCACGCGGCCGCCGCGCTCGCGGGGGAGCCAGTGGGCACCTATTTCGCGGCCGATCTTAAACGGCCCGCAACGCGGCAGCTATGGCTGGCCCATGCCACGGTGGGGCGGGGCAGGCTGCTGCTCGACGACGGGGCCGTCGCCGCGGTCAGGGCCGGCCACGCCTCGCTGCTCCCGGCTGGGATTACCGGCGTTGAGGGCGGCTTCGACGCGGGCGACCCGGTGGACTTGTGCGACGACGCCGGCCACGTCGTCGCCCGCGGCCTAGTCAACTACGACGCGGCGGAGATACCCGCGCTGATGGGACGCTCCACGAAGTGGCTCGCCACCGAACTCGGCCCCGAGTACGCGCGCGAGATCGTGCACCGGGACGATCTCGTGGTGCTCAGGAGTCCCCGCCGCCGTCGCGGCGGGTAACTCTGCTGACTGGTCTACTCGCCGCCGCCATCGCGGCGAGTAAACATGCCGAACAGCCGGTCCGCGCCGCCTGCGGCCGTCTCCGCGACCCCCTTGACGAGCCCGATGAACGGATCCGATGTCCGGTTCCAGGACTCCTGGTAGGACCGGGCGGCGGCCCTGATCTCCTCGCTCACGGAGGTCTGATCGTCGTCTTCGCGGAGCGGGTAGTTGCCCGCCAGGATCGTCTCGTAGTCGCCCTCGGCCATCCAGCGGTCGAGTTCCGCGAAACGCACCACCGCGAACGGGTGCGTGGTGCCCTGCATCTGCAGCAGCTTGAGCAGCCCCTCGCGGACGTCGGGAACGGCGTCGTACTCGCGGGCCTGCTGGTGGAACGCATCCGCGCTCAGCTCGGACAGCCGCGAGCCGCCAGCGATCTTCATGAGGGCGCGGCGGGCCGCGGCGGGGTCCTGCCCGGCCAGCACCCCGGCCCGGTCGCAGGACAGCTCGGACTTGCGGTACCACTCTTCCAGCCCGGCGATGATCACCCGCAGCCCGATGTACCCGACGGCGAACCACGCCAGCCGGGCGGCCAGTCGGGTGAGGTGGAACAGCATCGTCCGGTAGACCGAATGGCCGGACAGCACGTGCCCGAGCTCGTGCCCGATCACGAAGCGGGCTTCCTCGGCGTCGAGCAGGTCCACCAGGCCGGTGGTGATCACGATGAAGGGCTTGTCGGAGCCGAGGGTCATGGCGTTCGGCTGCGGGTCCTGCGTGATGTACAGCTCCGGCACCACCGGCAGGTCGAGGATGGCGGCGCCGTCCAGCAGGAGCGCGTGCAGTTCCGGGAACTGGTCCGTGGACGCCCGGACCGCGCTGGCCAGGAACAGCAGTCGCAGGCTCCGGTCGTTGAACAGCCCGGCCAGTCGGCGCAGCAGCACGTCGAAGCCGGTGAGTTTGCGCATAGCTACCAGCGCCGACCGGTCAGCGGGATGCTCGTAGGCGCGCGAGCTGATTCCCGGCAGTCGGACGCGGGCACGATCCGGCACAGTGGTCATGTCAGCCATGCTAGGCGGCCCCGCGAGTGCCGCTTCATGATCACCGGTGTTTTTACAGGTTCTGCACCTTAATCTGTCGACGCGGCCGCCGTCGGCGTGAGGGGTGAGGCACATGTTCGAGCCTGAGGCGGAATCGATGCCCGCCGAGCAGCGGGCCGGAGTCCAGCAGGAGCGGCTGCGCGGGCTCATCGACCGGCTGATCGAAGCCGGCGGAGTGCAGGGCCGGCGGCTCAAAGCCATCGGTATCAGCGGCGGCGGCGACGTCACCCTCGGGGATCTGCCGCGCCTCCCCATGTCGGGGAAGGACGACATGTGGGACGGGTATCCGTTGGGGATGTTGGCGGTTGATCAGAGCGAGGTAGTGGCGTTCCATGGTTCCAGCGGCACCGGCGGCCGGCCGGCTCTTGTCGCCTATACCCGCGCTGACCTGGCACTATGGGCGCGGATGTGCGCGCGGGCGCTGGCCGCGGCGGGCGCGACCAGCCGGAGCATCGTGCACAACGCCTATGGGTATGGCCTGTTCACCGGGGGCCTGGGCATTCATCAGGGCGCGATCGAACTGGGCGCGGCGGTGGTGCCGGCTTCCGGCGGGATGACGGCGCGCCAGGTGACGCTGATCCGGGACCTGCGCCCCGACATCCTGACCTGTACCCCCTCGTACGCGATCCGGCTGGGTGAGGCGCTGGCCGAGGCGGGCCTGGCCGGGGAGCTGTCGCTGTCAGCCGGGGTATTTGGTGCCGAACCCTGGTCGGCTGAGCTGCGCGCCCGCATCGAGGGCCTGCTCGGCTTGCGCGCGCTGGACATCTACGGCCTCTCCGAGGTGATCGGGCCCGGGGTCGCCGCCGAGTGCATCGAGGCCGCGGACGGCCTGCACATCAACGAGGACCATTTCCTGGTCGAGGCGATCGACCCGGGGAGCGGCACGCCGGTGCCCGACGGCACCCCAGGTGAGCTGGTCTTCTCCACGCCAACCCGGGAGGCTTTGCCGCTGCTGCGGTACCGCACGGGGGATATCGCGGCGCTGCGCCGGGGGGTGTGCGTGTGCGGCCGGACCCTGGTGAAGATGAGCAAGATCACCGGCCGGCGCGACGACATGCTGGTCATCCGCGGCGTGAACGTCTACCCCAGCGAGGTGGAGCGGGTGCTCCTGGCCGAGCAGGCGCTATGCCCCGACTACCTGCTGGTGCTGGACGAAAGGGAAGGCGTGCCCAGGTTGATCGCCTGCTGTGAATACCGGACGGGTCCGCCTGGTGGCTCACCCGGCGCCGCGCGGCCCTCGGCGGCTGATGCCGCGCGGCCCTCGGCGGCGGATCTGGAATCCCGCCTCCGCGAGGAACTCGGCGTGCGCGTCGGGGTCCGGGTGCTGCCCGTCGGCACGGTACCGCGCGCCGAGGCCGGCAAGGCCGTGCGGGTGGCACGGTGGCGGGAGGGCGATCCGCCGCTGCCCGGCCTGGAGTGATGGCCGGTCTGGAGTGGCGGCCGGTCTGGAGTGATGGCCGGCCTGGAGTGATGGCCGGCCTGGAGTGATGGCCGGCCTGGAGTGATGGCCGGCCTGGAGTGGCGGCCGGTCTGGAGTGGCGGCCGGG
>JAWWPY010000464.1:0-22057 GCA_033854735.1 Streptosporangiaceae bacterium | reverse complement strand
TCGCGGCCAGCTCCCGGATGTCGTCGTCGACCAGCGCCTGGTCGCCGTCGCAGAGCGCGACGGCAGGCTCCGGGTGCACGTCCACGATGATCCCGTCGGCGCCGACCGCGACCGCGGCCCGGCTCAGCGGCAGGACGAGATCACGGCGGCCGCCGGAATGCGACGGGTCGATGATCACTGGCAGGTGAGACAGCCGCTGCGCGACGGGAACCGCGCTGATGTCCAGCGTGTTGCGGGTAGCTGTCTCGAATGTCCGGATGCCGCGTTCGCAGAGCACGATGTCCAGGTTGCCGCGCTGGGCGATGTACTCGGCGGCCATCAGCCACTCCTCGATGGTGGCGCTCATGCCCCGCTTGAGCAGCACCGGCTTGGACGCCGCGCCAACCGCCTGCAGCAGCGCGAAGTTCTGCATGTTCCGGGTGCCGACCTGCAGCATGTCGGCGTAGGAAGCGACGAGGTCCACGCTGGCCGGGTCGATCACCTCGGTCACGACCGGGAGCCCGGTCTCGGCGCGCACGTCGGCGAGGATCTTCAGGCCGGCTTCGCCCAGGCCCTGGTACGCGTACGGCGAGGTACGCGGCTTGAAGGCGCCTCCGCGCAGCAGGGACGCCCCGGCCGCCCTGGCCATCCGGGCGGCGGTCAGCGTCTGCTCCGGCGTTTCCACGGCGCACGGGCCGGCGATCACGGTGAGGGTATCCGGCCCGATCGGCACTCCGCCGACCATGACGACCGATCTGTCCGGGTGGTTCTCGCGGCTGACCAGCTTGTAAGGGACGGAGATCCGCACCACGTCCAGCACGCCGCTCCTACTGCGCAGGTTGAGCGGGCCGAACTCGTCCAGATCGCCGACGAGCCCGACGATGGTGCGCGAGATGCCCCGGCTCACGAAGGCTTCCCCGCCAGCGGTACGCACTATGTCAACGATCGCGTCCACATCTGCCTGGGTGGCCTCCGGGGCCATCACCACGACCATGGTTTCCTCCTGTTGTCGTCCCTCATGAATGCGGTGTCGCCCCTCAACGAAAGAAGCCCCGGGCCTTGAAGGCCCGGGGCTCCCTGAGGTTCGGTTGCGTCAGCACACAGCGTTGCTGGCGACCGTCCGGGTACCGGGCCGGTAGCCATACCAAAACTCGAATGCGTGCTGCACAACTCGGAGCCTAGCGCATGTCCCGGCCGGGCCGCGCGGCCGCCATCTCACCGCTCATGGGAAAGTGGTGCGGTGACAGGTCAGCCCCCCGCCCGCCAGGCCGCCGCGAAGCCGGCCCGGCTGGACCAGTCACCGGCCGGTGAATTGCCTCCCGGTCAGTACATCCCGCGGGTATGGCCGGTCCTGCACTACGGCCCGGTACCCCGGTTCCGCCCGGCAAGCTGGGATTTCCGGGTCTGCGGTAGCACCGAGTCCGGGACCGGGCACCGGTGGGACTGGGCGGGACTGGCCGCGCTGCCGCGCTGCCGGGTGGTGGCGGACCTCCATTGTGTGACCAAATTCACTATCCCGCGTATTGCCTGGGAGGGCATCGCCGCCACGGACGTGCTGAACGCGGCGCCTCCCGCGGCCGATGTGACTCATGTAATGGTATGGGCGGATTTCGGCTATAGCGCGAACGTCCGGATAGCCGATTTCGCGGCCGAGTCCACCCTCTTCGCCACGGGGAGTGACGGCGGCGATCTCACTCCTGAGCACGGGTATCCGCTCCGCCTGGTGGTGCCGCACCTGTACGGCTGGAAGAGCGTTAAGTGGGTGCGATCCGTGGAGTACCTGACGGCGGACCGCCGCGGCTTCTGGGAAGAACGGGGCTACCACAACATCGCGAACCCCTGGCACGAGCAGCGGTTCTCCTACCAGGAGCGGACCGGGGAGGGCCCGCCGTCCTGATCCTGGGCGTGGGCCGGCTCCCGTGCGGCCAGCGCCTTGAGGGCGGCCACGTCGGCGGCATGTGCCGCCCGGGGCCCGGGAGTCTCCAGGATGAACGGCACGCCCTGGACGGCCGTGTGCCTGAGCAGCGCGCCGAAGGCGGCCGTGCCGATCTGGCCCGCGCCGATGTTCTCGTGCCGGTCCCGGCGGGAGCCGCAGCCGTCCTTGGAGTCGTTGGCGTGGATCACCGCCAGCCGCCCGCCGGCCATCTCGAGGTCCGCCAGCAACCTGGCCGCACCGCCCGGGGCGGCTAGGTCGTGCCCGGCGGCGAAGGCGTGGCAGGTATCCAGGCACACGCCCGCCCGGGGGTGCCAGTCGAGGTTGTCCAGGTACGGGGGCAGGTCGCCGATAGCTGCGCAGAGCATGCCACCATGCCCGGCCATCGGCTCCAGCAGCAGGTCAGGGCCATCGGCGGCGATGCTCTCCAGCAGCGGGAGCAGGCATTCCCGCGCGTGGCGCATGGCCGCCTCCCGGTCTCCGTGCCGGGTGGCCGACCCGGTGTGCACGACGACGCCCCGGGCGCCGATCTCGGTTCCGCGCCGCAGCGAATGGGCGAGTGACGCCACCGAGCGCTGCCGAACTACCGGGTCCGGTGAGCCGACGTTGATCAGGTATGTGGCGTGCACGTACACCGGCTGGCCGGTGGCAGCCGCGTGCTCGCGCAGCGCCTCGTCCTGGCCGGCATCGCCTGCCGACAGCGCCCAGGCCCGCGGGTTGGACACGAACACCTGGATCGCCTCGGCGCCGATCGCGGCCGCGTAACGCAGGCCCTCGGCGGCCAGGCCGCCGGACACGGGCACGTGCGCGCCGATCGGTGGCCGGCCTTCACAGGCCAGGTCGGCTGGCCTGAGCGGGTCGGCTGGCCTGAGCCGGTCGGCTGGCACGGGCCGGTCGGCTGGCACGGGCGGGTCCGCTGGCACGGGCAGAAGCGTAGCCCGGTCTCCCGTGCTGACGACCCAGGATCCGGTCCCGTTCCTCTCGCGAGCGCAATAGGCGATGGGCGGAATGGGAGTTAGTGGAGCGGAGCACCATCCCAACAGGCAGCAGTAGAACATTTCGGAAGGGGAGTGTAAAGAGCAAATCATAAGATGCAAAAAACGTGAATAACAGGAGAACGCTAGTAGCACTTCATACGTCCATGAGACGTAACACCTGCTATGCCCATGTCGCCGGTGGTTTCATCTCCTGTGCGACTTCATCGACAGCCGACCCCCGGGTCCGGGGCCAACGTTAGGGAGCGAACGTGGCGCCAGTGGTGCCTGCAGGGGACCAGACACGCTGCGTAGTTGTGGGCGCCGGGCCGGCTGGCCTGACCGCGGCCTACGAGCTCACTCGGCGCGGTCTCAGTTGCGTCGTGCTCGAGGCAGATGACGTGGTGGGAGGCATAAGCCGGACCGTAGAACGCGACGGATGGCGGTTCGATATCGGCGGGCACCGCTTCTTCACGAAGGTGTCGCGGGTCGAGCGTTTCTGGTGGGAGATCCTCGGCCAGGAGGACTTTCTGCTGCGGCCGCGGATGTCGCGGATCTTCTATGACGGCAAATTCTTCGACTACCCGCTGCGAGCCGTCAACGCGCTCCGTAACCTGGGCCTCCTCGAGTCGATGCTCTGCGTTCTCTCTTATCTGCGGGCACGCTTGCGGCCCCCAGCGGACCAGTCGACATTCGAAGGATGGGTGTCAGCCCGCTTTGGGTGGCGCCTTTACCGAATCTTCTTCAAAAGTTATACCGAGAAGCTGTGGGGCATCCCGGCCGACCAGATCCAGGCGGACTGGGCGGCACAGCGGATCAAGAATCTGTCCCTTGGAGCGGCGATCATCAACGCCCTCAGTCCTAAGCGCGGGCAGACCGACGTCACCAGCCTGATTGAGGAGTTCCGCTATCCCAAGTACGGGCCGGGCATGATGTGGGAGGTCGCCACCACAAAGGTAATCGAGGCCGGTGCGGAGGTCCGCATGTCCACCTCGGTCGAGCAGATCCGGGCGGCCGGGAATGGCGGCCTGGCGGTCACCGCAGCCGGCCCCGGCGGCCTGCGCCGCGAGATCACGTGCCGCGACCTGATCTCATCGATGCCCCTGGCCCACCTCGTCGCCGCGCTCGGTTCTGGCGTGCCCAGCGAGGTCAAAGCGGCGGCGGCCGGGTTGCGGTACCGGGACTTCCTCACCGTCGCCCTGGTGGTGGACCAGAAGTTCTCCTTCCCCGACAACTGGATCTACATCCATGCCCCGCAGGTGAAGGTGGGGAGGGTACAGAACTTCGGGTCCTGGTCGCCCTACCTGGTCAAGGATGGCCGGACCTGCCTGGGGCTGGAGTTCTTCGTGCATGAGGGTGACGAGATGTGGAACTCCTCCGACGAGGACCTGATCACGCTGGGCACTTCCGAGATCGAGTGGCTGGGACTGGTCGCCCGCGGTGCGGTGCAGAGCGGGTACGTGGTCCGGATGCCCAAGGCCTATCCGGTCTACGACACCGAGTACGCGGCCAATGTCGAGGTCATCCGCAAGTACCTCGAGGCCGACTGGCCGAGCATCTATCCGGTTGGCCGCAATGGGATGCATCGCTACAACAACCAGGATCACTCCATGCTCACCGCGATGCTGACCGTCGAGAACATCGCCGAAGGCACCACGCACGACATCTGGGCCGTGAACGTGGAGGCCGAGTACCACGAACAGAAATCCGGAGAGCCGCCGGCCGGGTCGGGCACGGGCCGGGCCGCCCCGGTCCTGCCCGTGGCGGCCGGGGGAGTACCGGGCGGATCGCGGACGGCCAGCGCGGGAAGGTTAGGCTGACGTGGCCGAGAACAATGCGGCTCCATCGCCGGCGGCCGGCTCGCTGGCCGCGTGGCGAGTGCGCCTGGAGGCACGGGCGCGGGTGGCAGCGATCCGCGGCCGGGTGTGGCTGACCGCGCTGCCCGGTGTGGCCAGCCGTCACCGCCTCTTCTGCGCTACCCTCGGGGCCGGCCTGGTGCTCCGGCTGATCGTCATGGCCGCCTACCGGCCGGCCCTCCTGGTCAGGCAGGACAGCTACGACTACATGTGGGACGCCGTCCATCTCATGCCCGACCCGGTGCGCCCGGACGGGTACGCCTTCTTCCTCGCGCTGATGCGGCCGTTTGATTCGCTCGCGCTCACGGCGGGCCTGCAGCACGTGATGGGCCTGGCCATCGCGGTAATGGTGTACGCGTTGCTGATCAACCGGAGCGTGCCCGGCTGGGGAGCGACGCTCGCCGCCGCGCCGGTGCTGTTCGATCCGCGCGAGCTGAATCTTGAGCACTCCATCATGTCGGACACGCTGGCCACGCTGCTCATGCTGGCGGCGCTCGTGGTGCTGCTGTACCGGCGGCCGCCGTCGGTCTGGCGGCCGCCGTCAGTGACCCGGTCAGCGGTGGCCGGCCTGCTGATGGGCATCGCCGGCCTGGTGCGTCCCATCACCCTGCCGCTGTTCGTGCTGGTGGCGGCCTATCTGCTGATCCAGCGAGCCGGCTGGCGCCGGGCAGGTGCCGCCCTGGCCGCGGGCGCGCTTCCGCTGGTCGGATACGCGGTATGGTTCTCCACGTTCTACGGCACGCTCAACCTGACCACCAGCGACGGGGTCTTCCTGTGGTCGCGGACGATGAGCTTCGCGAACTGCGCCACGATCAGACCGCCTGCCCACCTCCAGGCCCTGTGCCCTGACCGGCAGCCGGCCCATACGAGGGTCTCGGGGCGCCGGGGCAACGCATATCTGAAGCTGCTGGCCCAGCCAACGCCGGAGCTTTTCCTGTGGAGCCGCAAATCGTGGCTGTGGGAGCCACCCTCGAAGGAACTGGTGCCTGACGCGTACGCGTTCACTCCGGCCAAGAACACGCGGGCGATGAGCTTCGCGGTCCGGGCGATCGCGGCCCAGCCGCTTGGCTACGCGCGGGTTGTTACCGAAGACATCGCGCTCACGTTCCTCGATACCGACCGCTCGCTGCTGTTTCCCAATGTGACGATTCCCGGCCCGGTTACCCTGAATTACCGGTACCAGGCCGATGCGGTGCGTGAATATCTCGGGCATGCCACGCCGCTCGCGTCCCACCAGGGGACACGTGTTGCCGAGCCGTACGGTTACGCCATCCATGGCTATCAGAGCAGGCTCTACTTTCCGGGCGTCATCTTCGGGCTCGTGATCGCGGCCGGGTTCATCGGCCTGCTCGTCCCGAAACGGCGCTCTGGGGCCGCCATCCTGCTGTGGGCGTCGGCCGCCGTGATGATCGTCCTGCCGAGCGCCGAGCACACCTTCAACTACCGGTACGCCCTGCCGGCCGTCCCGCTGGCGTGCATGGCGTTCGCGCTCGTCCGCAGCACCCGTCATGACGAGCACGGCGGTCCGCGCCTGCGAGTGCCGAACTCGCGTCGCAGCGAACCCGCCCCCGTCTAGCCCCCCGGGCCAGCACAGCGAAGCGAGGTGGCCGGGGGCCCGGGCGTTGCCCCCGTTTTCATGATCTACGAAGGGTTGACGCCAAATGCCGCGGAATGCGCCCGGATTGGCGGCGGGTACACCGGTTGCGTGTCAGCGCGGTGAGTTGTGCACCCTATGCGCGCATTTCCCACCGCGCAGATCCGCCACGGCCCCCGGCCCCCGTCAACGCGGCGAGTTATGCACCCTATGCGCGCACTTTGCACCGCGCAGATCCGCCAGGCCCCCGGCACCTGGGGAGGCCATGGCGGGGCTGGATCAGAGGCCGACCCACAGGGTGATGGTGGTGCCCTGCGGCGCTTGGCCGTTCGGGCTGTAGTTGAAGACCTTCTGGACCGGCCCGACCTGGTTGACGTTGACCTGGAAGCCAAGCTGCTGCAGGGTCTGGGTGGCCTTATCCACGTTCATCCCGTCCACATTGGGTATCGCGATCATCTGCGGACCGGACGAGATGCTGATGGTTATCACTTGGCCGTGGGAGAAGGACCCGCCAGGTGCCGGGGACTGCTTGGTGACAATCCCCTGGGGCTGGTTGCTATTGGCGTCCGGTACCTCGTTCAGCGAAACGCCGTTCTGCTGGGCCCATTGCTCGGCGACCTGCTGCTGCTGGCCGACGAAACTGGGCACCGGTGGGCCCGCGCTGACGACGAGCGCGACCGGCTTGGGCTGCGGCCAGGAGGCGCCGGAGGCCGGATTCGTGCTGATCACGATGCCAGCTGGGATCGTGGCGGACGGCTCGTTGCTGACCGTCCCCGGCACCAGGCCAGCGTGCCTGAGCGCGGTCCGGGCATCGCCCAGCATGTCCCCGGTCACTTGCGGGACCGTGATCAGGTGCGCGCCCTTGGACACGATGAGCGTCACCACGGCGCCCTTGGCCACCCGCGATCCCATCGCCGGGATGGTGCTGATCACGTCGCCCTTGGCCACCCGGTTGTCGAACACCTCCGTGCCGTTCTTGACCTGGAGGCCCACGTTGCGCAACTCGGTGCCCGCGGTGGCTGCTACCAGCCCACCGATCTGCGGCACCTTGGTGTACTTGCCCACGGACTGCCACCAGATCACCGCGCCGATGAGAATGATGGCCAGCAGCCCCGCGGCCAGGTAACCGAGCTTGCGGCTGAACAGCCAGCGCTGCAGCCCGGGCTCCCGCGGGCCTGGGTAACCGGTCGGCCTCGCGCCGTAGGCCGTCGCCGGGCCCCCGTGCGATACGACCAGCGTATGGTTGCTCGGCCCGGGCGGGTCCGCCATCTGGCCGGTCATCGCGCTGGCCGCGAAGCGGTCGCCGGGCGCTCCGTACGACGGCCTGGACGGGCGGGGAAGCACGTCAATGCCCCGGCGGCCGGGCGGCGGGACCTCGGTGGGCCAGGACGGCGGAGGCATGGCCGCGCCCGCCGGAGGCACGGCGGCAGCGGGCAGCCGGGCCGTCTGCCCGCCCTGCGGCGGCCCAGGAAGATCGGCGATGGGCAGGCCCTGCCGGACCTCGGTGACCGCCCGCAGGAACTGCCCGGCGTCGGCGGGGCGCAGGTCGGGATTCCGGCATGTGGCCAGGGCCACCAGCGTGTCCAGCGCGGCGGGCAGCCCGGGGACCACGCTGGATGGCGCCGGCACTACCGCGTTGACATGCTTGTACGCCACCGCTAGCGGCGATTCACCGGTGTGCGGCTGCACCCCGGTGAGCATCTCGAACAGCATGATCCCGGCTGCGTAGACATCTGTGCGCGCGTCCGCCGTGCCGCCGGAGACCTGCTCGGGAGCCAGGTAGGCGGCCGTCCCGATGAGCATTCCGGTCTTCGTGTGGCTGGCGCCGGACAGCAGCCGGGCCAGGCCAAAATCCGCGACCTTGACCGTATGCGCTTCGGTGAGCAGCACGTTCTCAGGCTTGACGTCGCGGTGGGCGAGCCCGGCCGCGTGCGCGGCGCCGAGCCCGGCGAGGACGCCGTCCATGATGTCGAGTGCCTCGCGAGGGCCGAGGCGCCGGCGCTCGTTCAGCAGGGCGCGCAGCGTCTGGCCGGGCACGTACTCCATGGCGAGGTACAGAGTGCGGCCGTCGGCGCCCTGGTCGTACACGGCGACGACGTTCGGGTGGGACAGCCGCGCGACCGACCTGGCCTCGCCAACGAACCTGCGGACGAAGTCCTCGTCGTTGGCCAGCTCGGCATGCATGATCTTGAGCGCGACCGTGCGATCCAGCCTGGTGTCGGTGCCGAGGTAGACCGTCGCCATCCCACCCCGGGCAACATGCGACTCGACCCGGTAGCGGCCATCGAGCAATTGGCCGACGGGAGGGCGGGCAAGGGTCGTGTCCATCGGAAATTATTCTATGGGCGATGGGCACTTCTCAACCTCGGAACACGTTTACGTCGTCATTCGGCCACTAACGGTGACCGGATTCAGGGGAATTGCCATTCCCCAAGTAAGGCGCCCGCTACGCCCCGGCAAAACCGGACTGCCGCCGCCACCTGTGCCCGTGCCTGTGCCTACCTCTAGCCTGTGTCCTCGTGCGTATCGAGCGGATAGTGATCGCGGGCGGCGGGCTGGCCGGGCTCCGCAGCGTGCAGGAACTCCGTGGCCGCGGGTACCAGGGTGAGGTCATCCTGATCGGCGCCGAGCCCCGGCCCCCCTACGACCGGCCTCCGCTGTCCAAGAAGCTCATGACGGGAGCGCTCGATGACACGTCGCTGGACGCGGACGCGGCGGCGCTCGGGGTGGAATTCCGGCTGGCCGAGTCGGCGGTCGGGCTGGCTGGGCTGGGGGAGTCCGCGGCGGGCGGCGGCGTGCTCCGCACCGACCGGGGCGAGTACCGCTTCGACCGCCTGGCCGTGGCGACCGGGGCCGCGCCGGTCCGGCTGCCGGGTACCGGTCCGCAGCGCGTACTGCGCAGCCTCGATGACGCCTTGGAGCTGCGTTCGGTGCTTCGTCCTGGATTGCGGCTCGCGGTCGTGGGTGCGGGCTGGATCGGTGCGGAACTCGCCACCGCCGCGGCGGCGCAGGGCTGTCAGGTCACAGTGCTGGAGGCCGGACCAGCGCCGGTGGCCGGGGCGCTAGGCGCCGAGGCGGCCGCCACGACGGTCCCGTGGTACGCGGAGGCGGGAGTAGACCTGCGGCTCGGCCAGGCGGTCGAGTCCGTCGAACCTGGCGGCCTGGCCTTGCCCGGTGGCGGCTGGCTCGCCGCGGACGAGGTGGTCACCGCGGTGGGCGTGCGGCCAGCAACCGGCTGGCTGGACGGCTCCGGGGTAAGGCTGGATAACGGCGTCACGGTGGATGACCGGCTGCGCGCCTCCGCCGCGGGGGTCTTCGCGGCCGGGGACTGCGCCTCGTTCTGGTCGGGGCGGTACGGCCGGCGGCTGCGGGTCGAGCACTGGGACACGGCGCTGCACGCACCCGAGGTGGTGGCGGCGAACATGCTCGGCGGCGACGAGATCTACGACCCGGTGCCCTACTTCTGGTCGGAGCAGTTCGGCCGGATGGTTCAGTACGTGGGCTGCCACGGCCCTGCTGACCGGCTGATGTGGCGTGGCGATCCGGGCGGGCAGCGTTGGGCGGCCTGCTGGCTGGCCGGATCCGAGGGGCCTGCGGCCGGGCCGGGCCGGGCCACCGGCCGGCTGGTGGCGGTGCTCACCGTGAACTCGCCGCGCGATCTGCTGCAAGGGCGCCGGGTCATCGCCTCGGGGGCCCAGGTGGATCCGGGCAGGCTGGCTGACCCCGGCGTGCCGGTCCGCGACGCGGTACCCGGCTGAGCGCCCGGCTCTCCGGGCGTGCCGGACTGGCCGAACCCAATGAGACGGGCGTGTCATGGTTTGAGCCGGGCTCTGGTGTGGGAAATTTGGAACGTGGCACAGATCGACCCCCCGGCCGACGCCCTCGTCGGTGACTGGCTGACCCTTCCTGAAGTGGCTGACCGCCTTGGCATTCCCGTGGGCCGGGTCAGGCAACTGCTCCGCGACCGCAAGCTGCTGGCGGTGCGGCGCCCCAACGGCACGCTGTCCGTTCCCGGTGCGTTCCTGGCTGACGGCCAGGTGCTGAAGGGACTGCATGGCACGCTGACGTTGCTGTTTGACTGCGGATTCGACGACCCGGACGCGCTGCGCTGGCTGTTTACGGCCGACGACACGCTGCCCGGGACGCCGATCGAGGCCATGACGCAGCGTCGCGGGACCGAAGTGAACCGGCGGGCGCAGGCGCTCGCGTTCTGACCTGCCGGCCTGTCGGCCGCCAGCCTCCGGCCGGGTTCAGCCGTCCTGCTCCTGGTGGATCGTCTCGATCGTGACGGCGAGAGCCAGGATGAACACAGGATCCTGCCCGTCGGCGACGTCGACGCTGTAGAAGCGGTCATCGGGAGTCCAGCGAGTCGACACGTTCGCGGCTTGCCGCCCGTCGCGGCTGATCTGGTAGTCCATGCCGACAATGTCGCCGTCCGCGGCGAAGCTGCCCGGATCCGGCGTCTCGATCAGCAGGTGCTGCCGGAGCCGCGGGCTCAGGTTCACCCGGGCCGCGAGCTGCCCTCCCTGCGAGATCTCGTAACAGAGTCCCTGCACGCCCAGGTGCAGGCCTTGCCGGATGAACGCAAGTTCGCTGCCGCCGGGGTCCTCGAGTGACAGCTTGTCCCCGACGCCCAGGGCCTTCCCGCGAACGCGGAAGCACTCGCGGTCTGATTCGGATTCGCGGACAGTGAAGGCGTCGCTGAGCGACCATAGTTCGCGGATCAGGACATATCGTGCCATGCCGCGATGGTGGCACACCAGGCCCGCCCGGGGGCCGTGCTCACTATTTGTTCCGGACCGGAACCCGGCGTAATGGTGCTCGGTGGGACGGTGACCAGGCCGGGTGGCAGTGTGAGCTCGCTGACCGGGTCACTGATGGCGGCGCGGCCGGGATCAGCCGTGGCGGGCCGTCGCGGTGATGGCCAGCTCGGCCAGGGCGGCCTTGGCCTCGTCAGTGATAGGCGCCGGGTCGAGGGCGGATAGCGCCGTGGCCACATGGCGCTCGATCATCAGCTCGCATTCGGCCAGCGCGCCGGTGCCGGTGATCACGGCGCGGACCTCGGCCACCCCAGCCTCGTCCAAATGAGGGTCGCCCAGCAGGCGGTCGATGATCGCGGCCTGCTGGGCACTGGCCCGCACCCGGGTGATGGCGAGCAGCACCGTGCGCTTGCCCTCGCGCACGTCATCACCGGAGGGTTTCCCGGTCTGCGCGGGGTCGCCGAACAGGCCCAGGATGTCGTCGCGGAGCTGAAATGCCACGCCGAGCGGCAGGCCGTAGGCGGCGGCGGTCGCACCCCCCGGGCCTTGGGCCAGTGCCGCGCCCAGCTGCAGGGGACGCTCGATCGTGTACCTGGCTGTCTTGTACTCCACCACGCGCAGCGCGCTCGCCACGGTCTCGTCACCGGCCGCCTGCCCGAGCAGGTCCAGGTACTGGCCCGCCATCACCTCGGTGCGCATCAGGTCCAGCACCGGCTGGCCACGCCGCAGCGCCCCGGCCGGCAGCCCGCTGGCCTGGAACATCTGGTCGGTCCAGGCCAGCAGGAGATCTCCCAGCAGGATCCCTGCGGCCACGCCGAACGACTGCGCGGAGCCGTTCCAGCGCCGCGCGGCGTGCAGCGCCGCGAACTGGCGGTGCAGCGAGGGCTGGCCGCGGCGGCTGTCACTACCGTCCATGACGTCGTCATGCACGAGCGCGCTGGCGTGCAGCAGTTCCAGTGCCGCGGCCGCCGCGAGGATCTGCGGGCCGTCCTCGCCGCCGGCGCCGCGCCAGCCCCAGTAGCAGAACGCGGGCCGTAGTCGTTTCCCGCCTGCCAGCAAACAGCTCAATGCATCAAGCCCCGGCCGCAGTTCGTCGCTCGCCCCGAGCAGCACAGGCCGTTGTCGTTGCAGGAAATCTTTAAGGGCCTGCCCAACTTGGCCCTGGATATAGCCAAGTGTGGCGCTGCCGCTGGTCATGATCGCGAGACTAACCGCCCCCCGGGACAGGCCGGGCCGCATAACCTGGACGCATGCCATCCGGCCTGCTGCACCGCGCCCCGGCCATCCGTGACCTGCTGGCTTCGGGTGGCGAGTCGTTCTCTTTCGAGTTCATGCCCGCCAAGACGGAGGCTGAGGAGCGGCAGTTGTGGCGGGCGATCCGCCAGCTGGAGCCGCTCGGGCCGACGTTCGTCTCGGTGACATACGGGGCGGGCGGTTCTACCCGCGAACGGACGGTCCGGGTCACCGGGCGCATCGCCGCCGAGACGACGCTGACGCCGGTCGGGCACTTCACGGCCGTCAATCACTCGGTTGCCGAGCTTCGGCACCTGATCGGCTCGTATGCCGCTGTCGGGGTGCGCAATGTGCTTGCGCTGCGCGGTGACCCGCCGGGCGACCCGAACGGGGAGTGGGTGTCGCATCCGGACGGCCTCGAATACGCGGCGGATCTGGTCCGCCTGATCCGGGCCTCTGGCGATTTCTGCGTTGGTGTGGCCGCGTTCCCCGAGCGGCACCCGCGGTCGCCCGATCTTGACTCCGACACGGCGTATTTCGTGCGCAAGTGTGCCGCCGGGGCGGATTTCGCCATTACCCAGATGTTCTTCTATCCCGAGGACTACCTGCGGCTGCGTGACCGGGTCGCGGCCGCCGGGTGCGACGTGCCGATCATTCCCGGCATCATGCCGGTCACCAGCCTGCGCACGCTTGAGCGCATCGTGCTGCTGTCCGGCGCGCGAGTCCCGGCCAGCCTGGTCGACCGGCTGCGGGCGGCTGGGGAGGACAAGGCCGCTGTGCGTGAGGTCGGTGTGGAGTACGCGGCGGGAATGTGCGCGCGACTGCTCGCCGCCGGCGCACCGGGACTGCACTTCTGCACCCTGAACGGCTCACGGGCCACCCGCGAGATCTACCAGCGCCTTGGCCTGGCCGAGCGGGCTCGCGCGAGCCGGGCCCGCCCGGGCCGCCTGGACCCAGCGAGCGCGAGCCGGGGCCGCAGCCCGCAGCAGGAGCGGCCAGCGGCAGGAGAAGCGCGGCCTTAGCCGGCGGCGCAGCCCGCGGCAGGAGCGGCCAGCGGCAGGAGAAGCGCGGCCTTAGCCGGCGGCGCAGCCCGCACCAGGAGCGCCAGCAGCGGGATAAGCGCGGCCTCTCCGGTGCCGCGTGCGGCTCATCCCGCAGCGGCAGCACGGCGCCCATCACCGCGTAAGGCGGGTCGGTCCCGGGGAAGCTGAACCTGGTCAGCAGGTCGGCGAAGCCGAGCCGCCGGTAGAGCCTGCGGGCCGGGCTATCGGCATCCTGGGTGGAAAGCACTGCGGTCCGTTCCAGCCGCGGGCGGGCGAGCGCGAGCACGATGGCCCGGCCGATGCCGCGCCCCTGGTGGTCGGGGTGTACGTGGACCTCGGCGACCTCGAACGCGTCGCTCAGCCAGGCCTGGGCGTATCCCGGGCCTCCCGCCGAATTCAGGGCGCTCCGGACCAGGTCGTGCCACCATTGGCCGACCTCGCCATGGAACCCGTAGGCGAAGGCGACGATCGGGCCGTGCGGCGGCGGGCGCGACCCGGGCGGACCATCCCGATGCCGTCCGCCAGTCCCGGCCGTTACCGCCACGGCGTGGAACGACGGATGGCTGGCGTGTCGTTCCATGATCGACCGGCGGCCCGGCAGCTGCAGTTGCGGCGGGCGCATGGCAGCCGCGTAGACCGCCACCACGGCGTCGAGTTCCGCGAGAAAGCGTGCCTTGCCGAGATCCAGCAATTCTGGCGCAGAGGGCACGCGCGTAGCGTACGCGAGAGCTATCACTCCCGCTCAATCGCACGCTCGCGGCCTCCACCATGATCGCGGCTCCATGCCCTCGACGGTCGTGGCGCGCGCAGTGGATGGTCGTGGCGCGCACGGTGGATGGTCGTGGCGCGCGCGGTGGATGGTCGTGGCGCACGGCGCACGGGCGGCCACCGACCGGCCGCGACCATGAAGTTCAGGATCCCGCGCCCATCGGTTGAGGCCGCCTCGGAGGTTTTGTCAGACCCCCGGAGTAACTTCGAACTTAGATCCATACGAGTAGACTTTCGAACGAATCTATGTTCGAATGAAGTTACGCGGGGCCACCTGGCCGCCCATCCCCCCGGGCGATCGGGTACGGGTCAAGCGGGGCGTGGGGAAGCGCCACGCCTGGCCCTGGCTCCGCGGCGAAAGGAGAGCCATGAGCACTGTCTCGTCGGTCCGGCCGGGTCAGTCGCCGGGCGGAATCAAGTCACCTGGCCGGGTCGCCCCGACGGCGGCAGCCCTCCTCGAATCCGCGAGGCATGGCCTGGCGGACGCCGGCGATGAGGGCGGCGCCGGGGCGCGGTACGTCGGAGCCCACCTGGCGGCATTGCGCGCCGCTGCGGCGGTTGTGACGGCCCGGGCCACGCCTGCCCCCGGCGTGCGGCGCAAGGCGCCACGGAGCGTCTGGGAGTTGCTGCCGCGCGTAGAGCCCGCGCTAGCGGAGTGGGCTGCGTTCTTTGCGGCCGGGGCGGGCAAGCGGGCCGCCGCGGAGGCTGGGCTGCCCCGGGCGGTCTCGGCCCGGGAGGCTGACGACCTGCTCCGTGATGCCGAGACATTCCTGTCCCTGGCCGAGAACGCACTGGGCCTTCCCGGCCAGCCTTTGCTCCCGCTGCGCTCGGCCGGCTAACGGCCGGGGAGGTGATCAGGCCTCCCACCAGCTGGGGTAGCGCAGTCAGGCTAGATCTCACCGGCCGGGGCGGCGTAGCCGGGCTTAGATCACGCGGGCCGGGGCGGCGCGATCCGGGCCGACTACCACCGGCCGGGGCGGCGCAGTCGGGTCAGATCCCACCAGCCGGGCCAGCGCGACCGGTTCAGAAACTCTCGACCGCGCCGCGTGCCTCGGAGTCGAGCACGCCCCAGCTGATCAGTTCCTCAGTGAGGTCAATGGGCGACTTGTCATAGATAACCGCAAGCGAGCGCAGGTCCTCTTGACGGATCGAGAGCACCCGGCCGTTGTAGTCACCGCGCTGGCTCTGGATGGTGGCCACGTAGCGGGCGAGCGGTCCGGCCTTGTCCTTCGGCAGTTGTCCCATGCGCTCGAGGTCGATCACGAGCTTCGGCGAGGGCGCCAGGGGCGTCGGCGTCGCGTCGCCGGGCAGCAGCTCGGATACCGGAACGCCGTAGAATTCCGCCAGCTCGGCCAGCTTCTGCACGGTCACTGAGCGATCGCCGCGCTCGTAGGAGCCGACAACGACGGCTTTCCACCGGCCGCGGGATTTCTCCTCGACCCCATGAAGTGAGAGTCCTTGCTGGGTGCGGATGGCGCGCAGTCGCGCGCCCAGGGTCTTGGCGTATTCAGATGGCATGATCGTCGGCCCCCCGGCCTGTGTTAGCTTTCAGTAACTGGTTACGGACAGTGACGGTAGGCCGCAAGCGCGACCAGGTCAAGCCGAATCGCAAAAAGCGGGTCAACTTGCGCGTCTCGTCGCTTCCGCACAGTTCGGCCGCTGAGGTTCGGGTGATGCCCGGGAAGCCCTGCGGCGCCTGGGTTTCTGGCGGTTTCCGGGCCCGGAACACGGTCCCTCGCCTCGGCAGTACTAGTGACGGTTATTCCAGTGTGACACGAATCACGCATTGTGATGCATTCATCGCGGTAGGCACCGTTCTGGTGGCCTGGCTGCTCAGGTGGTGACGCACCGCACCGTCCGGCCCGGGAGCGGAAGGCGACATGCCACAGGTGCTGGAGGCCGGCACCGGATGTCCGGCTATTTCTCCTGGTACCGTGCACCTGACAGGAATCCTTTAAGGCCCGTCCCGTGAGGCGGGGAAGGAGGTCCTTGCTATGCCCTCCGAGCATCCCCAGCCCGGTCCGGCTCGCGGGGATGGTGTGTTCGGCACCCCGGCACTGAGCGACCGCAAAACGGTCTTGGAACCCGCCGAGATCAGGCGTGCACTGACCCGGGTGGCCCACGAGATCCTGGAACGGACAGACGGCGCTGCGGACGTGCTGCTCCTCGGCATCCCCACCCGCGGTGTCCCGCTGGCCAGTCGCCTCGCCGACCGCATCGAGCATGTCGAGGGGCACCCGGTCCCGTACGGATCGCTAGACATCACGATGTACCGCGACGATCTGCGGCTGCACCCGGCACGGGCGCTTGGCCGTACCGACGTCCCCGCGGAAGGGATCGACGGGAAGATCGTCGTCCTCGTCGACGACGTGCTGTACTCGGGGCGGACCGTGCGCGCCGCCCTGGATGCGCTCAACGACCTTGGCCGCCCGCGCGCTGTCCAGCTCGCCGTCCTGGTGGATCGCGGGCACCGGGAACTGCCGGTCCGGCCCGACTACGTGGGCAAGAACCTGCCTACCTCGCAGCAGGAGGTTGTCCGGGTACTGCTCGCCGAGGTGGACGGTGAGGACGCCGTGCTCCTCGGCCGGGTGGCAGGAACGCGGGCGGACAGCCGCAGGGCCAGGGCCCAGCAGGCCAACGCACGGGGGGAGACGTGAAGCGCCATCTCATTTCGGCTGCGGACCTGACCAGGGACGATGCCCTGCTGATCCTGGATACAGCGGACGAACTGGCCCGCATGGCTGACCGTCCTATCAAAAAGCTGCCCACCCTGCGCGGCCGCACGGTCGTCAACCTCTTCTTCGAGGACTCGACCCGGACCAGGATTTCGTTTGAGGCCGCGGCGAAGCGCCTGTCGGCGGACGTGATCAACTTCTCCGCCAAGGGATCCAGCGTCGGCAAGGGCGAGAGTCTCAAGGACACGGCCCAGACCCTCGAAGCCATGGGCGCGGACGCGGTGGTCATCAGGCACAGCGCCTCAGGCACGCCGCACCGGCTGGCCGGCTGGGTGCGCGGCAGTGTGATCAACGCCGGTGACGGCGCCCACGAGCACCCGACGCAAGCGCTGCTCGACGCGTTCACCATCCGCCGCCGATTCGGGCGGGGGACCGGCGCGCTGGATGGGCTGCGCGTCACCATCGTGGGCGACGTGCTGCACAGCCGGGTGGCCAGGTCCAATGTCCTGCTGCTGCATACGCTCGGGGCAGAGGTGATGCTGGTCGCGCCGCCCACGCTGCTGCCTGTCGCGGTAGATACCTGGCCATGCGCGGTGGGGTACGACCTGAACGCGGCGCTGTCCAAGAGTGACGTGGTGATGATGCTGCGCGTGCAGCAGGAGCGGATGAACGCCGCCTACTTCCCCAGTGTGCGCGAGTACAGCCGGCGGTACGGCCTGGACGTCGCGCGGATGGCGCAGTTGCCCGAGCACGCCATCGTGATGCATCCCGGCCCCATGAACCGGGGCGTGGAGATAGCGGCTGAGGTGGCGGACTCGCCCCGGTCGACGATCGTGGAGCAGGTCGCCAACGGCGTCAGCGTGCGGATGGCCGTCCTGTACCTGCTCCTGGGCGGGGCGGGGGCGGAGCAGTGAGTGATCCCGCGGAGGCCTGGCTGATCAAAGGTGCCCGGCCGCTGAACGGCGAGCCGGCCGACATCCTGATCCGCGACGCGATGATCGAGGCGATCGGTCCCGGCCTGGGCGGACCGGGCGTACGGGTGCTGGATGCTGGCGGCTTGATAGCGCTGCCCGGGCTGGTCGACCTGCATACCCACCTACGGGAGCCGGGCCGGGAAGACGCCGAGACCGTCGAGACGGGTACGAGGGCCGCTGCGCTCGGCGGGTTCACCGCCGTGCATGCCATGGCGAACACCGACCCGGTTGCCGACACGGCTGGCGTGGTCGAGCAGATCTGGCGACTCGGCCGCCACGCGGGTCACTGTGACGTCCAGCCCATCGGCGCGGTCACCGCGGGTCTCGGCGGGGCGCGGCTGGCCGAACTCGGTGCGATGGCTGAGTCCGCCGCCCGCGTGCGGATGTTCTCCGATGACGGCCGGTGCGTGTCCGACGCGGTTCTCATGCGCCGGGCCCTGGAGTATGTCAAGGCGTTCGATGGGGTGATCGCCCAGCACGCTCAAGAGCCACGCCTCACTGAGGGCGCGCAGATGAACGAGGGGGAGGCATCAGGACGGCTGGGCCTGACCGGCTGGCCAGCCGTTGCTGAGGAGGCGGTCATCGCGCGGGATTGCCTGCTCGCCGCGCATGTCGGTTCCGCTCTTCATGTGTGCCACGTGTCCACGGCTGGCTCGGTCGAGATCATCCGCTCGGCGAAGGCCAAGGGATGGCGGGTCACCGCCGAGGTGACCCCGCACCACCTGCTGCTCACAGATGAGCTTGCGGCCAGCTACGACCCCGTCTACAAGGTGAACCCGCCGCTGCGCACGGCTGCGGACGTGGCGGCGCTCCGGCAGGGCCTGGCCGAAGGCACGATCGATTGCGTGGCGACCGATCATGCCCCGCACCCGCTGGAGGACAAGGAGACCGAGTGGAACACGGCCGCCTTTGGCATGACGGGCCTCGAGACGGCGCTGCGGGTGGTGCAGGAGGCGGTGGTCGAGACCGGCCTGCTCGACTGGGCCGGCGTGGCTGACCGCATGTCGGCCCGGCCCGCCGCGATCGGCAGGCTCGCTGGCCACGGCAACCCGCTGCTGGCTGGGTCGCCGGCCAATCTGACCCTCTACGACCCGCAGCCGCGTGAGGCGGTGGACCCGCGGGCGCACGCATCCAGGAGCCGTAACACGCCGTTCGCGGGCATGGTACTGCCTGGGCGGGTGGTGGCCACGTTCCTGCGGGGCCGCCCGACGGTGCTCGACGGGAAACTGGCCTGATGCCGGCCACTGCCGGGACCCCCGGCCAGGCGGCGGCACCACCCGCGGTCCTGGTTCTCGAGGACGGGACCACGTTCCACGGAACGTCCTTCGGCGCTAGCGGCGGCGAGTCGTTGGGGGAAGTGGTCTTCAATACTGGGATGACCGGGTACCAGGAGACGTTGACCGACCCGTCATACTGCCGCCAGATCGTGGTCATGACCGCGCCGCATATCGGCAACACCGGCGTCAACGACGATGATCCGGAGTCCGGGCGCATGTGGGTGAGCGGCTATGTGGTCCGTGAACCGGCCCGGATCGCCTCGAACTGGCGGTCGCGCCGGAGCCTGGATTCCGAATTGCGGGCCCAGGGTGTGACCGGCATCGCGATCGGCGGCACCCGCGCGCTCACCAGGCACTTGCGGGACCGTGGCGCAATGCGGGCGGCGATAGCCACGGACGGTGCCGACCCAGATGAGGTGCTGCAGCGGGTGCTGGCCAGCCCATCCATGATCGGCGCCGATCTGGCCCGTGAGGTGTCCACCGCCGTCCCGTACACAGTGGACCCGCCGGCTGGTGTCGCGGTCCGGTACCGGGTCGCGGCCGTCGACCTCGGCATCAAGACGGCCACACCGCGCTCCATGGCGTTGCGCGGCTGCCAGGTTCAGGTGCTCCCGGCCACGAGCACGGCCGAGGAGATCCTCGCGGCCAGCCCGGATGGGGTGTTCTTCTCGAACGGGCCCGGTGACCCGGCGGCCGCTGGCTATGCGGTCGAGGCCATGCGCGGGGTGCTCGCCGAGGGCGTGCCAGTGTTCGGCATCTGCCTGGGCAGCCAGATCCTCGGCCGGGCGCTCGGGCTGGGCACCTTCAAGCTGCGGTTCGGGCACCGCGGCGTGAACCAGCCGGTCAAGGACTTGCGGACCGGGCGGGTGCACATCACCAGCCACAATCACGGCTTCGCCGTCGCCATGCCGGACGGCCGGAGTGCCAGCAGCGACGACGGCGGCGACGCCAGCGGCTGGGACTCGCCTTTCGAGACGCCCTTCGGCCGCGCTCAGGTCAGCCATGTCAACCTGAACGATGGCGTGGTCGAAGGGCTGCGGCTGCTGGACACCCCCGCCTTCAGCGTCCAGTACCACCCGGAGGCGGCCCCGGGACCGCACGACGCGTCGGCCCTGTTCGACGAGTTCTGCACCCTGATGGAGCGCGCCCAGTGACCCCGGCACCGCCCGCAGCCATGATCACGGAAGATTTCTGGGTCTATGTGTCCGGAATCATCCGTGATCATGGCACCTCAGACCCAGCCGATGCCGTGATCCCAGCACCCTCGGTCGGCGCCGCCCATCGGGGCTCCCGCATCCCCGATCCCATGATCACGGATGATTTCTGGGTCTATGTGTCCGGAATATTCCGTGATCACGAAACCCGAGCGGCGGGCGGGGCGTCGGCGGTGCGTGAGGTGTTGGGGGGAGGGACAGGCGATGCCTAAGCGCGAGGACATCCGGTCGGTGCTGGTCATCGGGTCCGGGCCGATCGTGATCGGGCAGGCATGCGAGTTCGACTACTCCGGCACCCAGGCCTGCCGGGTGCTCCGCCAGGAGGGCATCAGGGTCAGCCTGGTCAACTCCAACCCGGCGACGATCATGACTGATCCCGAGTTCGCCGACGCCACCTATGTGGAGCCGATCACCCAGGACGTGCTGGAAAAGGTGATCGCCGCCGAGCGCCCGGACGCGGTGCTTCCCACGCTGGGCGGCCAGACCGCGCTGAACGCCGCCATCGCCCTGCATGAGGCGGGCACACTCACCAGGTACGGGGTCGAGCTGATCGGCGCCGACATCGAGGCGATCACGGCGGGCGAGGACAGGAAGCGGTTCAAGGAGATCGTCACCGGCCTCGGTGCTGAAGTGCCGGACAGCCGCGTCTGCCACAGCATGGACGAGTGCGAGCGGGCGGCCGCCGATCTCGGCTATCCGCTCGTGGTCAGGCCGTCGTTCACGCTCGGCGGCTCCGGCTCCGGGATCGCCTACCAGGAGGACGAACTGCGGCGGATGGCCGGCGCGGGCCTGGATGCGAGCCCCGTCACCGAGGTGCTCCTCGAGGAGTCGATCATCGGCTGGAAGGAGTTCGAGCTCGAGCTGATGCGCGACCGCCACGACAACGTGGTCGTGGTCTGCTCGATCGAGAACATCGACCCGATGGGGGTGCACACCGGCGACTCGGTCACGGTGGCGCCGGCGATGACCCTCACCGACCGCGAGTACCAGCACATGCGTGACACCGCCATCGCGGTGATCCGCGCCGTCGGCGTGGATACCGGTGGCTGCAATATCCAGTTCGCGGTGCACCCGGCGACCGGGCGGATGGTCGTCATCGAGATGAACCCGCGGGTGTCGCGGTCCTCGGCGCTGGCATCGAAAGCGACCGGCTTCCCGATCGCTAAGATCGCTGCGCGGCTGGCCATCGGATACACCCTGGATGAGATCCGCAACGACATCACTGGCGAGACTCCCGCCAGCTTCGAGCCGGCCCTCGACTATGTGGTCGTCAAGGTGCCGCGGTTCGCGTTCGAGAAATTTCCCGGCGCCGACCCGGTGCTGACCACGCACATGAAGTCGGTCGGCGAGGCCATGGCGATCGGCCGCAGTTTCCCGGAGGCGCTGCAGAAGGCACTGCGCTCGCTGGAGAACCCCACAGCCCCATTCAGCTGGCGCAAGCCGCCGGGGGACAAGGCGGATCTGATCACCCGCTGTGCGATCCCGCACGACGGCAGGCTGGCCGTGGTCCACGAGGCGATCAGGGCAGGCGCGACCGTGACCGAGCTGGCCACCGCGACCGGCATAGACCCGTGGTTCCTCGACCAGATACAAGCAATCGAAGAACATGCTCAACGACTTGCGACAGTCGCTCTGGTCCGCCCGGATGGCGCAGGCGCAGCACCGGACGGCGAAGGCGCGGCACCGGCCGATCTGGTCGGCCCGGTCGGTGCGGGCGGCGCTCCGTCAACCGCGGAGTCCCGGCGTTTCCGCGGAAACGTTTCCGCGGAAACGCCGG
>JAWWPY010000463.1:0-4331 GCA_033854735.1 Streptosporangiaceae bacterium | reverse complement strand
TGTCATACCCCACTGTCATGATGTGTGAATGACTGCGTCCTCCAGGGCTCACGCCGATGGTGCAGGCCAGCGCAAGAGCCTCCCCCCGGCCATGCTTGCCGCCCTCTGGACGGTCAGCAACGGCCGCTGCTACGCCCCCGGCTGCATCATGCCGGTCGTTCTCGAAGTAAGGCCCGGCGCCTACCAGAAGAACTCCCAGGTCGCCCACATCTACGGGGTCCGGCCCGGCGCGCCCCGCTACCGACCCGACATGCCGGCCCGGGAACGTGACTCCTTCGCCAACCTGCTACTGCTGTGTACCGCGCACCATGAAGAAGTCGACGGGAAGGGCGGACAGGACCGCTATCCGCCGGAGACCCTCCGGAGGTGGAAGGCCCAGCACGAGGGCGCCGCCGGCTCGGTCCTGAAGAATCTGACCGTCCCCAGCACTGACGCACTGATGAGGAAACTCATAGAGATCGCCGAACCACCACTTGAACGGCTTGAGACGATCACTCAGCGGCTTGAAGATACTGGAACGGTCACCGCAGAAACAGTGGCCGAACTCAAGCAGATCATCGGCGCGATGTCGATGACGAACCTCGACATGGATGCCCGGACGGCCTCTGGGCTGTCATACGCCGCAGAGATCCTCGGCACCGGCAGTTTCAGGACAGCCGCGCGCCAGCTTGCGCACGCCGCTGACGTACTGCCTGGCACCGTGTCACATCTGGAACGTGCGGCCAGCAAAGTCTCGCAGGTCTACTGAGGCACATCACCGGCCGGCCGTCCCCCATCCTGGCTGCGGAGCAAGGTGGCGATCTCGTCTCGGATGCGACCAGCACCTTCCCTGATCATCTGGGCGTTGCTGAGGGCCTGCCCGGTAGTGATCATGGTCTCGCCCTGTCGCGGGGACAGGACAAACAGGGCGGGGCGGCCTTCTGCGACGGCATCCTGCTGCGGTACAGCGTGCGCGACGAAGTGCCGCGCCCCCAGCAGGCCAGCGGTATCCCGCATGAGCCAGCCGAGGTCAGGGCGCTCCTGCTGCACAAGGCGCTCGAACTGCCTCATGGCCTCGCCGGTCCTCCGCACGATCGCCGTCGCGCGTTCCCGGCATTCCTCACCCTGCAGGCCCTCGGCGGTGGCAGCCAGCTCGGCGACTGCGTACTCCAGTTCGGCGGCGTTCACCACCATGCGGCCGATGGCGGCTATCAGCTCCATGTCGTCGTGCACGATGTCCTCACTCCAGGTACGGCGCGTGGCCCGCGGTGACAAATGCATTCGCTGCCGACGCTGTCACATTCGCGTCTGACAAGAACGCAGGTGGTAGGCCCGACCCTAGCTTTGGCGCGACCTGGCTTGCGCGGCATGAGCCTGCCTAGCTTCACCCAGGTCCCTGCGAGGTACACCGCAGGTCAATCACCACGCGCAGCACTCAAGCCTGAGCGCCTCACAGGTCCATGCGAGGTACATGGCAGGTCTACGTCAGGTCGATCGCTGGGTACGGCAGCGGACCTCCCGGCCAAGTCGCCCTCACCAGACGTTCGAGCACCAGACTCGTGCGATCTGCTATGAGCTTCGCGCCGTACTGGATGCCGGGAACGGATCTGCCCAGCATGCACGCCACCAGCGGCGGCTACGGAATGTAGTCGCCGTTTCTTCGAGTTCTGGGCCGTCGATCTAGCTCTGAAGACATTGCTGGGGTGCACCGGTCCCGAAATGGGCCGCGGTCACGTTTGCTCCATGTTTGCTCGGATGTCTCGGTACGGGCCGGTAGCGGGCGGCACCACGCGGCAGCCGCTGTCCCGGTTTGCTGTACAGCCCGGCACGTCATAACATGGCCCGGCACGCGCGCCGCTAGCTCAACTGGTTAGAGCAGCAGACTCTTAATCTGCGGGTTCGGGGTTCGAGTCCCTGGCGGCGCACGCAAACGCATCCGAACCTGGTGCTATGCCCACTCCCGGCTATCCTCGAGCGGGCCGTTCCGGGATCATGAACTAGCCGGCCACCAAAGCATCGCCGCTGGCTGCCGCCACCACAGCCGAGACGCACCAGGCGCTGACCACCCTCGGACTCAGCCCACCACGACCAAACCGGACCTCACGCCACTATGCCGGGGCCCTGGGGCCACGGTCCTTACCGGCCGGGACGGCCGAAGTGCTCGGGCTTGCGGCCGTCCCGGCGGGTGAGCGTCACATAACTGCTGGCAGCCTCACGTCCGAGGGGTTCGGCGACGGGTGGTGGACAGTGGCTCCTGCCGCCGCAGTATCGGACCGGGGCGGTCCGAAGCGATGCAGGAGCAGGATCAGGATGGTGCCAAGCGCATCCAGGATCAGGACCACCGTTAGTGCCCTCAGATAGCCCTCTCGGCCCGGGTCGAAGCCGGGGAACACCACGTAGTTGGCGATGAGCTCGGTGGCGGCGGCGATGCAAAGAACCGTCGCAGGCACGACGATTCTCATCGGCCGGTTGTACGTACGCCAGGCCAGCATCAGAGAGGCGTGCGTCGAGCCGGCCGCCAGGAGGAACAGCACCACGGCTGTCCGCGTCATGCCATCTCCCAGGCCACTGGCGGGCAGCCAGATGACATAAAGGCCGGTAACCGCGCCGAGGCATGCACTCAGGATGCCGGTCACCTGCACCACGCGGTGCAATGCTGATTTCGCCGGCCTCGCGCAGCACAGCGTCAAGACACTCGCGACATCGACCCCGATCGTGCTGCCTAGTATTTTCGCGCCGGTTTCGCCAAAGCCCGGCCATAGGACACCGATGATTCCGAGCACGGCCGTGATCGATAGTGATGCAATGATGACGCTCAGCAGGAACTTCCGCAGTGGCCATTTCATGGATATCACATTCCTTGGTCGGAATTTCTCCTATTCCCACCATAAGGACCGCAGAGCCGCCGCACCTGAGCACGCGTACTCAGTACCGTATGCGCCCAAAACTCACCCAAGATGAGTATCCGCGCCGATGTTCGTTGATCTGGGCCGGTGGCTGAATGAACCTCATGATTGAGGCATACATCACCGGTATCGGCGCGTACCTGCCCGGCGACCCGGTCGGCAACGAAGAGCTCGCGGCCAGGTTCGGCGACGGCGGCCCGCGCGGCGCGGCGATGCGCCGTCGGGCGCTCGCGGCGAACGGGATCAGGACGCGGCATTATGCCGTGAACGACAAGGGGATGACCGTCATGCTCAATGAGGAGCTGGCGGCACACGCGGCATTGCGTGCGCTGGGGGACCGGGGCCTGCCGGTCTCGGCGGTGCGGATGCTCGCGACCGGAACGACAGCGGGCGACGTGCTCGTTCCCGGCTTCGCCTCCATGGTGCACGGACGGCTGGGCGGCGGCCCGATGGAGCTGCTGTCGGCCACCGGGGTGTGCGCGTCCGGGATGGCGGCGCTCAAGGCGGCCGTGTCCGCGGTGCGTCTCGGCGAGCATCCGGTGGCGGTCGCCGTAGGCTCGGAGCTGGTCAGCCGCTCGTTCGCCGCCCCAGATGACCCAGGCGACAGGCCGGACACCAGCTTCCTGCGCTGGACGCTCTCCGACGGCGCCGGAGCGGTCGTGGTGGAACCCGAGCCCCGGCCGGGCGGCCCGAGCCTGCGGGTGGACTGGATGCACCTGGTCTCCCACGCGCACGACCACCCGGTGTGCATGAGCGCCGGACTGGGCGAGAACCGCGAGCCGCGAGCCGGGGCCACCTGGCTCGACCACCGTGACCCGCCGCACGGCGGGAGACCCGAGGTCCCCGCCCTCCGCCAGGACATGTCAGCGCTGCCGGCGCTCATCGACCTGGGCGTCGCCGAGTTCAGCGCGCTGGTGAAGGCGGGCCGCATCGACCCGCGCACCGAGCATGTCCTCTGTCACTACAGCGCCGAACATTTCCGCGCGAAACTCTTCGCCCGCCTGCGTGAGGCAGGCTACGAACCCGGCGACCACACCTGGTTCACGAACCTGCACACGGCCGGTAATACAGGAGCGGCAAGCATCTTCGTGATGCTCGACGCGGCACGCCCGCGGCTGCGTCCCGGCGACAGGGTGCTCCTGATCGTCCCAGAATCCGGTCGCTTCTCCCTGGCCTTCGCCCAGCTCACCTGCGTCGGCCCCGGACAAGGCTCCGGACAGCCCTCGAGCCCCGCCGAGCTGTCCGCCTCCCCACTAGGTCATCCCGAAGCCACCGATACTCCCGCGGCCGCCCGCGCGTTCACCGAGCTGGCCGGGGTTTGGGCGGAATTCCAGCGGATGCTGGACAGGGTCCCGGTCGTCCGGCGGATCGAGGACGGCACCGCGACGCACGACGACTATCGCCGGTTGCTCCTCAACTTGCGCCAGCAGGTGGTCGACGGCGGCA
>JAWWPY010000462.1:0-15024 GCA_033854735.1 Streptosporangiaceae bacterium | reverse complement strand
AAGGCGACCCCCTGGGCGTGGTTGCCCGCGCTCGCCGCCACCACGCCGCGGGCCCGCTCGGCGCCGGTGAGCCGCGAGATCCGGAGGTACGCCCCGCGGGCCTTGAACGACCCGGTCCGCTGCAGGTTCTCGCATTTCAGGAACACCGGGCCGCCGAGGCGGTCGGACAGCACGCGGGAACGCAGCAGCGGAGTGGGCGCCAGGACGCTGCGGAGCACCTCGCGCGCGGTGGCCATGTCATCCGGCCGGACCGGGGAGGACGCCGTCGTCATGCTGTGCAGTCTCGCACTTCGCCGTCCCGCATTTGCTCCCTCACTCGCCCGGCCAGTAGCGGTCGGCGGCGAACAGCAGCGCGGCCGCACCGACCAGCCCGGCGCTCAGGCCGAGCGCCGCTGGCACCACGACCACCTCGCGCGCGAAATCAAGACCCACATGCAGCCGCAACGACTCCTCAAGCGGATCGAGCAGCAACGCCCCGGCCTGGGACAGCCCTCCCCCGACCGCGACCACCTCCAGGTCGCACAGATGGGTGGCGGAGGCGATGCCGATGCCGAGCGCCCGGCCGGCCCGGCGCATCGCGGCCAGCCCGACCGGGTGGCCTTGGGCCGCGTCATCCGCGAGCTCCTTGGCGGTCGCGTCCATCTGGCCGGGCCGCCACCCTTCGGCCTGGGCCCACGCGGCCAGCGCGGGCCCGCGGGCGATCGCCTCCACGCAGCCGCGCCCGCCGCACAGGCACGGCGGCCCGTCCGGGTCGACCACCACGTGGCCGATATGGCCGGCATTGCCTGTCGCCCCGTTGATGAGCCTGCCATCGAGCACCAGGCCGCCGCCGACGCCGGTGGAGACCACCATGCCGAGCATCGTGCGCCGGCCCCGCCCGGCGCCCCGCCAGTGCTCGCCGACCGCCATGCAGATCGCGTCGTTGTGCAGCCGGACCGGCAGGCCGGGGAACCGCTCCTGGAGCCGCTTACCGAGCGGGAACGCGCGCCAGGCCGGGATGTTCAGCGGGGAGACATTCCCGGCCGGCCACTCCATCGGGCCGCCGCAGCCGCATCCGACGCCGGCCAGGCCCTCGGGCGCCTCGACGTGAGCCTCCGCGATGGCCCGGCTGATCAGCGAGTCCAGCGTGCGCCAGAGCTGCTCGGCGTCCAGCCGCGGGGTGGGAATCTGCGCCCAGGTCAGCAGCCGCCCGTCGGGCTCGACCAGCCCGACAGCGATCTTGGTCCCGCCGATATCGATGGCCAGCGCCGGGGCCTTGGTTCCCACGCCTCATCTCCCGTCCACGGTCGATCCGGGCCGGCCTGACCTGGACAATGTGCGAACCCGGCCGGCGTACACATACTGTCGAATGGTGCAGCCAGACAACCAGACCCACCCCGCAGCCGACCCGTCGCCCCGCCCAGAGATCGCCACCCTGGGAGAACTCCGGGCCAGCGGCCATGCGTTCGTGACGGTCAAAGAAGAGATACGGCAGAACCTGCTGGCCAGGATGCGGGCGGGCGAGGACCGGTTTCCCGGGATCGTCGGCTTCGGCCAGACGGTGCTCCCGCACCTGGAGCGGGCTCTCCTCGCCGGGCACGACACGATCCTGCTCGGTGAGCGGGGCCAGGGCAAGACGCGGCTCATCCGCACGCTGCCCACCCTGCTTGACGAGTGGACGCCGACGGTAGCGGGCTGCGAGATCAACGACCACCCCTATCAGCCCGCCTGCGCACGCTGCCGCCGCCTGGCCGATGAGCTGGCCGACGACCTGCCGGTGACCTGGCGGCACCGTAGCGAGCGGTACGGGGAGAAGCTGGCCACGCCGGACACCAGCGTCGGCGACCTGATCGGGGACATCGACCCGGTGAAGGTCGCCGAAGGGCGGACGCTCGGCGACCCGGAAACCATCCACTTCGGGCTGGTGCCGAGGACCAACCGGGGGGTCTTCTGCCTGAACGAACTGCCCGACCTGGCCGAGCGGATCCAGGTCGCGTTGCTCAACGTCCTGGAGGAACGGGACATCGGGGTACGCGGATACGCCCTTCGCCTGCCGCTCGACCTGGTGCTGGTGGCGAGCGCGAACCCCGAGGACTACACGAGCCGGGGCCGCATCATCACGCCGCTGAAGGACAGGTTCGGCGCCGAGATCCGCACGCACTACCCGATGTCCCTGGAAGACGAGATCGCCCTGACCAAGCAGGAGTCGCTGCTCTCGTGGGGCGGCGCCGACCCGGGCGCCACTCTGCCCGAGCACCTGATGGAGATCATCGCCCGGTTCACCAGGCTGGTGCGCTCGTCGCCCGCCGTGGACTCCCGGTCCGGCGTATCGGCCCGGTTCGCGATCGCCGCCGCCGAGTCGGTCGCGGCCTCGGCGCTGCGCCGGTCCGCCCTCACCGGCGAGGCCCAGCCGGTGGCCCGGATCTGCGACCTGCCATCCACCGTGAGCACGCTGCGCGGCAAGGTGGAATTCGAGGTCAGCGAGGAGGGCCGGGAGCAGGAAGTCCTTGAGCACCTGCTGCGCCGCGCGGTGGCCGACACCTTCCGCGCCAGGCTCGGCAACGCCGACCTGACCGGGCTGCTGGCCACCTTCGACGGTGGTGGCAGCGTCGAGTCCGGCGATCTGGTGCCCGCGGCCGACCTGCTGCAGCGGATCGGGGAAGTGCCCGGCCTGGCCAGGATCATGGGCCGGCTGGGCATGGACGGCGGCGACGAGTCGTTCGGGGATGCCGCCGCGGCACTGGAGTTCGCCCTCGAAGGGCTGTACCTGATGCGGCGCCTGTCCAAGGACGCCGTCGACGGCGGCGCCCTCTACCGCACCTGAGGAGCAAGAGCGAGCAGGAGACACCTCATGAGCGGTTACCGGTACGGCGAGTACCACGACGGGCCAGACCCGCTGGCCGCGCCGTACGACGCCCGCGGCGCGCTTGACGAGCTCGGCGACGCGGTACTCAGCGGCGCGGACCCCGTGAGCGCGCTGCGTGACCTGCTGCGCCGGGGCATGTCCGGCCGCCGTGGCCTGGACGACATGCTCCGGCGGGTGCGGGAGCGGCAGCGGGAGGTTCGCAGCCGGGGGCGTCTCGACGGGATACTTGACCAGGCCCGCTCCCTGCTCGACATGGCCATCGGGCAGGAGCGGGCCGAGCTCTTCCCCGACCCCAGCGACGAAGCCAGGCTGCGCGAGGCTGAGCTCGACTCATTGCCGTCCGACACCGCGCAGGCGATCCGGCGGCTGGCCGACTACTCCTGGCGTTCGGCGGCGGCGAGGGACACCTTCGAGCGCCTCAAGGACCTGCTCCGCAGCGAGGTGCTGGACAGTCAGTTCCGCGGCATGAAAGAGGGCCTCGAGCGTCCTGACGCCGACGCCATGCAGCGGGTCAAGGACATGCTCGCCGACCTCAACGGGATGCTGGAGGCCGATTCGCGCGGCCAGCACACCCAGGAGGACTTCGAGCGCTTCATGGAGTCCTACCAGGACCTGTTCCCGGACCACCCGCGCAACCTGGAGGAACTGGTCGATTCGCTGGTCCGCAGGGCGTCCGCGGCGCAGCGGCTGCTCGAGTCGCTGACCGACGGCCAGCGCGAGGAACTGGCCGGGCTGATGGACCAGACGCTGCAGGACGCCGGCCTCGCCGCGGAGATGGCCCGGCTCGCGGACCTGCTGCGGGCCCGCAGGCCCGACATGGACCTTCCGGGCTGGGGCGATGACCCGATGACCGGCGACGAGCCACTCGGCCTGGGCGATGCGACGACCGCGCTCGCCGACCTGGCCGACCTGGCCGACCTGGAGGCCACGCTGCGCCAGGACTACCCGGGCGCGCGGCTGGATGACATTGACGAGAGCGCGGTACGGCGGGCCCTCGGCCGCCAGGCCGTCGATGACATGGAGGCCCTCCGGCAGACCGAGCGGGAACTGGAGCGGCAAGGGTACCTGGAGCGCACCGCGGGCCGGCTGGAGCTCACCCCGAAGGCGGTGCGCCGGCTCGGCGAGACCGCGCTGCGCCGGGTGTTCGCCGACCTTCCCGAGGGCGGCCACGGTGACCACGAGCAACGGGACGTGGGGCAGGCCGGCGAGTACACCGGGGCCACCCGCCCCTGGCAGTTCGGCGACGAGCAGGCGATTGACGCCCCGGCCACGGTCCGCAACGCGCTCCTGCGCGACCCCGGGGCGCTCCACAACCAACCACAGGGCCAGCCACCACGGGGCACGGTGCGGCTCTCCGCCGCCGACTTCGAGGTGGGAGAGACACAGCGGCGGGCGTCGGCCGCGGTCTGCCTGCTCATCGACTTGTCCTACTCGATGCATCTGCGCGGTACCTGGGGGGCGGCCAAGCAGACGGCGCTGGCCCTGCACGCGCTGGTGCGCAGCAGATTCCCGCAGGATTCGATCCAGGTAATCGGTTTCTCCAACTATGCACGGGAATTGCGCGAGACCGATCTCGCGGCGCTCGGCTGGGACATGGTCCAGGGCACGAACCTGCACCATGCACTGGTCCTGGCCGGGCGGTATCTAGACCGGCGGCCCGAGCACGACCCGGTGGTGCTGATCGTGACCGACGGCGAGCCCACCGCCCACCTCCGGCGCGACGGGCAGTCCTCGTTCGACTGGCCCCCGGCACCGGAGACGCTGGAACTCACCCTCGCCGAGGTGGACAAGATGACCCGCCGCCACGCTGCGCTCAACATCTTCATGCTCGCCGAGGACGAGGGGCTGTCGGCCTTTGTCGACGACGTGGCCAGGCGTAACGGTGGCCGGGTGCTCCACGCGATGCCGGAACGCCTCGGTGAGTTCGTGGTCAGGGACTTCCTGCGCGCCCGGCGCCAGGGCCGGCGATGAATTTTTGGGTCAAGGCCTTTTAACGGAACCCCTGCGCCACGTTTCTCGTAGTAGCGTGCCACAGTCAGGTCTTTCTCATTGCTGGGCCATAGGGTGGCATGCCGCGCAGTCCCGGCATATGCGGAGGGGGAACACAGGTGAGTTCTGTCACCCAATCGGGCACGGAATCATCCGTGCGGCGCTCCAGTACCGCCGTCAGGCGCATTGGTGCTCTTATCCTGGCAATTATCGGCCTTCTGCTGATAGTTGTCGGGATTCTCTATGTGACCACGAAGGCGGGCTCGCTGCCCAGCTTCATCCCTGGCCGCATCGCCGGCTCGTCGGGGCATCACCCGCTGCGTGCCGCGGGTGTCCTCGTTCTGGGCCTGGCCCTGCTCGCGGCCGCCGGGTGGGCCGCCCTCGGCGGCAAGTCCCGGCGCCCTTAGTCCGGCCGCCACTGACACCCCGGTGGCCCCTAAGATCGTGCCATGTCTTTCACCGACCGGCTGATCGTCTGGTTCCACATCGGCTTCGTGATCTTCGCCATTGGCCCGGTCACCATCGCGACCATGTCCACGCCGCGCTACATCCGGACCCGTAACCTGGTCGTGCTCCGCTACCTGTCCCGGATGACCAGGATCTTCGGGGCCGCGTCGCTCGGCGTGCTGCTCTTCGGGATCATCGGTGGCCAGTCCCTCCACGAAATGACCAAATCGTGGGTGACGGCGTCAATGACGCTGTTCGTGGTCGCGCTGGTCATGCTCCTGCTGATCATGCGTGACCAGCATCGGGCCATCGTTGCGTTGGAAGGGGTGGAAGTTCCGGTCGTCAGCGGCTCGGACGGCCAGCCTGCCGCGCCCGACCCCACCGGGGCCAAGGACGATGAGCCCGGCCCTCCGGAGCCGCCCAGCCCGCCGCCCACAGCAGCCATCGCCTTGGCTACCGTGGAGCGCGGCCGGATCGCCTCCCTGGCCGGCGTGGTCAGCCTCATCTGGCTGGTGATCCTCGTCCTCATGGTGTGGAACAGCCACTGACGCCCGTGCCGGTCAGCCCTGTCCTGTCAGCCCCGTGCGGTCAGCCCCGTGCCGGTCAGCCCAGGGCCTGGCGCAGGTCCTCCAGCAGGTCGTCGCACGCTTCGATACCGACCGAGAGCCGGATCAGGTCGGCCGGCACGGCCAGCGCCGAGCCTGCCGCCGAGGCGTGCGTCATCCGCCCCGGGTGCTCGATCAGCGACTCCACCCCGCCGAGCGACTCGCCCAGCGTGAACAGCGTGGTCCGCTCGCAGACCGCGAGAGCCTCCTGCTCACCTCCGCGCAGCCGGCAGGACACCATCCCGCCGAAGTCGCGCATCTGCTTGGCCGCGACATCATGGCCGGGATGAGTGGCCATCCCCGGATAGAACACCTCCGTCACCCCCGGGTGCGCGGCCAGCATGGCGGCCACCCGGGCCGCGTTCTGGCAGTGCCTGTCCATCCGCACCGCCAGCGTCCTGACGCCGCGCAGCGTCAGCCACGCGTCGAACGGCCCGGCGACCGAGCCCGTGGCATTCTGCAGGAAGGCGAGCTGCTCCGCCAGTCCGCTGTCCGCGGTGACCAGTGCGCCGCCCAGGACGTCGGAGTGGCCGCCGAGGTACTTCGTGGTGGAGTGGACGACGGCATCCGCGCCGAGCGCGATCGGCTGCTGCAGGTAGGGAGAGGCGAACGTGTTGTCCACCACCAGCAGTGCGCCCGCCTCGTGGGCGATCTCCGCGAGCGCGGAAATGTCCGCGATGGACAGCAGGGGATTGGTCGGGGTCTCGGCCCAGAGCACCCTGGTGGGCTGCTCCGCGAGAGCGTCCCGGACGGCCCGGGTGTCCGACAGCCGCACGGGTGCGTAGCTGATGCCCCACTCCGCCAGCACCCGGGCCAGCAGCCGGTAGGTGCCGCCGTAGGCATCATCGGGGATGAGCACATGATCGCCGGGCCGGCAGACCGTGCGCAGCAGGCAGTCCTCGGCCGCCATCCCTGAGGCGAAGGCGAGCCCGCGCGGCCCGCCCTCCAGCGCGGCGAGGCACTCCTCAAGCGCCGTGCGGGTGGGGTTCGCGGTCCGCGAGTACTCATAACCGGCGCGCGGACTGCCCACCCGGTCCTGCTTGTAGGTGGACACCTGGTAGATGGGCGGGACCACGGCGCCGGTCAGCGGGTCAGGTTCCTGGCCCGCATGGATCGCCAGCGTCTCGAACCCGCCGCCGGGGTTCTTCGTCACGGCTGACACTCTGCCATGTCCCGGCGGCGGGCACGGACATCAGGGATCCCGCGTGCCCCTCTCGGTCAGGTGAGTTCCAGCAGGGGGAAAGCCCGGTGGCGGCGCGGCGGGACCAGGAAGTTCTGCCGTCGGGTGGCGGTGATGAACCGCTCGAGGCCGTTGTCATCGGGGTTGACGTTGGTGAACTGCTTCTGGAGGTCCTGCGAGGCCTGGAGGCTGCGCATCGAGGCGAAGAAGTCGGCGGTCGGCACGTAGATCAGGAACTGCAGCTTGAACTGGGCGCTGCCGGCGGGCATGTCGGAGCCTACGTTGGTCGGGAAGGTCCGGAAGGCGGGCACATCCATGCCGTCGAGGCCCGGGCCGTCGTTGCGGATGTGCAGCGGTGTGCTGTCGGGGGCCCGGGACAGCCGCTGCAGCCCGTCGATATGGCCGATGCGGCCCTCGCCGGTGAACGTGGCGCTCTTCGTCGCGTTCGAGGGGGTGAACAGGCCGGCGCTGTCCTGTGCCTCCAGCATCGCGGAGTCGGTGCCCTGGAAGACGTTGTTGATGAAGGCGGGGCCGCCGCCGTTGGCGAACTGGTCGGTGTTTCCGGCGGCGGGTATCCCGTTCGGGGTACCGAGCTGGTTGGACCGGAACATGTACTGGCAGCGCTCCGTGAAAGTCTCGCCGTCGGGGTGCCGGGGGTCCTGGCCGGGGGTCGAGTAGAACTGGTACAGGTCCTCGATGTCGTGCGAGAAGTGCGCGATGGAGCCGTTGTCGAAGTAGCTGCCGATCGTGGCGTTGGTCAGCTTGGCCGAGGAATTGCCCACGAAGGTGGTGATCGCGGCCGGCCCGGCGGCATTGGTCTGCTGGTCCACGAAGCCCATGGCCATCGAGGAGTTGGGGTTGATCCGGGAGGCGAACTCGAAGCCGTAGTTGTTGGCCATCTTGCGCGGCAGCCCGACCTGCACGAACTGGATGCGCGGCGGCTGGAAGGTGAAGAGCCCGTTGAAATTGGGCGATGGCACGCCCTTGCCGTTGAGGTTGTTGCTGCCCTGGAACCACAGCGGGATGGCACTCAGGTTGACCATCGAGTCGCTGCGGATCTCGAACAGCATGTCGTTGTTCTCGATCACCACGTTGACGTTGAACCGGTCCTTGGTGACCCCGGGGATCGTCGCGCCCGGGCCGCCGACCAGGCCGCCCACCACGTCGGTGGGGGACGGGACCGCCTCGACGAGCACCGGCCGGCCGGCCGCGAGCCCCGCGTAGCCGACGGTCCTCGGCATGTTGGCCTGCACCACCGACTGCGGCAGCCGGTTGAAGTAAGGCACGCCGTAGGACACCGAGAAGATGAGCACGCCTGACGGGCTCGCCGGGTAACTGGCCTCGATAGTAGTAAGCGCGTTGGCCAGCGTGGTCTGGTCAGCCTTGGTCGGGGTGCGGTTCAGCGTGACCGGCTGCAGCAGGGCGTACGTAGGCGCGAACTGAGCGGTGACGCTGCCCGCGCCGTCGTTGAAGACCTGGGCCGGGTTGATGAAGGCGCCCATGTCGAACTGGATGTCGGAGAACGTAGTCGCCGCGGACGCGGGCCGCACCGGCGCCAGCGCCAACTGCTCGAAGAGCGCGGCCTGAGACAGCAGGAAGGCCGTGGCAGCGCCTTTCTTCAGAGCCGACCGGCGGCTCATGGCGATGCCTCTCAGTTCCTCTGCGTCCATGTCTGATCCTTCCTTCAACTGCGGCGATTCCCGCCAGCGCCAGCCGGGCGTCGGTCCCGGAGGGCGGGCCCGAGAGTGCCGTCCCGGATGTGGGAGTGCAGGCGTGGTCGCCTGCGAGACTGAGCCCACCGATCTCAGCGCGCCGCGTGCGCTAGCGCCGACGGCGGGCCTGGGCCGCGCCGTGCGTTAGAAGGGGCGGAGGGAGAGATCGCGCTAAACATAGATCTGGCCGTAACTGTGTTCAGCCGCCGTTAACATGACATTTTTGTCATGCTTTGAAGAGCCATTACTGAAGATCGGCAACTTTGGTTTCCGCGGCACGGAAATCCTCTTGACCTGGGGTGGCGACCGGGTCTTCCGGGAAAGGTAAGCTGCCGCGCGCAAATCTTATGGTTAGGTGACGGCCTCATTCCGTCATGAAATATTCAGCGAAACCGACGCCGTCATTCGTTCGTCACCGCGGCCCGCGCCACCCCGCTGCGCCGGCCGCGGGCGCAGGATCCGGCCTCAGGTGAGCTCCAGCAACGGGAAGGCCCGGTGCCTGCGCGGCGGGACCAGGAAGTTCTGCCGACGGGTCGCGGTGATGAACCGCTCCAGGCCATTGTCATCGCCCTGGCCGCCCAGGAACTGCTGCTGGAATTGCTGTGCCGCTGCCGCGGTGCGCATCTGGGCGAAGAGGTCGGCGGTCGGAACGTACATCAGGAACTGCAGCTTGAACTGTTTGCTGCCCGCCGGGACGTCGGTCCCGCCCGGCCCAGGGAAGGTCCGGAAGGCCGGCACGTCCATGCTGTCAAGGCCAGGGCCGTCGGCCCGGATGTGCAGCGGCGTGCCGTCGGGCGCCCGCGACACCTGCTGCAGCGCCTCCTCGTGGCCGACGCGGGGCAGGCCGGTGAACGTCGCGCTGAGCGTCTGGTTGGCCGGGGTGAACAGGCCCGCACTGTCCTGCGCGGCCGCCACGGCGGCGCCGGTGCCCTGGAATGCGTTGTTGACAAAGGCCGGCCCGCCTCCGTTGCTGAACTGGTCGGTGTTACCCGCCGCGGGAATCCCGTTGCTGGTGCCGAGCTGGTTCGAGCGGAACATGTACTGGCAGCGCTCGGTGAACGGCTCGCCGTCGGGGTGCCGCGGGTCCTGGCCAGGCAGGCTGTAGAACTGATATAGGTCCTCGATGACGTGCGAGAAGTGGGCGACGGAGCCGTTGTCGAAGTAGTCGCCCGGCACCGCGCTGGTCAGCCGGGCCGACGTGTTGCCTGCGAAGGTGACGATCGCGGCCGGCCCGCTGGCGTTGACCTGCTGGTCGACGAAGCCCATGGCCATCGAGGAACCGGGATTGATCCTGGGCGCGAACTCGAAGCCTTGCTCGTCGGCCATCTTGCGTGGCAGTCCGGGCTGCACGAACTGGATACGCGGGGCCTGGAAGCTGAAGAGCTCGTGGAAGTCGGGTGAGGGCACATGGCGGCCGTCGAGGTTGTTGCTGCCCTGCAGCCACAAGGCGGCGGCGCTCAGATTGACCAGCGAGTCGCTGCGGAAGTGGAAGAGCATGTCGTTGGATTCGATCGTCACGTTGACGTTGAAGCGGTCCTTGGTGACGTTGGGAATGAGGGCGCCAGGCCCGCCCACGACGCCGTCGGTGACGTCCGTGGCGAAGGGGACCGCCTCTTCGAGCGCAAAACGGCCCGGGTCGGCGAGCAGGGTCGGCACGACGCTGCGCACCAGCGCCTGCGGGAGCCGGCTGAAGTACGGCACGCCGTAGGACACCGAGAAGATGAGCAGGCCTGACGGGCTAGCCGGGTAGCTGGCCTCGATGATGGTCAGGGCATCCGCGAGCGTCGCCTGGTCATCACGGGTCGGCGTGCGGTTCAGCCTGACCGGCAGGAGCAGGCTGTAGACCGGGGGGAATGAGACCGTGACGGCGCCGGCGCCGTCGTCGATGACCTGTGCCGGGTTGATGAAGGCAGCCATGTCGAACTGGATGTCAGAGAATGCGGTCGCGGTGCGGGTGGTCGACGGGTGGTCAACCCGGTGGGGCGCCCATCCCAACCGCTCGAAGAGGGCGGCCTGAGATACCAGGAGGGCTGACGCGCCCCCTCCCTTAATCGCCGACCGCCGGCTCATAACTATGCGTTTCAGCTCCGCTGCGTCCATGACCTTTCCTTTCGTCGGCTGCGGCGTTCCCCGTCAGTGACGATGGCGCCGTTCCTGGACGTTGGAGGGCAGGCTGGCTGCCTGCGAGGCCCCGCCCGCCGTATCTCAGCGCGCGGCGTCCGCTGGCACAGGCAGCGGAACCTGAGGCGCGTGGCTCCCTAGGCAGAGGGGGTTAAGAGAACGCGCTAAACATAGATCTGGCTCGGCTCCGGGATAACCCTTATCGGCCTGAAATTTTCATCATGATCCATTTGGGCTCGTGGGTGCAATGGAGAGGCCGTCGGCCAGGAACCGCTCTGACCTGGGAAAAAGCGTGATTCACAAGATCACATGATTAACGGGCGGGCTATCTTACAGTCCGCTTACAGGGGTTCTTAATGTGAGAAAGATGTGAGCGGTGGCCCGCGCTGTTAGCCCACGCTGTTAGCCCACGCTGTTAGCTCACGGCGCGACCACCTCTGGGCTCCCGCACGGCACGTTAGCCGTGATCTTTAGAGATCACGGATTCGTCGCCTGAGCCGGTAATGGCCTGGGATTTCCTAGCACCAATGTCACACCGCACCGGCGAGGAAGGTGAGCAGGTCCTGCCGCGTGATCAGGCCTGATGGCCGGCCGTCGACCAGGACCACCGCGGCCCCGGCCTTCTCGAGCGCTTCGACCGCGCGGCTGACCCGTTCCCCGGAGCCGACCATGGGCAGCGGCGCCGACATGTGCCCGCTGACCGCGTCCTGCGGGTTCGCCCGGCCGGAGACCAGCGCGTCGAGCAGGTCACGCTCCACCACGGAGCCAATCACCTCGGCCGCCATAACCGGGGGTTCCTCTTTCATCACGGGTAGCTGCGACACGTTGTACTCGCGGAGGAGCCCGATCGCCGCCCCCACCGTTTCCTCGGGGTGGACGTGCACGAACTCCGGGAGCCCGGCCTGCTTGCGGGCCAGCACGTCGGCGACCTTCGGCTCGGTGGTCTCCGCGGTGAGGAAGCCGTAGTCGCCCATCCACTCGTCATTGAAGATCTTCGACAGGTAGCCGCGTCCGCCGTCCGGCAGCAGCACGACGATCACGTCGCCGGGCGCCGCCGTGGCCGCGACCCGCAGCGCGGCGACCACGGCCAGGCCGCACGAGCCCCCGGTGAGCAGGGCCTCCTCGCGGGCCAGTCGCCGGGTCATCTGGAACGACTCCGCATCGCTCACCGCGATGACCTGGTCGCAGATGGACGGGTCGTAGTTCGCGGGCCACATGTCCTCGCCCACGCCCTCGACGAGGTAGGGGCGGCCGCTGCCGCCCGAGTAGACCGAGCCCTCCGGGTCAGCGCCTATCACCTGGACCGCGCCGCCGGAGACCTCCTTCAGGTAGCGGCCGGTCCCGGTGATGGTGCCCCCGGTGCCGATTCCAGCCACGAAATGGGTCACGGTGCCGTCCGTCTGGGCCCAGATTTCCGGGCCGGTGGAGTGGTAATGCGAAGCCGGGTTCTCGGGGTTGGCATACTGATCCGGCTTCCAGCCCCCCGGGGTCTCCCGCGCCAGCCGGCTCGACACCGAGTAATACGAGTCGGGGTGGTCCGGCGACACGGTGCCCGGGCAGACGACCACCTCGGAGCCGTAGGCGCGCAAGACGCTGATCTTGTCCTGCCCGACCTTGTCCGGGCAGACGAACAGGCAGCGGTACCCCTTCTGAGCCGCGACGATGGCCAGGCCCACCCCGGTGTTGCCCGAGGTCGGCTCCACGATCGTGCCGCCGGGACGGAGGGCGCCGGAAGCTTCCGCCGCTTCGACCATGCGCAGGGCGATGCGGTCTTTCACCGAGCCGCCGGGGTTGAAGTACTCCACCTTGGCCAGCACTGCTGGCCCCCGGCCGCCGCCAGCGAGCGCGCGAGTCACCGCTCTCAGCCGGACCAGTGGGGTGTTCCCGACCAGTTCGATCAGGGATTCATGGACCTGCATCACCAGCCACCTCGCTCACCAGCCAGTCGCTGGCCAGGTCCCGTGCGGTTACGGTCGGTTCCTAGGACACCGACGCTATCCCACGGCACCATCCGCGGGGCCTCGGGCATGGGCACGGCCCGGTCGGCTGACATAAGCTACTGCTCAGTAATCAACGAGGATCGAGGGAGTTCATCATGCCCGAGGCAGTCATCGTCGCCACGGCACGATCGCCGATCGGCCGGGCGTTCAAAGGATCGCTCACCACCATCCGCCCCGATGACCTGACCAGCCAGATGATCACCGCGGCCCTGGCCAAGGTGCCCCAGCTCGACCCGGCGGACATCGAGGATCTGCTGCTGGGCTGCGGCCTGCCCGGCGGCGAGCAGGGCTTCAACCTCGCCCGGGTTGTCGCCATCGAGCTCGGCTACGACCACCTTCCCGGCGCGACCGTCACGAGGTACTGCTCATCGTCGCTGCAGACCACCCGGATGGCATTCCACGCCATCAAGGCCGGTGAGGGCGATGTGTTCATCTCCGCGGGCGTGGAGTGCGTCAGCCGGTTCGCGACCGGCAGCAGCGACAGCTGGCCGGACACGCACAGCCCCGTCTTTGCCGAGGCGGAGGCGCGCAGCGTGAAGCGGTCCGGTGCGGGCGCGGAAGCCTGGCACGATCCCCGCGAGGACGGCGCCATCCCCGATGTCTACATCGCGATGGGCCAAACCGCGGAGAACGTCGCCCAACTGCGCGGAGTCAGCCGCCTGGCTCAGGACGAGTTCGGCGTGCGGTCGCAGAACCTCGCCGAGAAGGCGCTGGCCGACGGCTTCTGGGGGGTGGACATCACCCCCGCCACGCTTCCGGACGGGAGCGTCGTGGCCAGCGACGACGGCCCGAGGGCAGGCACCACCCTGGAGAAGGTGGCCACGCTGCAGCCGGTCTTCCGGCCCGACGGAACGGTCACGGCCGGGAACTGCTGCCCACTCAACGACGGCGCCGCGGCAGTGGTGGTCATGAGCGACCGTAAGGCCGCCGAGCTCGGCATCACGCCCCTGGCCAGGATCGTGTCCACCGGGGTTTCCGCGCTGTCGCCCGAGATCATGGGCCTCGGCCCGGTGCAGGCGTCACGGCAGGCGCTCAGCCGCGCCGGCATGACCATCGACGACATCGACCTGGTCGAGATCAACGAGGCCTTCGCGGCCCAGGTCATCCCCTCCTACACCGACCTCGGGATCGACGCGGGCAAGCTGAACGTGAACGGCGGGGCCATCGCGGTCGGCCACCCGTTCGGCATGACCGGGGCGCGGATCACCACGACACTCCTCAACAGCCTGCAGTTCCACGACAAGACGTTCGGCCTGGAGACCATGTGCGTGGGTGGCGGCCAGGGCATGGCGATGATCGTTGAGAGGCTGTCCTAGCCCCATCCTGGCTGGTAACGTGCCCGTTTCGCCCGGATCACGGTATGGAATCGGCCAGGTGTCTGGGAAGCATCTCCCGGGGGGGTTGTCAGGGACGCACGCGTGGTGCAGTCTCAACACCAAGAGGAGCTCGCCGCTGGAGGTGGCCATGCCGCTGAATCACTCCCCGGAGACGCATAAGAATCTCATAGCCCGTATTCCGTCCGTTACCGGACGGGACCTCCGAGAGTGGTTCAGAAGACTCGAGTCTGGTCCAGCGTTCTTGCGCTGCGAGGAACGGGCGTACTGGCTCTCGGACGAGCACGGTCTTTCGCACGGTTACGCCAGCGCCATCGTGCATGAGTACGAGATGCGCCGCCGGATGAGGTTGAACAGCGCCTGACGGGTGGATCCGGATCTCGCCCGGGCGTTCCTGGGCAAGCATCACCGTGGCGTGCTTGCGACATCCCGGGCTGACGGGCGGCCTCAGATGTCCCCGGTGACCTGTGCGCTGGACTCCGACGGGCACGTAGTGATCAGCAGCCGCGAGACTGCGGTGAAGACGAAGAACCTGCGGCGTGACCCCCGGGCATCCATGTGCGTCTTCACCGACGGCTTCTTCGGTGACTGGGTCCAGGTCGACGGGACTGCCGAGATCATCTCGCTGCCTGGCGCCATGGAACTCCTCGTTGACTACTACCGGTCTGTCGCCGGCGAGCATCCGGACTGGGACGACTACCGCGCCGCCATGCGCCGCGACCGCAGGGTGATCATCCAGATCACGATCACCCGCGCCGGGCCCGACATCAGCGGCTGACTTGTCCGCGCGC
>JAWWPY010000461.1:0-3144 GCA_033854735.1 Streptosporangiaceae bacterium | reverse complement strand
CCACGGATGGGGCTGACCCCCGCACCCGCCACCACCGCCACCCGCAGGAAGGAGAACCCGATGACCCACGGATGGGGCTGACCCCCGCACCCGCCACCACCGCCACCCGCAGGAAGGAGAACCCGATGACCCACGGATGGGGCTGACCCCCAACCTGCCACCACATCTGCCTGGCCCGGATCGCGACTAGATCGCGCAGGAGTCGCGCGACTCGCCAGGTCAGCTCGCCCGCGGGCGCGTCAACGCGACCACGATGGCTGCCGCCGCGCCGATGGCGCCGCCGGTGGCGATGACCACGCTGGGCGCGAACCGTTCTGCGGCCGCCCCGGCCAGGATCATGGCCGTACCTTGTCCCAGGCTCATTCCACCCTGCGCGATTCCGAACGCCTGGCTTCGCTGAGGCGGGGGGGTGACCTGCACGAACGCGGCGTTGGCGGCGACCTGATAGCAGTCGAAGATTCCGCTGGCCGTGAGGACGGCCAGAGCGGCCGGCAAGGCGGGACGGAAGGCGAAGAGGATCAGCACGCCAGGCGCCAGCGGGGCGATGCGGGTCATCCACCGCAGCCGTCGCTCCGGGCTCACCAGGCGGCTGAACCCCACCGCGCCGAGGGAGGCGCCCAGCGCGGCCGCAGCCAGGATCAGGCCCGCCGCCAAGTCTCCGCCGCCGAGTGACTGGGAAAGCGGTGCCACCACGCCCTCGGGTACGTCGTAGAACGCTACGAGCCAGCCGAGCAGCATGGGCGTGCGCAGCGCCGGATTACCGAACACCAGCCGGATCCCCGCGCTGAGATCCGACAGCGACAAGGGGCGGATCCGCGGCGCGGCGCGGGCGGTGGGCCTGGCCCGCACCAGGGCTCGAGTGATCAGGGCCGAGATGAGGAAGGTGGCCGAGTCCACCAGCAGTGAGGTCTGGACGCCGAACAATCCAACGATCGCGCCACCCGCGGCGAACCCGATGACCTGAGCGAACTGAAGCGTCGTGAGCGTGACTGCGGTACCGAGCACGTAGAGGTCCCCGGTGAGGATGTCGGGGTACAGCGCGGCGCGCGCCGCGCTGAATGGCGCGCCGATCAGGGTCACGGCGCCGAAGATGCAGATCATCAGGAACACCGGCATCCCGGGTATGGCCATGATGGCCACGAGCACCGCGCGGCTGAGGTCACTGGCGATCATCACCTGCCTGCGCGGCAGCCGGTCGGCCAGGCCCGACAGGGTCAGGCCACCGACGAAAGCCGGCACGATGCTGACGGCGAAGGTGATCGCGGCCAGCAGCGCCGAGCCTGTGCGCTGGAAGACCAGCAGGGTGAGCGCGACCCTGGCCAGCTGATCCCCGGCGACGGACAGCACCTGGGCCGTCCACAGCGCCCGGAACTCCGAGACCCCGAAGACCTGGCGGAAGGTCGATCGACTCTGCGGCGCAGCGCCCCTGCCGGGCGTTGTCTGGTCGTTCAACGGGATCCTGGGTTCCCCGCTTGCGATCTGCTCCTCCTTCAGGCCGGCCCGCCCCGCCGCCGCGCTGCGGCCGTCATTCAGCTGGTGCCCGCGACCCCCGCCCCCCGATTACGGTCCGTGATCGGCTACCAACCTTCAGTAGGAACGTTACCGACATAAGATTGCGCAGCACCGTTCTTGTCAAGAAAAGGGCGCGCCCCGTCCGGCTTGCGCGCTGACCCTCAGGCTGGTCCGTGCGAGCCGGTGCCCTTCCGGGGCGGGTCAGGAGGGCCCGCGCAGGACCGCCCCCACCCGGCGGGCGGCCTCCGCCACGGCCGCGTCCCGCGCCGCGGTGGTCTCCTCCACCGTCAGCGTCCGGTCCGGCGCCCGGAAGCGCAGCGTATAGGCCAGGGACTTGCGCCCCGGGCCGGCCTGCTCTCCGGTGTAGACGTCGAACAGGCGGACATCTTCCAGCAGACCCGTGTACTCGCTGTGCTGGACGCCATCGATCAGCGAGTCTTCCACCTCCGCGGCGGGCACGCGCTCCGGCACCAGCAGCGCGACATCCTGGGTGGCCACCGGATACGGCGAGATCACCGGGGCCTCGACAGGGCCGAGCGCCGCCGCAGCGCTCTCGATCACCGACAGGTCAAGTTCCATCGCGGAGGTCCTGGGCGGCAGCCCGAACGCGGCGATGACCCGCGGGTGGAGTTCACCCGCGTACCCGGCCAGCCACTCCTGTCCTTCATCGGCCTGGACGAACAGCGCGGCGCAGCGGCCCGGGTGCCACGGCGGCGCCTGGTCGGCCCGGATGTGGACCGGGACCCGGCTGTCCTGCAGTACCTGGCGGGCCGCCTCGATGGCGTCCTGCCAGCCCGCCGGGCGTCCCTGGCCCCACCAGCCGTCCAGTTCGCGCTCGCCGGTGACCACGGCCGCGATATGCAGCGGCTGCTCGGGCAGCGCAGCTTCCAGGGTGGCCAGTTCGTGCACTGTCGGCCCGCGGTCGGTGCGCAGGATCGGAGCGGAGCGCGGGCCGTTGCGGTGCTGCAGGAACACGCGCCCGGTCTCGAACATCCCCACATCGGCGAAACCGCGGCCGATGTTGCGGACCAGGACCCGCAGCAGACCTGGCAGCACCATGGTGCGCATCAGCGGCTCGTCGTCGTTGAGCGGGTTGGCGATGACCGGGGCGCGGCGCCGCGGGTCGTCCTCGGGCAGCAGCAGCCGGTCGAAGTCGGCGGCCGAGCTGAAGGGCATGCTGAGCACTTCGACGTAGCCGGACCAGGCCAGTGAGCGGCCGGTGGTGCGGCGGAGCCGCTGCCGCTCGGTGAGCCCACGGCCGGCCGCGGCCCGTGGCGTGCGCACCGGGAGGTTCTCATAGCCTTCCAGCCGGATGACCTCTTCGGACAGGTCCCACGGGTACTGCAGGTCTGGCCGCCACGACGGGGGATCGACGGCCAGCATCTGCTTACTGCGGTCGTGCTTGCCGTGGTCAGGACGCTGGTAGCGGTTCGCGCCGGTGCCGGTGACCCCACGGACCGGGGCGGTCCCGCCGACCGGGTCGGAGTCCTGCGGCCGGCTGGCCGGCTCGGCCACCTCGCAGCCCACGTCGTGGAGCCGCCGCAGGACAGCGGCGCGCCCGTACACGGTGCCCGCCACCTTGTCCGGGTAGTCCACGGCCATGGTGATCCTTACCTGAGGGACGTCCACCTG
>JAWWPY010000460.1:0-5133 GCA_033854735.1 Streptosporangiaceae bacterium | reverse complement strand
GAAAGCCGTTTCGTCATCTTCCCAGTGATCGCGCACTGTCGCGATGTTCCGATGGTCACCTAGCTGGCCCAGCACAAGTGTTTCCCATGCACTCACAGTCAGTCCGGCCGACATGATCGAGTTGTTGGAGAAGGCATCGAGAGTCACTTCACAGCCAAGCTCCCGATCACGTGCAAGATAAACTTTCTTGTCACGGGCGGACCGCAGGAGCCGCTGAATCTCGTACCGTCCGGCTCGCAGGACATCTCCTGCCTGAATCGCCACGTCCACGGGGCTACTTCGCTGCGCCGCTCTTCGGGCGCCACGACTCGCCCGCCCAGTTAACATCGGCCGCCCGGGCATGTTAGGCGTTCTGTTTCTTGCTGACGATATTCTCGGCGATCGAGGTCTTCTCGCCTTCCTCGGGGATGATCACCCACGCCGCCAGATAAGCCAGGACACCCGCGCCTCCGGTAACAACGGAGACGACGGCCACGATCACCCGGACCAGGGTCACATCGATGCCGAAGTACTGGGCAACTCCCGCACAGGTCCCGGCCACCACGCGGCCCTTCCGGCTGCGCACCAACACCCTGGTTCCGTTCCCGCCGTTCATGTGTGCCCATCCCATGCGATAACCCCCCGGCAGCCGGCCACCGCCGACGGCTGATCCGGGTACCTGCCCTCAGCGTACACATGAGATATGAAACTAGCAATTGTTTTCTAGAAACTGCGGTATACTCTTCAGTTGGCGAGCTGGGGTTTCCTGGCCAACACCGCAGAAGAAAGTCGAAGGTGATGCCATCCGCGAGCGCGTCTGCGCTGATGTCGATAGCCAGCTGCCCCTTGGTGCGGAACTCAAGGCCTGGCGGCAGCCCCATCACCACGGACCGCACCGGGTCCTCGATCTGGCCCGGGGTATCCACTGCCGGGAGCCGATCAGGGCATGACCGGCATGCTCGCGCACGTACCTGAGGCGGACAGTATTGATCCCGTTCGCGGGCTGTAGAGCAGGCAGGCACGCCGCGTGATGGCTACTCGCACCGCAGAAGTCATCTCATGGTGGTGACTGGCAGACTCAGCGGCGCGGCGTGCTCCCAGTCGTCATCGATATGGATCACCTGGCGGCCGGCCCGAGCTAGCAGGGATGCGCTGATAGAGGCGCGGAAGCCGCTGGCGCAATGCACCCATACCTGTCCGGGCGGCACTTCACCGGCCCGCTCCTCAATCTCCCAGAAGGGGATGTGCACCGCCCCGCCAAGGTGGCCTGCCTGCCATTCATCCAGACGGCGCACATCGAGCACCACTATCCCGTTCTGCCCCCACTGGGCGGCCAGGCCGGCGAAGTCGGAAACGGCGTAGCTGGACAGCGGTCCGGCGGCCAGTTCGTCAGGTCCACCGGTGGCGGCCGCTTCGAGGTGGTCGATGCCGATACGGGTGAGCTGGCGCTGAGCCTCGGCCACCTGCTCGGGCGTGTCGCCAATCAACGTCAGAGGCGTGCCCCACCTCATCGTCCACCCCAGGTAGGTGGCAAACGGGTCGCCCAGCTCAACCGAGATCGACCCGGTCAGGTGACTGCTGGCGAATGCCCGCCGCTGGCGCACATCCACCACCCATTCCCCAGCCTGCATACGCCGTTGCAGCTCGGCCGCGTCAGCTGTTCGGGGCACGCTGAGATCTGGTGCGGGAGGGCCGCTGCGGTTGGCCGGGCCCATGTGTGTGTAGTACCGGGGATAGGCGACCAGGCCTGCGATCAGATTCCTGACGAAGCCGTCTTCGTCGCCGGTCAGTGCGACGTTCGCCCGCCGCTCCTGGCCGATGGTGGACGAGCTGCCACTCGTCGGCGTCGCTGAGCAGAAGCTCCCGAATCCATGCGTAGGGTACACGGCAACGTCGTCGGGCAGTTCCTCCGCGAGTCGGCGGACGGAGCGGTACTGGGCCCGGGTCAGCCACTCCGTCTGGTCCGCACTGATGAGATCGGTGCGGCCCACGGCACCGAAGAGCATCGACCCGCCGGTGAACACGGCCACCGGATGGCTTGTGCTGTCGTGCAGCACGTATGAGAGATGGCCGGGGGTGTGCCCGGGGGTGGACACGGCGGTCAGCGCGAGGCTGCCGAAGGTGAACTGGTCTCCATTGCGGGCTGCCGTGCGGTGGAAGCCTACGTCCTCCGTGGCTGCCACGACGTAGTCGGCGCCGGTGGCCTCGGCCAGAGCGAGCCCGCCGGTTACATAGTCATTGTGGATATGGGTCTCGAGTATCAGTGTGATGCGGACCGCCGATGCCTGCGCTGCGAGGAGAACGCGGTCGAGGTCCCGCTGCGGGTCCACGACCACGGCGGTGTTGCCATCGTGGATGAGGTAGCTGCGATCGCCGAGGCCGGTGGTCTCTATGGTCACGACCTCATGCATGGACGGGCTCCTTGTCGTCTGCGCGGGTGTGGCCCGGGTTCGCGTGGGAGTTCTGGGCGGTGCACGTCAGGCTGCGGAGGTTTCGACGGGCCGGGTGGTGTCCTCGATCCAGTGCGACCATGACCCCGGGTACAGCGCAGCCGGGTACCCGGCTGTTTCGAGCGCGAGGATCTCGTGCGCGGCGGTGACTCCCGAGCCGCAGTACACCGTGGCCGGCCGGTCCTGCGATACGCCCAGTGCCGTGAACCGCGCCCGGAGCTCGGCAGCCGGGCGGAAGCGGCCGTCTGGCCCTACGTTTTCCTGGGTTGGTGCGCTCACAGCGCCGGGGATGTGCCCGGCAACCTTGTCCACCGGCTCGGCCAGTCCGAGGAACCGTTCGCGGTCACGGGCGTCCAGCAGGATGCCGTCGCGTGCCGCGGCCAGTACGTCACTGGCATCCACCGTCCGGGCGAGCGGCGGCCCGGGCGTGAACTCACCGGGCCTCACTGTGGTCTCGGCGGCGCTGACCGGGAGGCCGGCCCGGGTCCATGCGGCCAGGCCGCCGTCGAGGACGTAGGCGGCACGGTGCCCGAAGTAACGCAGCAGCCACCAGGCCCGCGCGGCGGACATGCCAGGACCGGCGTCATAGCAGACGACCAGCGAGTCAGTGCTGACCCCGGCGCGGCGCATGGCCTGGGTGAAGTCCGGCGCGGCGGGCAGGGGGTGGCGTCCGCTGCGCCCGGGCGCGCTGGACAGGTCGCGTTCCATGTGCAGGAACTGGGCGCCCGGGATGTGGCCTCGCGTGTATCCGTCGTGGTCGCCACCGGTGGCGAGCGACCAGCGGATGTCCAGGAGCACCGGCGGATGCTCCTTCGCGTCCAGCAAGGTAGTGAGCCGGGGAACCTCAATGAGTGGGGTGTTCATGTCATCACTTCGCATTGGCTTTCACCGCACGGCCATGGCGTTGGGCGGCGACCCAACGGCTCCGGTGAGGTTGAGTGGCTTGATCGTGATCAGGGCATCCCATCGGCCCGTGCTACGCGAGTGGGCGGCGAGTTCGTCCAGCTTCCACAGTTCGCCGAGCATCAGGCCCAGCCGGGCGATCAGCTGCCCGTGCAGGCGTCCCTTGTTTTCCGGGCTGTCCGCGAGCAGGGGCGGGTCCGGTGGCGCGGGGTAGACCTCCACGGAGACGGTGTCCGAGCCGAGGAAGGCGACCTGGCTGTCCCACAGCCAGGCCACGAACGCCGGATCCGGGTAGACCCCGGTGTAGACGGCCCGGCGGCGGGCTTCAGCGCGGTCCCGCTCGGGCAGGCTGAGGTACCACGCCGACCATCCGGTGTGCAGCAGGACGATGTCTCCCGGCCGGACCTCCTCTGCCTGCCGCGTCAGGGCCCGCTGGATCGCCGCGAATTCCAGCGCCTCCCCCGCTCCGTGATCGATCGGCCGCCCTTCCACGGCGAGCTCGCCCTCAAGGTCGATCAGCAGGGCCCGGCCGACGACCGGTTTCTCAGCCCACAGCTGAATCCCGAGGTCCGGGGTCCCGGCGGTCAGGCTGTCGGCAGTCACCCCGTTGTAATGCCCGAACCCGTAATCGCGCACATGCCGGAGACCATCGACCTGACTCGAGCCCTGAAGGAAAAGCTGGTCCACGTAATCATCCAGAACCGTGTTGTTGACCTGGAAGATCTCGTGCCGGTACGGGTGCCGCTCGGGGAACAGGGCGGGCTGGAACGCGTCGAGCGGATAGTCAAGGTTGAACACCTCGCCGCTGATAACGCACCGGGCCGCTTCCCGGACTTGCGCTGGCCCGGCTAGGTTGGCCATCCCCCGCTGCGGGTCGTCTTCAAACATGCCCCAGGACGCCCCGGGCGGCCCGTCCGCTCGTGCGCGTAGCTGCGCGTAGCTCGGCGTAGCGCCCGTCACGTCAGGTCCCTTCCCGGGCGGCAGGAGATCACCACGTGATGCTGGCCGTGACGGACTGGCCGGTCCGGGCGCTCTCGTACGCGGCGTCCACGACCTGCATCGCGCGGTGCAGGTCAGCGATCCCGGGCAGGCCTGGGAAGCCGGCCTTGATGCCCGTCACGGCGTCGTGGATGAAGATGCCGGTCAGCGGACCCGAATCGACGTTCGCATGCTGGACCGTGGTCTGCCCCGTCGCCGTGGACGTCATCGCGATGTCACCGCTGCGGTCAATGGCCAGGAAGCCGTCGGAGCCTCGTGCGGTGTAGGCGAGATAGCGGATATCGGGCGAGGACGGAAAGATATAGCCCACCTCGATCACGGCGCTGACACCGTCGCCGGTGCTGACCAGCGCGGTCAGCTGATCCTCCACGTCGTATGCGGCGGATAGCCGGTACTGCGCCTGCGCCTGGACGGTGACCGAGGTTGCCCCGGTCGCGGCCAGGAACAGATCGATGTAATGCACGCCCAGGTTGATGAATGAGCCGCCGCCGGCGTGTACCCGTTCCAGTGCCCACGGGCTCTGGGTGACGTAGCGCTCTGGCGGCCCGGACTGGAACAGGAAGGTGGCGTAGTCGAGCGTCCCGGCTTTCTGCATGTGCTTCCACAGGTGGCCGGCCCGCTGGATGAACGCGACCGCGACCGGCACGTCTCCGGCCTGCGCGGCGGCCCGGACCTCGCCGACTTCGGCGGCGCAAATGCCACCGGGCTTTTCCACGATGATCGGGATCTTGCGGCTGATGAAGGCCAGGCATACGTCCTTCATCTCATCATGCGGGCCCAGGACGACCGCCCCGTCCAGGCT
>JAWWPY010000459.1:0-2745 GCA_033854735.1 Streptosporangiaceae bacterium | reverse complement strand
GTCCATGGCCCAGCGGCAGGGGATCCGGACGGCCCTCCCCGCCCAGGCTCCGTTCGTTCAATCCCGGGTCGACGAACGAGGGGGGGGGCACTCCGAGTCCCGCGCCCTTCCGGCGATCGAGCCCAGGACTCCGGAGTCGCCATCATCCCCGGCGAACCTGGAGATCCTCGAGAAGCTGGGCGCGGGCACCACGGGCGTCGTCCACCGGGCGCGCCAGGCCACTCTAAATCGGGTGGTCGCCTTCAAGATCATCCATGCGGGGGCACGGACCGATCCCAAGCATCGGGATCGATTTCGCACCGAGGTGCAGGCGGTGGCCCGCCTCTCGCACCCCAATTTCGTGCAGATCTATGAGATCGGCACGTGGAAGGGAGGCGAGTGGGACGACCTCCCCTATTTCGTCATGGAGCACGTCAATGGCGGCAGCCTCGCGCAGAAGCTGAGCAGCGGGCCGCTCCCGGTGCGGCAAGCCGCCCAGATGGTCGAGACTCTCGCCCGCGCCATGAGCGTTGCCCACGAACACGGGATCGTGCACCGCGACCTCAAGCCGGCCAACATCCTCCTGACCGTCGCCGGCCAGCCCAAGATCACCGACTTCGGCCTCGCCAAGATCAACAGCGGCCAGGACCCGGGCCAATCGCGGAGTGGGTCGATCGTCGGGACCCCGTCCTACATGGCGCCGGAACAGGCACGGGGGGGCGTCTCCGATGCGACGAGCGACATCTATTCCCTGGGTGCAACCCTTTACGAGATGCTGACAGGCCGGCCGCCGTTCCGGGCCGCGACGATCTATGGGACCCTGGTGCAGGTCATGAATCAGGAACCGGTGCCCCCCGGCCGCTTGCGGCCGAAGCTGCCCCGCGACCTCGAAACGATCTGCTTGAAGTGCCTGGAGAAGGAACCGCAACGTCGCTATCCCACCGCGGAAGCCCTGGCCGAGGACCTCCATGCCTTCCTGAGCGGGGAACCGATCCGGGCCCATGGGATGCGGTCGTGGGAGCACGCCCTCCGCCGGGTCAGGCGACGGCCGGCGAAGGCGGCGCTGCTCGGCATCGCCGCCCTCACGTCGATCTGCCTGTTGCTGGGGTTCTGGTGGTCGAACACCCTGGTCGTCAGCAGCGTCGCGGTCCTGTGCCTGATCGCGGGGGGCTCGTGGTATCACGCCCGGCTCCTGTCGGTCCTCCGCGAGATGACCCGGCAGCAGATCGTCATGGAGCGGTACGCGGAACGCCTCCAGATGCTGGGCGAGATGTCGCGCCAATTGATGGTCGTCACCAATTTCGATCAATTGCTCTACCTGCTCGGCGAGACCGCCTCCCGGTTGGCCAACGCCGAGCTGGCCACCCTCTATCTCATCGATCGGGAGCGTGGCGAGGTCTGGTCGAAGGTCAAACTGGGCAACGACATCGGAGAGATCCGCGTCCCCATGGGGATGGGCATCGCCGGCGCCGTCGCGGCGACCGGGCAGATGATCAACCTCCCCGATCCCTATGCCGATGCACGATTCAACTCGGAGATCGACCGCCAGACCGGATACAAGACGCGCAACCTTTTGACCTTGCCGATGATCGCCCGGAGCGGGGAGGTCATCGGGGTCTTCCAGGTCCTGAACAAGCGGAGGGGGGCGTTCGAAGCCGAGGATGAAGAAGTCCTGTCCTCCCTCGCCGCGACCGCGGCCGTGATCATCGAACGGGCCCGGGCTCATCGTTGACCTGGATGAACCCGCCGCAAGCCGCCGGGATTCATCCCGGGCGGTCAGGCGGGTTTCTCGTGATTCCGGGCTTCATCCCGTTGATTTCCACGTGAGTGACGTATATGATTGGATCATGTTCAAGGCGTTCGTCTTCCGTTTATACCCGAGCAAGAGCCAGCGAGCGCGCCTCCAAGCGGTCCGTGAGACGTGCCGCCACTTCTACAACACCCTCTTGCGGCAGAGGACGGACGCCTATGAACTCCACGACATCTCGATCACCAAGACGGAACAACTCCGCACGGTGAAGGTCGAGAAGGGTACCAGCCCCTACGCGGCCGACATCCACAGCCACATCCTCCAGAACGTCGTCGCCGACCTCGACAAGGCATTCCAGGCGTTCTTCCGCCGGGTCAAGGCCGGCGAAAATCCCGGTTATCCCCGGTTCAAGGGCCGCGACCGCTTCCGTGGGTTCGGCTTCAAGGAATACGGTAACGGGTTCAAGATCGACGGACGGCGACTGAGGCTCTCGGGCATCGGCCGGATCGCCGTCCGCTGGCACCGCGAGATCGAGGGCACGATCAAGACGGCGCGGATCTATTGCCGTGCCGGGAAGTGGTTCGTGGCGTTCTCGTGCGAGGTCGAGGAGCCCGAGCCGTTGCCGGAGACGGGCGAAGAGATCGGCATCGATGTCGGACTCCACCGGCTCGCCACCCTGAGCAACGGCGAAGGGGTCGAGAACCCGCGCTGGTATCGCAAGATCCTCCGCGAGTTGCGCGTCCTCCAGCGGAAGCTCGCCCGTGCCACGATGGGCGGGAGGAACCGCCGCGAGCTGGTCCTGAGACTGCAACGCCTCATGGCCCGCGTCGCCGACGCGCGGAAGGATTTCCTCAACAAGTTCGCCGATCAGTTGATCAGGCGGTTCGATCGGATCGTGCTCGAAGACCTCCGCGTCGCCGCGATGGCCCGCGGGCACTTCGCCCTGAGCATCCTGGATGCCGGCTGGTCCTACCTGGTGAGGCGCCTCACGCACAGAGCTGAAAACGCTGGTCGCG
>JAWWPY010000458.1:0-3207 GCA_033854735.1 Streptosporangiaceae bacterium | reverse complement strand
GTCAGCCCGGCCTACCTCCGCGATGCTGCGAACCGGGACCGAAAGCGCAGTCTCAGCCCGGCCGGTAACGCCGCCATCTGGTGGCTGTTCCGGGACGCGGCGTTGCCCGAGAACGTTCTGCTGCGCTTGCGGCCCTGGGATGTCGCCGCCATCATGGCCGGGAAGTCAGGCCAGCAGCGCGTGAACGAGTTGTTCCGCCGAGCTCAGGGGCGGCCAGTGAGCAGGACCGCCGTGCTCACTGTGGTAACCAGCCCCGGCGATCCCATGAAGCGTGTCCGCTACAACGGCGGCGCCCGTGACCAGCTACGACCCGAGGGAATTGTGATCTTCGGAGGCTACGCCAGTCATAGTGCGGTGGCCCAGGCTCTCGGCCTGGCGGCAGCCGGGGACGGCGAATTCGTCAGTGCGCGCCTCGCCCGGCGCAGCGAGCACCATGGTGAGGCTCCCGGGATCCACCTGGACGGCGAGGATTGGGTACTCGCGGCACCCTCCGACCCTCCGGAGATGGCGCCTCTTTTGCCCACTATCTGATGCTGCCGCCACCGAAATAGCAGCTCAGGGACGCCGAGCCGCCCGGACCCGGCGAAAGGAAACGGGCGGCCCGGCAGGAACCAGTAGATCATGACGCACAGGCCGCGCCGGCGGTCGGCAGTCCGTGTTCAGGAGCGCCTCGGCTCGAAATGCAACGCAGTGATCCCGCAGTCGAACGGTTGAGCCGTGACGAGGCGAAGCTGCTGGCGGGTGTCCCTCCCGAACACGGGCATGCCCGCGCCGATCGCGCTCGGGTTGACGAACAACCCGGGCGGAAAGGCCAGCACCGCGTCGGGCTGGTAGAGCGCCACTAGGCCTTCGACATCACCGGCGTTGGCTCGCTCCAGGAAGTGTTGCGCGTCATTCGCTATGAGCACCGGACTTCACTCCAGATAGATATGGGACATCGGACAGGCATGACCGAAACTGTCTGGCGAGGTTCCGCCAGCGGTCCCAGATTCCTTGCACGCCTTGCTCGGACAAGCTAATATTAGTTCATGCAAGCAAAAGACCGGGTGGAGGTAGCGCCGGGACGCACTGTCACCGAGACCGCGCGACGCGCCCAGATCGTGCGGGCAGCGATAGATACCATCGCCCAGCTGGGTTACCGCAATGCCTCGTTCGCCCAGATCGCGCGGCGAGCGGGCCTGTCGAGTACCGGGCTCATCTCTTACCACTTCGAAAGCCGCGAGGAGCTGATCCAGCAAGTGGTCACACAGGTGGTGAGCGAGATCAGCGTGTACATGGCAGAGCGGATGACCGGCGCGGCCAATGCTACTGAGGCGCTCCGGACCTACATCGAGGGCAATGTCGAGTTCATCGGCGCCCACCGGGAGGAAATGAAGGCACTGCTGGAGATCTTCCTGAACGGCGGACTCGACTATGGCCCTGCAACCGAGCAGATGGTGCTCTCACCCGTCCAGGACATCCTGCGCCGCGGCCAGGAAAGCGGAGAGTTCCGCCGATTCGACCCCCGGGTAATGGCCACGCTCATCCAGCGAGCTGTAGACGGGCTTCCCTTCTTGCTGGCAGCCGACCCGCACCTCGACATCCGGGCCTACGGCGACGAGGTCGCCACCGTCTTTCACCTGGCCACGAAAACGGGCACGTGATGAGCCGCACGACCCCGCCAGCGCCCGCCTCGCCACCCGTAGCTGCCGGGGCGCCAGAGCACGAGCCTGCAGACACCGAGCCGGCGCGCCTGAGCAGCCAGCTCGGGCTCTTTGCCTTCGACATCGGCGCGCCCATCGCGCTGTACTACCTGCTCCACGGGGCCGGCGTCTCGAACCTCGTGGCCCTTTCTGCCGGAGCAGCGCTGCCGGCGCTCGCGGCGATATACAAGCTGCTGGCCAAGCACCGCCTAGACGGCGTCGCGCTCCTGGTGGTCGCCACGATGGTGATCTCGATCTGCGTATCGGTAATCGTGCACAGCCCACGGTTCCTTCTGGCCAAAGAGGGCCTCATCACAGGCCTGTGGGGGATCTGGTTCATCGCAAGCGCCGGCATGCGCCGGCCGGCTGCATTCGTCTTCGCACGTCCGTTCATGGAAGGAAGAAAGGTCTTCGCCACCCGCTCGTGGGATTCGCTCTGGGACACCGACGCGACCTTCCGGAGAATCTGGCGGACCTCGAGCCTCATCTGGGGAACCGGGATGCTCGCCGACGCGGCGATACGAGTCGTGATGTCGTACTCGCTGCCCATAAACGTCGTCCCCGGGCTCGGCGGCGCTCTGTGGCCGGTGACCTTCGTGCTGATCCAGCTCGTAACGAACGTCTACTACCACCGCGCCGGGCTCTACCGGATCCTCCAAGCCCGCTGGCTGCGGCGCGCCGGCCGACCCTGAACTGGGCGATCTGTACTCGACGCGGCGCTGACGGCCGGGCGCGCCGAGTCGCAAATTTCGGCGATCTTCGGCTGGGTGGCATGCTCGTGCAGCGCTGCGGCTCATCCAGGCCTCCTCATGCGCCAGATCCCGGATCAAGAGCGGATCTTTGTCAGCTACCAGCCTGCCACCGGGGTCTGACATCCAGTCCCGGGCGCCGCGGCTAGCCCGCCTGCCGGGACTCAGGCGGCGGTGGCGGCCGGGGGCCCGTGGCTGTGCAGGGTGCGTTTGCCGTCGGGGCTGGTGGCGGTGGTGGTGCCGTCGGGGTTGAGGGTGATCTTCCAGCCCCATTGGTGGACGGCGATGAGGTGGTGGAAGGGGCAGAGCAAGATCAAGTTAGCCAGGGAGGTGGTGCCGCCCTGGGATCGTGGGGTGATGTGGTGGACCTGGCAGGCGGCGGGGCGTTGCAGGCAGCCGGGGTGGGCGCAGTGCCGGTCGCGGGCGATGACCGCGCGGCGCAGGTGCGCCGGGACGGTGGGGGTGGCGTTGCCGACGTCTAAGGGGAGGCTGACCGCGGGGGGGAACTCGGCGGCGAGCAGCCCGGTGCGCAGGAACGCGGCCAGCCCGGCCGGGCCGGACAGCACATCAGCGGCGTAGCGCAGCAGGGTGTCCTGCAGGCGGCGCAGGGTTTTCGGCGGCAGTGGGGGCGCCACGGCCTGGTCCGGGACCGGGCCGGGGGCGCAGGTGCAGCGGCCGCAGGTGCAGCCGGGACGGCGGCCGGCCAGGTAGGCGGCGGTCATCCCAGCGAGCGCGGCCGGGTCGACGTGCCCGGTGACGATGGGAGTGATCTGCGC
>JAWWPY010000457.1:0-75602 GCA_033854735.1 Streptosporangiaceae bacterium | reverse complement strand
CCCCCCCCCCCCCCCACCCACCCCCCCGGGTCCGGGGTCTGAGGAGGATCGGAACAGGATTGAACGCTAAGCCGGGGCAGCACCCCCAAGGTAAGGAGCGGGCGAATCGCGTGGCTGGGACGGGTGTTTCACGGCCTGTGATGTTTTCCGCTGATAGACCCTGTTTCATAAGTGGTGGGGGAGCCACTCGCCCAAAGCACCGGGTACCGGTCGGCTTGCCGCTCTGACTCGCCATTTCCTTCCTGTACGGGGCAAATGCGCCCGGTCGGTAAACCGGTGTACACCAGCGGCGCGCCGGGGCAGGATCGGCGCGTGAACGACCCAAACCCGCGGCTGTCCGCCAGGCCGCCGACATCCTGTTCAAGGCCCTCAGCCCGGCCAGGACCGCCGGGCCGGAATCCGCAGAGCTGATCGCGCTCTGGTACATGACGAAGATGCTCAACGCCGTCGGCGACGGCCTGAACTTCAGCTCCGTCCCGGAAGCCGAGCGGCCCAGGGCCCAGTGGCACGAGGCAGCCCTGAACGCCTCCGACATCGCCGGCAAGGCGCTGGCCATCATCGCCGACAGCATGACCCCGCAGCAGGCCGCAGGATGGCTGGAAGACCGCGACGCCATCAGCGTGGGCCTGCAAGCCGTCGGGTGCGGCGGAACCATCGAGCTGATCGGGCCGGACCACATGGAGACCGAACGGACCCTGACCGTCACCATCGACGGCGACCGGCTCCGCAGCCTGTCCGTCACCGCCGATCGCGGCCCCGCCCCAGAGCCGCGGCCGCAACCGCAGCCACCCTGCTGCGCACCGGCTGGCTCCTGAACCAGCTCGCGGCCGCGCTCGGCGAGCTCGTCCTCGAGCTGCCTGAAGACGGTATTCCGCTGTGCGGCCGGGCAGATGAAGAGGTCACCTGCGAGGTCTGCCAGCGCACTGTCGGCGCCGATGTCACGGCGAGTGGAGGGCTGGCTGCACGGAAACCCAGCGGACGTCTGCTCGATCCCCTGCGCCCGGGCTGCCAGCGCCGGCGAGCACCGCGAGTAGCCCCCAGTGACCGACTACACCGGCCTCACCGCGACCCCCTGGAGCCCGGCCCAGCAGCCGACGCCGTGACCGCAGGCCGAACCGAACGCGGCCTGGCCATCACCCGAAGGCGCTGACCCGGCTCAAAGCAATCGCGTGTACCTGATGACAGCAGTCTTACCGACACCCCGACTTCGATCTGACCGGGACGGCGGTGCGGGCCTGGTCGCTCGGGCGAAGACCGAACGCCGGGAAGCGGCCGCGCTGACCAGCGTGGAGCGGAACTGTCGGGATTTCGTGGGTGAGACGGTGATCGCCGTCAGCAGGTTGATCCTGTCGCCGTAATACATGGTCAGGGAGTTCAGGGCTGTCTTCCAGCCGGGGGTAACGCCGCCAGCTCCTCGGTCACCCGTCGGTGACACTGCTGTTCAGGTCCCGGGAGACGTCGACTCCGTAGATCCCGGTCAGGTGCGCGCGGATCCCCCCGGTTGTGAGCCCTTGGCCTAGAGCGACCCGATGGCCTCGCTGCCCCCTCGAACCGGCGGGCGTGCTTAGGGATGATCTGAGGCTGGAACTCGCCTCGGCGATCGCGGGGGATGAAAGCTGGATCGGGCCGACCTCGGTCAGCACGATCTTGGCGGACGTCCCGTTCCGGTGATTCCCGCCCGCATGTGCAGGTCGCTGGCCTTTCGCATAAGCCCAGGTAATCGGTCGTCTCCGCGTCCAGCGCGGCCTGCGAGACGCTTCGGGTCACGCCCGCGAGCAGGGCCTCCGGGCCGACCAGGGATACCCCGCGCTCTGCTCGTTCCAGCAAGCCGCGGGCGATCGCCAATTCCACGTCCTGCTCCGCGGCCTGCCCGGCGGCCGCTTCGCCGCCGCGTTCCTCGATCTCAGTCACCGATGATCCTGCCAGCTTGACACAGGGCAGTTCAGAGGTTCTTCCAGCGCAGTTGGAGCCAGATGGTGCGGCCATGCTCGTTACCGCAGTGGCCCCATCGGTCGGCGATCAGCTCGACTAGGCCGAGCCCTCGTCCGTCTTCTGCCATCTCGTCGAGCGGACGGGCGGCAGGGGCGTTGTCCGAGCCATCGTCCCTGACGGCGATGGCTACTAAGGCTTCGGCACGGTAGATGGTGACGTCGAAGTGGCCGCCGCTGCCGGTTACGGTGTGTGCCACGGCGTTAGCGGCCAGTTCGCTGGCCAGGAGAATTGCTTCGTCGAGGACCGGGCATGGGGCAAGGACGCGCCGGGTGAAGTCGCGTGCCTGGGCGATCTGCTCGGTGCGGCCCGGGAATACGCGCCGTTTGAAACGGGCCGTCAGTACGGCGGCTCCGTCATGGCCGGAGACGGCAGGCGCGGACGCTGAGGTCACCTGAGCTGGCCGTAGGCTCTTCTCGTTGTGGCAGTTCAGGCAGAAGCAGGCCGGCACGATTGTGCGCGTCGGCAGGGTCAGATCATGCCAGCGCGGCGGCCCAGCGGCCGGAGTTGCGGTTGCCGCCCCAGATCGGGTGCACCTTCGGCGGCATTGGCGCTGATCGTCGCTCCCCCCGGCGCACTTCGAGCCACGCTCCAGCACTCTGAGGCCGCTGGGGCCGACGTCCTCCAGTGCCGCCAAGTCCACGATGACCCGCAGACCATCCGCCGCCACCTTAGCCGACAGAGGCGCGGAGATACTCGCCGATACTTGGTGCATCGGCGAGATAAGCTTGGCAGTGAAAGGCAATGAGCCGTGGCCGTTGAATTCACACGTGAGAGATATCACGTTAAACATTGGGCCCCCCTGCTGATCGGGCAGCTAGGCGGGGGCTGGACCCAGCTAATTCCGAAGCTTCCAGCCTTGATTCTACTCCGCCTATCCGGCCCGTGTCCAACCTATTCAGCAACGAAATAGATCCGAAGGTGCAGGCAGATCCACGGTGGGTCAAATGCTAATTTGGCAAAAGCGATTTATCGGCGATGCTATTTCCGTGTTGTCTGGAAAATACTGGTTGATCAGCTCCCGGCGCTCGCCGGTTCCGGCGGCACGGATAGGGTGTGGAAACGTCCGACTGCCCGCCGGGCCGCGTCCACACCCACCTCGTGGCAGACCGGGGGACATATGTGCTGACCGGATGGCAATGAGTCCCGCCCGGCCATGGCTGGGGCCGGACCCCCATTGAGAGTGACAGGCGGCCACCCCGGCGCACCGCTCGATGTTGGTGCTTGCTGGTCGTAGTACTGCGAGGCTTATCCGAAACGCGCCGAGCGCTGCCCGGCGTGGCGAATGAGCAACGACTTCTCCAGCCGATAAAGAGGGATGTTAATCTAAGATCCTCCTCACGGCGGGAGATGTCATTAGGCCTTCATAGTGCAATCGGACTTGACAAGAGCAGCTGGACGAGCGAGAAGAACTCGTCCCATGTGAAATGCCCAAGCGTGGGATACTAAGGAGTTCGGAGCGGGCGCACCTTCCTCGAAGCGCTTCGAGAAAGGTGCGCATCGTCAGCCGCCACCAGGCACACCGGAGTCACCGGAGGGCGGCGGGCCGGCGCGCCGGGCTTGGTAGGCGGTGAAGCCGGGCAGCGCGAGGCAGACCAGGCCGACGCCGCCCAGGCACAGCAGGCCCCCGGACCAGAGCGAGAACCGGGTGCCCGTGAGGGCGGCTACCCCGCCGGCCCGGAGCTGCCCCGCTGACGGGCCGACGCTGTAGCTCAGCAGTTCGACCCCGGCCAGGCGGCCGCGCAGGGAATCCGGGATGGTCTGGTTCCACAGCGTCTCGCGGAAAATCCCGCTCAGCATGTCGGCGCCCCCGGCCAGCACCAGGCAGGCCAGGGCGATGCCGATATCGGGAGCGAACCCGAATCCGGTGATCGCCAGCCCCCAGCCGCCGGCCGCCAGCGCGACGGCCCGGCCATGACGCCGGACCCGGCCCAACCAGCCGCTGGTGGCGGAGGTGGCCAGCGCCCCGGCCGACGGCGCGGCGAACATCAGCCCCACGGCCCACGGCGCGTGCAGGGTGACCGCCATGAACGGGAACAGCGCGTTGGGGTAGGCGAACGTCATCGCCGCGAGATCGGCCAGATAGGAGCCGACCAGCTCCTGGCGCCCGCGCGCATACCGGAGGCCCGACACCACGCTGCACAGCCCGAGGGCCGGCCCGTGCTCGCCGGCCTCGGGCGGCGGAAGCGGGCGCAGCAGGCACAGCAGCGCGAACGACACCGCGAAACTGGCCGCGTCCAGGCCGTACACCACCAGGGGCCCCGGGCCGGCCGCCAGCACGCCGCCGAGCGCCGAGCCAAGGAGAAAGCTCGTGTTCGAGGACACCGACATGAGGGCCGATGCGGCGGACATCTGATCACGCCTGGCCAGGCGCGGGATCGCCGCGTCCAGGGACGGCCGCTGCAGGGCCGTGAGCGCCGTCATTCCCGCGGCCAGAGCGTAGAGCGGCCACAGCGCCGGGCGCGGCAGGGAGGCGTTGACCACGAGGAGAGCCGCGGCGCAGCCGAGCCCGGCTTCGGTCCAGCGGATCATCCGCCTCCGGTCAAGCCGGTCCGCGAGCACACCGCCGTAGAGGCCGAAAAGCAGCACTGGCACGAGCTCAGCCACCCCGAGCGCGCCGACCGCGAGGGTGGACCCGGTCAGCTGCTTGGCCTGCACGAGCAGGGCGACATCGGAGGCGATGGTCCCGAGCAGGGTGATGGTGCGGCCGGCCAGCAGGAAGCGGAAGTCAGCCGACTCCCGCAGCGGGGCCAGGTCCATCCGCGCTGCGCGCAGCATGCCCAGGGTGTCCCCGGCGATCAGCCCCAGACGTCGTGGGCTACTCCCACGATGAGGTTGAGCTTGGCCACTTCCTCATCGTAGCTGAGCGCGTTGCCCTCGACCGTGGAGGAGAACCCGCACTGCGGGGACAGGCAGAGCTGGTCGAGGGGCACGTAGCGGGAGGCCTCGTCGATCCGGCGCTTCAGGTCGTCCGGGTTTTCCAGGGCGCCCCGCTTCGTGGTCACCAGGCCGAGGACCACCATCTTGCCCGGGGGCACGAAGCGCAGCGGCTCGAACCCGCCGGACCGCTCGTCGTCGTATTCGAGGAAGAAGCCGTCCACGTCCAGGTCGCTGAACAGGGCCTCGGCCACGAAGTCGTACCCGCCCTCGGCGGCCCACGAGGAACGGAAGTTCCCCCGGCACAAGTGCGTGGTCACCGCGAGACCTGGTGGCCTGCCCGCCAGCGCGGCGTTGACCTGCCGGATGTACCGCAGGTGCAGATGGTCGGCGTCTTCGCCACGGCCGGCGATCTCGGCCCGCTGCGCCGGGTCGTTCAGGTAGGCCAGGCTCGTGTCATCGAACTGGAGGTACTCACAGCCCAGCGCGGCGAGCCGGGATACCTCGTCGGCGTAGGCGGCGGCCAGGTCGCTCCAGAACTCCTCGATGTCGGGGTAGACCGCCGGGTCGATCGCAGCCGGCCCGCCGCGGTAGTGCACCATGTTCGGCGACGGGATGGTCAGCTTGGGCGTGGCCGACGTGACGAGCGACTTCAGGTACCTGAAGTCCTCCTCGAAGATCGTGTGGTACAGCTCAATTTTGTTGTCCACGTGTATGGCGGCCGGGGTGAACTCGATGTCCCCCGAGGGGTTGTGGAACTGCACGGCCATGTTGCCCGGCGCCTTGCTGATGCCGCCGAGCTGGTAGATGAAGTCCATGTGCCAGGAGGCACGCCGGAACTCCCCATCGGTGGCGGACTGCAAGCCGACCTTCTCCTGCATGGCCACGACGCTGACGATGGCCTCGTCCTCGGCGGCCCGCAACTGGTCGGCGGTGATCCGGCCAGCGAAGAAGTCATCACGGGACGCCAGCAGCCCGGGCGGCCGCAGCAGGCTCCCGACATGGTCGGCACGGAACGGGGGATTTGTACGCATGACCGACATGGTGGCCGCAGGTGCCCGTACTGGTCAATTCCGCGGCCGGGGCGAGTTGCCGCAGGCGGACGCGTAGTAGGCCGCAGATGTGCGCGATTAGCCTTAGGCCGGTGGCCGGGCGGGCGGGATGCCTGGCAGGCCGTACGTACTCAGGCCCTGCTCGTGCGCCAAGGTCTGGAGCAGGCCCAGCAGCCGCCCCCGCTCGGCATCGCTCAGGCCGGCCCCGATCGAGGCCTCGTGTTCCGCCGTTACCGTCCTGACCCGCTCCAGCATGGCGGTGCCCGCATCGGTCAGGTACAGCGCGTGTGACCGCCGGTCGGCCGGATTGCGCCTGCGCTCAACCAAGCCCAGCCCTTCCAGCTCATCGACGAGGAAAACCATCCTGGTCGCGTTCACCCCGATCAGCTCGGCGATCGCCTGCTGGGACCGGCCCTGGTTGGCCGCCAGGCGGCTGAGCATCCCCGCCTGCCGTTGCTCGATGCCCAGCGGCGCCAGCCGCTCGCCGAACCGCCGCGCCGCATGGAAGCCGAGCTGGACCAGGAGCAGCGACACGCTGTTCCCCTCCCGCACAACCGTCTCATGCCCTGGATCGTCCATCAGGAAAATACTATCAGCGCGGATACTTAATCAAAGATGATAATCACGCAACGAAACTATATGCTCTATGAAGCTATACCGCACCAGAGGGCGCCCGGATCCGGCGGGCGGCCGAGATGACACGAGGATGGGGTGACCAACGACATGTCGGAGACCGCAGTCGCACGGCAGGTCCTCGCCCGGGATCGCGCCGGACGGCAGGACGGGGTGCGTAAGACAAGCCTGGGCCTCTCGATAGCCCTGCTCGTCCAGTCCGCGCTCGGGATGTGGGTGAACCTGTACATCACGGTGCCAAAGCGCGATCAGGGCGGCGGCGTGCCAGCGGCGGTAGGCCGGGCCCTGTCCAGCGGCCCGGCGGCGCTGGCCCTGCACGCCGGGATCGGCCTGGTCATCGTGATCGGCTCAGTCGCGCTGGTGGCCCGGGCCATCCAGGCCCGGCACCGGGTGACCATCGTGACCTCGCTGGTCAGCCTGCTCGCCGTGGCAGGCGCCGCCGTCAGCGGTGCGACGTTCGTCAACACCGGCACCGACGGCGCCTCCCTCGGCATGGCCCTGCTCACCGCGGTGGCGCTGCTCTGCCTCCTCGTGAACCTGTACGTCCTCCAGCCGTCACCTCAGCCCCCGACGACGCAGGGCACGTCGTAGGGGTCGTAGCTCTGGCAGACCGCGGCCGGGTTCTGGAAGATCCCGATCGACGGCAGCGCGACGCCCTGGGAGTTGAACAGGGTCAGGTTGGCGTTCGGCGTGCCCACGCCCGCTCCCGGTTCCCATCCCACGCCGGGGATCCAGTCGGGCGCCCAGTAGAACAGCCCCGCGCCGAGGCCGTCCGGAACCTGGGCCAGGATGGCCAGCTCGTCGGTCACGAACGACAGCTGGCCGCCCGGGCTGGCCGGGTAGCCGGCCGATATTTGGCTGGGTTCCCACACGAAATTGCCGGTGCTGTCACCGATCGCGCTGTTGCCGTTGGCCAGTGTCCACGCGTACTGGGTTTCCGAGATGACGATCGGCTTGTGGAACTGGGTGGCGAGCGCGTCCACGTTGGCCTTCATCTGGGAGATCGTGCCGTGGAAGAACGTGTAGTAGGACAGGCCGATCACGTCGAACGGCACGCCGCGTGACACCAGGTTCTGGTAGAACGCCTGGCTCAGCTGATTGTTGCCGCCCTGGTCGTAGTGCATCATGATCAGCAGCTGGTGGCTGCGGGGATTCCCGGCCCGGGCCCCGGCCACGCCCGCCTTGAGCAGGGTCGCCAGCGCGTCATAACCGGTGCCGGCCGCCGGGTCGACCTGGCCGACCGGCCACAGGATGCCGTTGCGTATCTCGTTTCCGATGGAGACCATGTCCACGGGCGTTCCCTGCTTGCCGAAGGCCGAGATCACCTGCTGGGTGTAGGACTGCACCGTGGCGGTGAGCTGGGCGAGGTTCTGGCCGGCCCAGGACGCGGGGATGTCCTGATGCTGCGGATCGGCCCAGAAATCGGAATACATGATGTCCAGGTAGATCTTCATCCCAGCCTCGTGCACGCTGCGGGCCAGGGCCAGATCGCTGGCCAGGTTGCTATAGCCCGGCGGCGGGTTCACCCACAGCCGCATGCGCACATAATTGGCCCCGTTCTCCTTCATGATCGTCACCGGGCTCTGCTGCTGGCCGCGGTAGGTGAACTTCGCTCCGGCGGCGAGTTCCTGCGGGGTGAACGACAGATCCCCGCCCAGCTTCATGCCCGCCGCGGCCGGGTCACGGCCGAACATCCGGAATTCCCCGACGCAGACGTCCGCGCCGGTGTCGCTCCAGACGGTCAGCTGCGCGTACCGCGCCTGGGTGTTTCTCGGCAGCGGCACGTACATCGGGTTGCCTGGGTCCAGCGCGACGTTGCGGGCCGCCGGGACCGGCTGCCAGGCGCCTGACTGGCTCGCGACCTGGATGGTAGCGCTCGCCGACGGGCTGGTCGCGTCCAGCGTGATGCCCAGGTCACTGAGGGAATGGATCTGGCCCAGGTCAATCACGAGGCTCCCGGTCCACGACGAGGTGCACCAGTCGGTGCCGGCGTCGCCGTCAATCGCCCTGGACGCCGGATTGGCCGATTCGGACGACGTGGCACTGGCCTGGCCGGCCAGGGCCAGGTTGACGGTAGGCGCGGCGGAGTCGGCGGCGGCCGAGGCCGAGGCCGGCGAGGCCTGCGATGAACTGGCCGACGACCCGGATGCGGCCAGCGGCAGCAGCGGCAGCAGGAGCACCATGGGGCCGGCCACCAGCGCGAGGCTCCGCTTCGATGGCCGGCGATGACCGTCCCGTCTTTGCCACCGGGTCAGCCGCCCGGCGAGGAGGGCCAGCAGCCGGTCGATACCTGGACTGACCATCGCACATCTCCGTTCAAACGTGTTCACACACAATAAGACTTGATCGGACACTAGGCCCGACTCAGGCGTCGTGCAATGGAATGTCGTAACGGGATCAGATCGATCAGCCTGCTGGCCGGCGCCGGCCAGCAGCGGGATAGGTTGGGGCGAGCCAGAACGGGAGGGAGGCGGGCGTCATGGGCGGCGGGGTCGAGAACCTGGTCCAGTCCGGGCCGCTGATCCTGGCCGTGCCGATCGCGGCCGCCGCTGGCGCGGTCACCTTCCTGTCCCCGTGCTGCCTCCCGCTGGTGCCCGGTTATCTCTCGTACGTCACCGGAATGTCCGGCGCGGACGCCCAGCGCCCGGCCGTCGCCGAGCTCTCCACCGTCGCTGGCGGAGGGCGCTCCGCCGTCGCTGACGGCGGGCACGCGGCCGGCGCCGAGGCGGCCGGCCCGGCCGGCCGGGCCCGCCGCGGCCGGACGGTGGCCGGGACGGCGCTGTTCGTGCTCGGCTTCTCGGTGGTTTTCACCCTCGAAGGAGGGGCCTTCGGCAGCCTCGGCATTGCGCTGCGCCAGCAGACCAGTGTGCTGACCGCGGTGCTCGGCGGGGTCACGATCGTGCTCGGCCTGGTGTTCGCCGGCGTACTGGACAGGTTCCCGATCGCCGGGCGGATCATGCGGCCCTCGGTACGCCCGCGGGCCGGCCTCGCCGGAGCGCCCCTGCTGGGCGTTCTTTTCGCGCTGAGCTGGACGCCATGCATCGGCCCCACGCTCACCGCCGTGCTCAACATGGCGGCGATCAGCGGCTCGGCCGGCCGCGGCGGCGTGCTCGGCTTCATCTACGGACTCGGCCTGGGCATCCCCTTCCTGATCGTCGCCCTCGCCTTCCAGCGTGGTGTCCGCGCCTTCGACTTCGCCCGCCGCCACGCCCGGCTCATCGCGCAGGTCGGCGGCGGGATGCTGGTCATCGTCGGGGTCCTCGAGGTCACCGGGGCGTGGACGAACGCCCTGCTCTGGATGCAGCTCCACTGGGTCAGGGGCTACCAGCTGCCGCTGTAGGGAGGACCTCCGGGTGGGTGGCTACTGCCGCGAGCGGGGCGGCAGCGGCGGCCGCCGCCGGGACGGCCTGGTCGAGGTGTCCGGCGGCCGGGCGGCCGGCCTGGCCTCCAGTGCCTCCATGGCGAGCCGTACGGCGGTCTCCAGCTGGGGGTCGGCGCCACCGGCCCAGTCGTCCGGTGAGATGTCCACCTCGACGTCCGGGTCGACCCCGTGGTTCTCCACCCCCCATCCATATCCCTCCAGCCAGATGGCATAGCGCGGCACGGTGATCTGGGTCCCGTCGACGAGCGTGAAGGGGTCACCGATGCCGATCACGCCGCCCCAGGTGCGGGTGCCGACGACCGGGCCGAGGCGCAGGATGCGGATCGCGGCGGTGACCATGTCCCCGTCCGAGCCCGCGAACTGATCGGCCAGGGCGACGACCGGCCCGCGCGGCGCGTCCCCCGGGTAGGTCGATGGCAGCAGGCCCCGCGGCAGGTCCCAGCCCATGATCTGCCGGGCCAGCTTCTCGATGACCAGCTCGGACACGTGCCCGCCCCGGTTGGCCCGGACGTCCACCAGCAGCGCGTCCTTGGCCATCTCCACCCGCAGATCACGGTGGAAGTGCGCCCAGCCCTCGCCGAGCATGTCCGGCACGTGCAGATAGCCGGCCCGGCCGCCGCTGAGCTCACGGACCAGGCGGCGCCGCCCGGTCACCCAGTCCTGGTACCGCAGCCGCCGCTCACTGGACAGCGGCGTCACCGCGAACCGGCGCGGCTCCCCGCCCTCGCTGGCGACGGTGAGTTCCACCGGCTTGCCGGCCGAGCCGACCAGCAGCGGACCGGGGCCGGCGGCCGGGTCCACCGGCCGCCCGTCCACCGCCAGCAGGGCGTCGCCGGGCTGGACGTTGATGCCCGGGGTGGCCAGCGGCGACCGGGCGCGCGGGTCGGAAGACTCGCCGGGCAGCACCCGCGCCACCCGCCAGGTTCCGTCCGGCCCGGGCGCCAGGTCGGCGCCGAGCAGCCCTACCCGCCCGGGTGCACCGTCGCCAGGTGACTTCCCGGGCCGCACGTACGCGTGCGAGGAGCCGAGTTCCCCGAGGACCTCCAGGAGCAGGTCGGCGAAGTCATCCGGGCCGCCGATCCGCTGCAGCACCGGCCGGTAGGCATCGAGCACCCCGGCCCAGTCCACGTCGGCCATGTCCGCCACCCAGAAGTCATGGCTGACGTACCGGCCCATCTCGTCGTAGGCGTGCCGCCACTGAGCGGCCGGATCGACCGTGAACCGGGCCCGGGACAGGTCCACGGTGACGGTGTCCGCCGAGTCAGCGTCCTGAGCGCGGTCGGCGGGCATGACCCGCAGCGTGTCGCCGTCGCGCACGACCAGGCGCTGCCCGTCGCCGCTCACCTCGAACCAGTTCAGCTCGGGCACGAGTTCGGCACAGGTGCGCTTGGCGAGATCGAAACGCTCCAGCGCCGGCCGCGGCCGCGACGCGTCGGGATCGGCCGCGCTCTCGCCGAGCACCCCGGTGAGCGGCTCCTTCAGCCAGGCGAGGCCGCCGGAGACGGCGCGCAGCGAGGAGTAGCGCCACTCGGCCACGGGCACGCCCACCACCCGGCCGGCCAGCCCGTCGGAGTCCACCACGACCGCGGGCGGCGCTGAGCCGTCCCCCCGGCCGCCGTCCGGCCGACTGCTGTCCTGGCCCCCCTCGGCCGGCGGGGCAGACTCCTGGCCTCCTCCCGGCCGGTCCGCGACCGGCCTGCCTTCCGCCAGGGGAGCGAACGGTGACGGCGTGCCAGCGGCCAGTGCCACCAGGTACGGGCGCGAGCCGAACGGGAACGACAGGTCGAAAAAGTGCGCGTCGTAGATGGGATCGAAGCTGCGCACCGACAGGAAGGCCAGGTAGCGCCCGTCCGTCGTGAACGCCGGCTCGGAGTCGCTGAAGCGCCCGTCGGTCACATCCACGATGGTCGCGTCCGCCAGCCGGGCGAGGCGGATCCGGCCCAGCGGCCGCGGCCCAGGATGCGACCAGGCCAGCCAGGCCGAGTCGGGAGCGTAGACGAGCCCGGTCACCGGCCCGTCCTGGGCCTGGGTCAGCAGGCTCACCTGCCCGGACGCCACGTCGACGACGTGCAGCCGGCCGTCCCTGGCGGCCACCGCCACAGTTGACCCGTCAGGCGCCGCGGCCAGCTCACTGACCAGGCCCAGCGCGCCTTCCGCGAGCCGGCGGGGCGGAGCGGGGACGGCCGCGGCGGCGAGCCCGGGACCGCCGCCCGGCGCTATCTCCAGCGCATCCGAGCCACCGGCATCACTGACCCAGACCACGTCACCGGTGCGGCCCAGCACGCGGGGCAGCCGGGCCCGGGCATCGGGCGTCACGGCCAGGGCCCGGGCCGGGCCGTCCCGGTGGGTGAGCCAGTGCACCGTGCCGCGGACCTCGACCGCGCTGGCCCGGCCGGTCGTATCGCAGGACAGGCCGCCCAGATGGTCCTGCGCCGACACCAGCCGCGGAGTGCGGGCCGCGGCCGCCGAGCCGAGAGTGATCTCCACCCGCCGCGGCTCGCTGCCCGGCTCGAGGTGGTCGATTATCCAGATCTCCCCCGCGCACTGGTACACCACACGGCTGCCGTCCGTGCTGGCCTGGCGGGCGTAGTTGCCGTCGTGGTCGGTATGCCGCAGCAGTCCGGATCCGTCGAGCTGGCACGAGTAGAGGTTGCCCGTCCCCTCATGGTCAGACAGGAAGACCAGCCTGTCCCGCACCAGCATCGGGCTCGCGAACTGGCCGGCCACGTCGGCCAGTATCCGCTGGAACGGGCCGTCCGCTCCCGCCGTCCACAGGCGCCCGGAAGTCCCGCCCCGGTACCGCTTCCAGAACGCCGGGTCGCGCCCCCACGAGCCGTTCAGCAAGACGCGGGCGTCGGGCTCCAGGGCCAGATCCGAGACCGGGCCGAAGGGCAGGCGGCGTGGCCCACCCGCATCGGCGGGCACGCTGTGCGCCCAGGTGAATCTTTCGAAGGCCTGCCCGGAGCAGGTGAGCGCGAGGACCTCACCGTCCGGCGTCCACCCGCAGGTCCGGGTGCCCGGGTCGCTCCAGTAGGTGAGCCGGCGGCCAGCGTCGCCGTCGACTCCGGCCACGTACACCTCGGGCGGCCCGTCGCGCCAGCTTGTCCAGGCCAGGAGGGCGCCGTCCCGGGCCAGCCGCGGATGACTGACCGGAGCCCGGTCGGCAGAGACCCGCCAGGCCCGGCCGCCGGAGGCGGCGGCGAGCCAGATGTCATCCTCGGCCACGAAGGCGAGCAAATCATCGTGGACATGCGGAAATCGAAGGTACCCGGCTGAAGTCACCGGAACATCCTAGGACGGCGCCTCCCGGGCCCCTCTGAGGCCGCCCGGACATGGCCGCACGACGGGCCGGCCGCCGGGCCGGGCGGTCAGGCGGCCTCGGCGGCCTCCGCGAATGCCTCGAAAATCCGCAGGTCATCAGCTTCTTCCGGGCGCCACTGCACGCCGATGCCGAACGGGTTGCCGCGGAACTCAGCTGCCTCCACTACCTGGTCGTCGGCCCACGCGGCCGCCTCGAGCCCGTCACCGAGCCGTGCGACCGCCTGATGGTGCGAACCCGGCACGCTGATCTTCTCGCCGAGCAGCCTGCCGAGCTTGCTCGCAGGCTCGATCCGCACATCGTGGAAGCTCATCCGGGCCCGGTCCGGGGCGTGCCCGTGGTGCCCCACAGCATCGGGGAGATGCTGCACCAGGGTGCCACCCCGGGCCACGTTGAGCACGTGCAGGCCGCGGCAGATCCCGAGGAACGGGAGTCCCGCCTCGATGACCGCGCGGGCCAGGGCGAGCTCGAACCTGTCCCGCCTGGCATCCGGCTCGTCGGTCCGCTCGTGCCGGGCCGCGCCGTAGAGCGCCGGATCGACATCCTCGCCCCCGGTGAACAGCACGCCATCCAGCCGTTCGATCAGCCGGGGTATCCCGCCCGGCGGGATGGGCGGAATCAGGACCGGCACGGCCCCGGCCCGCTCCACGGCGCGGGAGTAGGTCTGCGGGGACAGCACAGCTTCACGGACCCGGTCGCCCCAGCGCGCCGCCACCATGTGGCTGGTGATCCCGATGAGCGCGCGGGCCATGCGTCCCCCAAGCCGCCAGCGGTCGATGCTGGGTCGAGGGAGAAGGATTCCTCCCTGGATGTCCCGGCCGGCGAGGCATTGATCCTATGCCTTCACAGCTGGTTTCGGCGGGAAAGCACCGCTGATCACCGCCGCCTCCTCGGATTTCCCGGGAGCACCCCGGCCGCCCGCCTGGTGGCAGCCCGCGGGTCATCGCGGCTAACGCGGAATCGGTGGCCCGGGTGGCGCCAAATGAGTACAGTCGGGCTTTGACTGACCACATCCGAGCGCCATTCACTAAGCGCTATAGTAGTTGCGCCGATTGCACTTCCCCGTAGCCTGCAGCGTTGATCCAGCCTTGCCCTGAATCACTTGTCGGGTTCGGGCACTGATGCCACACTAATAGACGTGGCGATTGCGCTAGGGGGCGGATTCCGGGAGGAGACGCCGGGAGGGTGGCCAGCGCCCCCGGGGGTGGTGGTCCCGCACGGTCGGCCGCCTGCGGACTCATCAGCCGCGGGTTCCCCAGGTCCGGCGGGCCCGGTGGGTAGCGATCCGGGCGGGGCCCCGGACGGCATTACCCAGATCGATTGCGCGATCCTGAAACAGTCATTCGCGCACATAGAGCCCGTAGCCGAAAAGGCCGTAGGATATTTCTATGCCCGCCTGTTCATGGCAAATCCCGAGCTGCGCTCAATGTTCCCGCCCGCCATGGATATCCAGCGGAAGCACTTCCTGACCGCCCTGGCGCGCACGGTATGGAGCACGGACGACCCGCAGGCCCTGGCCGAATACCTCCGCCAGCTCGCGGTCGACCATCGCAAATTCGGTGTGCAGGAGAACCATTACCAGGCCATCGGCGAGATCCTCGTCGCCACCCTCCGCACGTTCAGCGGCGGCCTGTGGACCGCCCGGGCCCAGTCCGCCTGGGAGACGGCATTGGATCACATCGCCACGGTCATGACCCAGGCCGCGCGGGACAACGAGACGGAGCCAGCCTGGTGGCTCGGCGAAGTGGTCAGCCATGACCTACGCGGCCCCGACCTCGCCGTGCTGACCATCCGGACCGATCCAGCCCAGCCGCTGCGGTACCGGCCCGGCCAGTACCTGACCGTCCAGGTCCCGAGGTGGCCCCGACTATGGCGCAAGTACTCGATCGCCAACGCACCGCGGCCCGACGGATCGCTGGACCTTCATGTCCGCGCCCTGGGCCGGGTGAGCGGGGAGCTCGTGCACGAAACGGTCCCCGGGGACACCGTGGTACTCGGCCCGGCCCGGGGCACCATGATCGTGGACGACAGGTCAAGCCGTGACATCCTGTGCGTGGCGGGCGGCACCGGTCTCGCACCAATCAAGGCCATCATCGAAGGGCTCGCCGACACGGCGGTCCCGCGCCCCGCCCGGAGCATCTCCCTGTTCTTCGGCGCGCGGCGCCGGGAGGATCTCTACGACCTCCCCGACCTGCGGCGGCTGGAGTCAGCCTGCTCGTCGTTGCGGGTGATCCCGGCGGTCTCACACGAGCCCGGGTTCGCAGGCCTGCGGGGCATGCTCCCAGAGATCGTGCGGCGGCACGGATCCTGGCTGGACAGCGAGGTCTTCGTGAGCGGCCCGGAAGCCATGGTCCGCGGCACCCTGCGGGTACTCGGGCACCGGACGTCCGGTGAGCATATTCACCTCGACGAGCCCGACACCATGGACAGCTGAGCGCCGGGTCAGGGCCTCAGACCTTGCGCCATTGCGGCACCCACGCACCGTCGGTGATCTCGTAGTCGCCGAACAGGGCGGGCGCCTCGGCCCGCATCAGCTCCCCGATCCTGCTGAACACGAGCCGGATCTCTTCCTCGGCACCGGGATCGGTCCGGGCCTCGATCGTGTGCCGCAGCGTCCGGATGTTAGCCGTCCAGACCACCCCGGTGCCCACCCCGTCGGGGGCGAACCGGCGCATGAACGAGGTCTTGTGCTTCTTCTCCTGCATCGCCGTGCCTTCCTCGTCCAGGCCGAAGTGCCCGGCCATCCAGTGCTGGAACTCCTCCAGTTGCTCGACGACGGCCGTCGCGCGCTTCATCAGCTCCGGGTCCTCGCGGGCCCAGTCGGGAAACCAGAACGGGATGTCGTCCAGCCGGACGAAGCGCAGCGACTCCTGTGACACCGCCGTCCCCGGCCGGTGCCTGACCAGCTCATGGGTCAGCACGCGGCTGACGTTGTGCAGCACGAAGGTGAAGCTGGCGTGCTCCAGGACCGAGCCGTGGGACTGCTTCAGGATGTTCCGCAGGTACGCCTCGTGGTCGTTGCGGACCCGGCTGACGTTCGGGTTCAGCCCCGGCTCCCAGGCCCGGTAGCACATCTTGCCGGCGAACTCGGCGATGTTTTCCGCGTCGCTCGCCGACTCGCCGCGGTCGAGTCGCTCCAGCCAGCCCGTACCGCCCACCTCCCGCAGGTACGCGGCGAGCTCGCCGTAGTCGATGGACGGCCTGGCCACGAGGAACACTTCGGGCTGCACACTTCTCATGGCACGCGAGACTACCGGGACCCGCCGACAGCCCCAGCGCCCGTCGTCCATGATCGCGGAACATCCCGGACACATAGACCCGGAAATCCTCCGTGATCACGATGGGCGAGCGTGATCACGGGACTAGCGTGCGGGCCGCGCGGGCGCGGCACAGGCGGAGGACGTTCGCGACCACTTGATGCCCGACACTGCCGGAGGCGGTCAGGATCGACTCCGGGTGAAACTGGACCGCCCAGCGCCCCGCCGCGTCGTCCTCGATCGCCATGACGACCCCGTCCGGCGTCATCGCAGTCACCACGAACCCCCCCTTGACCTGGCCAGGTGCCGCATAGAGCGAGTGGTACCTGGCCGCGATGAACTCCTGCGGCAGGCCCGCCAGCAAGCCGCCGGCCATCCCAGCGGCCATCCCAGCGGCCATCCCATCCGCCATCCCATCCGCCATCCCAGCGGGCGTCCCATCCGCCATCCCAGCGGCCATCCCATCGGCTGACGGCTGCGGGCCTGCCACGCTGCGCAGCACCAGTCCCGGCTTGCCGTGTACCGGTTCCGGGAGCAGATCGAGCTCCCCCCCGGCGTGCTCCACCATCGCCTGCAGGCCCAGGCACACGCCAAACGCGGCCAGGCCCCGCGAGTCGAGCTCCGCCAGCAGGCCGGTGCAGGCGAAATCGGATGGCCGCCCGGGCCCGGGCGACAGCACCACCAGGTCCGGGGCGAACTCGTCCAGCGCGGCCGGCGGAAGGCCGGCCCGCAGGGTCGCCACGTGCGCACCCTGTTCACGGAAATAGCTGGCCAGCGTGTGCACGAATGAATCCTGATGATCCACCAGGAGCACCCGCAGGCCATGGCCAGGCAACTCGTCCGGACCCGTGGCGGGGGGCGGGGAGGCGGCGTTTCGTTGCGTCGAAAGGGGTTTCGGGGCTGGAGTCCCGGCCTCCGCCAGCGTCTCGAGCAGCGCCCGGGCCTTCAGCTCGGTTTCCCGTTCCTCGGCCAGCGGATCGGAATCGAACAGCAGGGTCGCGCCGGCCCTGACCGCGGCCACACCGTCGCGGATGTGCGCGGTGCGCAGGGTGAGGCCGGTGTTCATGGCGCCGTCGAAGCCGATCATCCCGACCGCTCCCCCGTACCAGCGGCGCGGCCCGCCCTCGTGATCCTCGATGAACTGCATGGCCCAGGTCTTCGGCGCGCCGGTCACCGTGACCGCCCACATGTGGGACAGGAACGCGTCCAGCGCGTCCAGGCCGGGCCGCAGCCGGCCCTCGATGTGATCCACGGTATGGATGAGGCGGCTGTACATCTCGATCTGCCGCCGGCCGATGACCGTCACGCTGCCGGGGACGCAGACCCGCGACTTGTCGTTGCGGTCCACGTCGGTGCACATCGTCAGCTCGGACTCCTCCTTGGCCGAATTGAGCAGCGTGCGGATGTTCGCGGCGTCTTCCAGCGGATCGGCGCCGCGGCGGATCGTGCCGGAGATCGGGCAGGTCTCCACCCGGTCCCCGGTCACCCGCACGTACATTTCCGGGGAGGCGCCGACCAGGCACTCCCCCTCCCCCAGGTTGAACAGGAACTCATACGGCGCCGGGTTGCGCTCCCGCAGCCGCTCGTAGAAGGCCGCCGGGGAGGCGCACGGGCCGTGGAACACGTGGCTGGGCACCACCTCGAACAGGTCGCCGCGGGCGAACCGCTCCCTGGCCTGCTCGACGATGCGGGCATAGCGGCCGGGCACGGGCGGGCCAGGCACGGCACCCATACCATCATCATCCACAACGCCACCCGGACGGCCGCTGCCCTCAGCGGGCCGGGCGGCACGGCGGGTGGGCGCCGGGGGCGTGTCCCGGGGCAGCCCTTCGGTGGACGCCGCGCCGACGGCGAACTCGTACCGGTACCGGATCGCCTCCTCGCGCTTGCGGTCCAGTACGTACAGTTCGTCGGGCAAGTGCAGGACCAGGTCACGCTGATCATCGGGGCGGTCGTGGCGGAGCGTCACCGGCTCGAACTGGAACGCCAGGTCATAGCCGAACGCGCCGTACAGGCCCAGGTGCGGGTCGCCGCTCGCGAACGCGGCGATGACCTCACGGAGAGCGGAGAACACGGTGGGACGCCGGCTCCGGTCCTCCTCGGCCACCAGGCCCTCGGGTTCGGGCACGATCACCTCGGCACCGGCCGGCGGCAGGCTCGCTCCGGCCGTGACCGGGGTCCCGGCCCGGAGCAGGGCGGGGATCAGGACGGGGAGCAGCACCTCACCCCTGGCGTTAAGCGCCCGCACGGAGATCCGCCGGCCGCGGGCCACGATCTCGGCGCAGGGGTCGACATAGGCCATGTGCCAGCGGCTGTACCGGCCCGGGTACTCCATGCCGGAGCTGAGCACTCCGCCACGCCGGCCATCCACCTCCGCGCAGATGGTGGCCAGGGCGGACGGGCTGAACGGCTCGGCGGTACGGGTCACCCGGACGCCACCCGCGGTGACAAAGCCCGTCCTTTGCTGCTGGTCATGCTGTGCTGCCGGGTCCACCGGGGCTCCCTGCCTCAGGCCAGGCACCCAGCGACACGCGAGAAGCGACCGCCGTTGCCCGGGCGATCGCTTCTGGGTATGCGAACCAGGACCGCCTTACCGGCGGCGCCACCACTGAAGGCTGCGGCTGGATCGCATGGGGTGAGCTTAGCGGGCCTGGGCCCGGCCCGCCACCGGGCCACGCCGGGCCGCGCTACCGGGTCCAGCCACGAGGCCAGCCCGGGTAGCGCGGCCCGTGTCAGCCTTCCGTGCGCGGTATTGCCCCTTCCGCGTCGGCGCGGTGGGCGAGGCCGTCGGCCGGGGCGGTGGCCGGGGTGGTGGCGCGGACCGGCGCGATGGCGTGCGCGTCCTGCCGGTTTTCCGGCATGGGCACGCCGACCAGGGCGTAGACCTCGTCGCCGTCAACCGTCTCCTTCTCCAGCAGCAGGTTGGTCAGCGCGGTGAGTTCCGTGCGGTGAGTCCGGATCAGCGAGACCGCGGTCTCCTCGGCCTCACGGAGCAGGCGGGACACCTCAGTGTCGATGATGGCCTGGGTGGCCTCGGCAAACGGCCTGCTGGACAGCCCGGAGCCGCCGCCGCCGAGGAACACCGACCCGCCTTCCGGGTACCCGACCGGGCCGAGTGCGTCGGACAGCCCGAACTCGCGGACCATCCTGGTCGCCAGATCCGTGGCGCTGGCCAGGTCGTTGGCCGCGCCGGTGGAGCCCTGCCCTAGTTCGACCAGTTCGGCCGAGCGGCCGCCGAGGCGGACGGCCAGCGACTGCTTGAGGTAGTCCTCGCCGTAGAGGTGCCGCTCCACCAGCGGCAGCTGCTCGGTCACGCCGAGCGCCTGGCCGGCAGGCAGGATGGTGACCTTGGCGACCGGGTCCGCGTGCTCCGACAGCACGGCCACCAGGGCGTGCCCGGATTCATGCACGGCCACGGCGTACTTCTCCTCAGGCAGCAGCACGTTGGAGTCTTCCCGGCGGCCAAGCAGGATCCGGTCCCTGGCCGCGGCGAAGTCCGCCGCGCTGATGATCTCGCGGTTGTCCCGGACGGCGAAGATCGCCGCCTCGTTGACCAGGTTGGCCAGGTCAGCGCCGGAGAAGCCGGGAGTGCCGCGGGCGACCACCATCAGATCCACATCGGGACCCAGGCGCTTGCCCCGGCTGTGCACGGCGAGGATCGCGGCCCGCTCCGAGAGCGTCGGCAGCGGGATGGTGATCTGCCGGTCGAACCGGCCAGGCCGCAGCAGGGCCGGGTCCAGGACCTCGGGGCGGTTCGTGGCCGCCAGCACCACGATCCCCTGGGTCATCTCGAATCCGTCCATCTCCGCGAGCAGCTGGTTGAGGGTCTGCTCACGCTCGTCGTTGGCGACGACCTGGCCGGTGCCCGCCCGGCGCTGGCCGATGGCGTCGATCTCGTCCACGAAGATGATGCACGGTGCCCGCTTGCGGGCCTCGGCGAACAGGTCACGGACCCGGGCCGCGCCGACGCCGACGAACATCTCCACGAAGCTGGAGCCGGTGACCGAGAAGAACGGCACCGCCGCCTCGCCGGCCACGGCCCGGGCCAGCAGGGTCTTGCCGGTGCCGGGCGGGCCGACCATCAGCACCCCGCGCGGTGCCATGGCGCCGGCCCGCCGGTAGCGCTCCGGGTTCTTCAGGAAGTCCACCACCTCAGCGATCTCTTTCTTGGCTCCCGTATACCCCGCGACGTCGCTGAACTTGGTCTGCGGGCGCTCTTCGTCGAAGATCTTGGCCTTGGACTTGCCCACGCCCAGGACACCCTGCAGCGGCCCGGCCGCGCCCCGGGAGAGCCGCCGGAAGAGGTAGAAGACGAAGATCAGCGGGAGCAGCAGGATCGCCCAGGACAGCAACTGCGTGCCGAACGAGGCGCCCGACGGGAGAGCGGTGACGCTCTTCACGCCGTCCGCCGTCAGCTGGGAGCTCAACGTCGACGTGGGCTGGCCTGGGATCACCGTGGTGAAGCTCTTACCGCTGGTCAGGGTGCCGGTGACCGTGGTGTTCGAGCCGTTGTTGCTGCTCTGGAACGTGACGTCCTTGACCTTGTGAGCGTTCGCATCGGAGATGAACTGCGAGTACGTGAGGCTGACCGTCTGCGTACCGTGAATGGCCGGCAGGAAGAGGTACAGCACCACCATCACGAGAAGGGCGGCGGGCCACAGCCAGTGCCGCCAGGCGGGCGGCGGCGGGGGGGCCGTTGGGACTGGCTTGTCTCCGGGCGGCGGGGAGGTCGGCTGCTTGCTCATGGTTCATTCTTACGCGGTAATCACACTTCACGCGTAATTGCCCGGGGCGCTCAGAACTCCACCCAGGTGCCGGCGCCGAGCTGAGATGCCTTCCGGTACAGGTGCGCGGCGGCGGCCAGGTCCTCCACGGCCAGGCCCAGGGACTCGAACAGGGTGATCTCGTGGGCGTCACGCCGCCCCGGGGCGGCGCCGGTGAGCACCTCGCCGATCTCCGCACGGATGTGTCCCGCGTCGATGGCCCCCTCGGCCTGGGCGAGCAGGAAATCCCCCGACTCAGCGGCCGCGGACTCACGGCTGTCCACGAAGAGCGCCGCGTCGGCCATGGTCGCGGTGTCGATCTCGCGGGCCGCCGGGAGGCATGCCCCGACCGCGTTGATGTGCGTCCCCCCGGCCAGCCAGCCCCGCCGCAGCACCGGGCCGGCTGATGAGGTCGCGGTCACCACGATGGACGCCCCGGCCACCGCCTGCGCGGCGTCATCGCACGCCTGGACGGGAACCGCCAGCCGGTCCCGGAGATCGCCGGCGAGCCGGGCGGCGGCGCCCGGCCGCCTGCCCGCCAGCCGGATCTCGGCCAGCGGCCGGGTGGCCGAGATGGCCAGCGCGTGCGCCCGGGCCTGGACGCCGGTACCGATGATGGCCAGGATGTCCGCGTCCGGCCGGGCCAGCAGGCGGGTGGCGACCGCGGACACCGCGGCGGTGCGGATCTCGGTCAGCGCCGATCCGTTCAGCAAGGCGAGCAGTTCCCCGGTCCTGGCGCTGGATACCAGCACACCGCCCTGGTGCGCGTCCTGGCCCAGGGCCGGGTTGCCGGGGAAGATGCAGATCGCCTTGAGCCCGTAGGCCGGATCCTCACCGGCCAGGAAGGACGGCATCAGCGCCATCAGCCCGTCGCCGCCCGGCGGCCGGATGACCGTGCGCAGCGGCTGATAGGCCTCGCCGCGGGCGAGCCCCACCAGCGCCTCGCGCATGACGTCCGCGCACTCGGCGTAGGGCAGCAGATCACGCACCTCGCCGGCCCCCAGTACCAGCAGCTTCACGTATCTCCTTCCTGGTGACGGCCGCGACCCCCCACCCGCTATCTTCGTCTCACTATGAGGACTCCACCGACGTGAGAACCGCTCCAGGAGGCACCACGGCCGAGAAGAAGCCGTCTTCCATCGAGCGCATCCAGCGGCTGGAGAAGCTGGAGTGGCAGCGCCTGGAGGAGAAGGAACGCAGGGAGGAACGACGACGCCAGATTATCGCCGGGGTCAAGCCGTCAGGCGGGCGTCACGACCTCGTCGATCGCATCGAGCGGGTCACGAAGTACCCGATGGCCCTCCTGGGGATGGCCTGGCTGATCATCGCCATCGTCGTGCTCACGACGGACCTCAACGGCTCGGCCTCCATCCTGCTGGTCGGCACCCTTTTCCTGCTCTGGGCCATCCTGCTGGTGGAGTACCTGGTCCGCCTGGCGATCACCCCCGACCGTCGCGGCTATCTCAAACGGCGGTGGGCGGAGCCGGCGACCGTGGTGGTTGGCCGCCCTCGTGCTCCTGCTCATCCTCTTCAAACGGCGCGGCTGGCTGGGCAGTGGCCCTACGGCCTGAGCGGGCCGGCCAGAACGGTCAGGGTGCCGCCGGTGAGCGGGCAGTTAAACTCCTGGAGGAGTCGTGTCCCGGCTGCCCGCTGCGGTTCCTGGCGATGCGCGCCATCAGTTCGGCGTCCTCGCGGATCTCCGCCGCGGTCGGTGACAGCGAGATGACCGCGGTCAGCACGAACGTCAGGACGCTGATACCGAGGATGAGCGGCAGCAGGAAGGACGTTGCGCTGGCGCCGCCGTGCATTCCGGCCATGCCGCTGGCCGCCGTGCCGGCATACACGTGCATGGCCGCCATGCCCGTGTAATGCATCCCGCTGACGGCCACGCCCATGATCAAGGATGCGACCAGGGTCGACCACACCGTGTGCAGCCGCAGCGCGGCCCAGAGCGCGGCGGTCCCCGCGACGACGGCGATGATCACCGAGAGGACTACCACGCCGTTGTTGTAGCGCATGATGTCCGGCATGCGCATCGCGGTCATGCCGATGTAGTGCATGCTGGCCACGCCGAGCCCGATGATCAGGCCACCGGTGATCAGCGGGCCCTGCCCATCGCCGCCGAATCCCACGATGAGCAGGCCGACGCTCACCACCACGGCCGCGATCAGCATGCTGGCGATCGTGACCAGCACGTTGTACCCGATGCTCTGGCCCGGGATGCTGAACCCGAGCATGGCCACGAAATGCATGCCCCAGATTCCCGCGGCGCCGATGGATACGGCCGCGAGCAGCAGCCAGCGGACGCGGGAAGCACCCTGCAGGGCCCGGGCCCGCGTGGTGCACCGCAGGCCCAGGAAGCAGCCCAGGCACGACATGACGTAACCCAGGGCAGGCGTCAGCAGCCCGTACGAAAAGTTGTGGACGACCACCATCAGCCCCAGGACCCCCCCATGGCGCGGACCCCCCGCGCCCTCTCGCGACTTCCAGCCTTAAGACCGAGCATTACATGACAGGTCATGACTTAGTGGCGCATTCCCCAAGTAGTTAACAATCGATTTCATTCCGGCGGGCCGATTTCCGTCGCGCCGACCGCCGGCCCGGGAACTGCGGGCTAGCGCAGACCACTAGATATGCATGCCGCCGTCGACGGTCAGGGTGCTGCCGGTCACGAACGAACTGTCCGAGCTGGCCAGGTAGAGCACCGAGCGCGCGATCTCCTCGGGGCTGGCATGACGGGCCAGCGGGATCCGGGTCTCGAAGATGCGTGCCGCCACGTCCGGCGCGGCGCCCGTGGCGGTGACCTCGATGGCACGCTGGAAGTCCGTGTCGGTGGGCCCGGGATGCAGCGTGTTCACCCGGATCCCGCGCGGCGCCATCTCCTTCGCCGCTGTACGCATGAGGCCAACCTGCGCGTGCTTGGCGGTCGCGTACCCGCAGATCCCGCCGTCGGAGGTGAGCCCGACCACGCTGGAGTTGATGATCACGCTGCCGCCGTCCCGCAAGCCTGGCAGCCCGTGCTTGAGCAGCAGGAACGCACCGAGCACATGGACGTCGAGCACCCGGCGGAAGACATCGACCGGGTATTCGGTGATCGGGGCGATATCGCCGCTGATGCCGGCGTTGCTGAACAGGATGTCCAGGCCGCCGAAGCGGTCGGCCGCCTGCCGCAATGCCGTTACGACCTGGTCCTCCTCGGTGACGTCCGTAATGCTCCAGCTGGCCGCCCCGGTGCCCAGTTCGGCGGCGGCGGCGGCGAGCCGGTCCTTGACGAGGCCGGCGATATGAACCCGCGCGCCCTCCGCGACGAGCAGGCGGGCGGTGGCCAGGCCGATGCCGCTTTCACCACCGGTGATGAAGGCGACCTTGTTGTCTAGCCGAGCCATGCGGTGTCTCCCGCTCTCGTCGTGTACCGGCCGTCAGTCACGGGGGTCACCGCCGGCCGCCGGGGCCGGTGCCGGTGCCGGTGCCGGGCCCGCGGCCCGCACCCGGTACCCCACCGGCAGCAGCGACCAGCCTCGCCGCACGGCGATCTCGCCCCACAAGCCACCGGGAGCGGCGAGCACCACCCCGACCGCGACGGCGCCGATCGCGATCAGGTACCACGCCCCGTAGCGGGCGAACTCCTGCTGGACGAGGAAGAAGATGACCGCCCCGATGATCGGGCCCTCCATGGTCCCGAGGCCGCCGATCACCACCATGAACAGCATGTCGGCGCTGTAGTTCACGTTGAAGACCGAGGCGGGGTCGATGTACAGGGTGTTGATGAGCAGCATGCCGCCGACCGCCCCGAAGCCCACCGCCGCGAGCACGTAGGCCAGCCAGCGGGTGCGTGGCACCTCGACGCCCATCGCGGCCGCCGCCGCGGGCTCGTCGCGGGTGGCCCGGCTGTCCAGCCCGAACCTGCTGCGCACCAGCAGGTAGACGCCGGCCACGGCGGCCGCCATCAGCACCAGTGCCGTCCAGTAGGTGTAGGCCTGGCGGATCACCGGCGACATCGCTGACAGCTGCTGCAGGCCGACGCCGGTGCCGCCGCCCAGCCACAGCTGGTTGGTGACATAGAGGAACAGGCACTCGGCGACCACCCAGGTCGCTACCGCGAAATACCCGCCGGTGAGGGGACGCAGCAGCGCGAAGATGGGCACCGCGGCGATGGCGCAGGCCACGGCGCCGACCGCGATCCCGGCGAAGGGACTCACCCCCGCCTTGCCCACCAGGTACACGACGTAGGCGCCGATGCCCAGGTAGGCCTGCTGCCCGAACGAGATCATCCCCGCGTAGCCGGCCAGCAGGTTCCACAGTGCCGCCATGCTGACCAGCAGGAACAGGGTGACCAGCGCCTGGGTGATGCCGGTCCCGGCGAGATAGGGCAGCACTGCGAGCACGGCCAGGGCAATCCCGGAGGCGGCCGTGGTGACCGTCGCGGCCGGGCTCCACCGGCTCACCGCCACGCCTGCCGCTGCCGCCGGGGGTGTCATCACCGGGCTGGCCAGTGCCGCACGGGAGCGTCTTGGTGCCATCATTTCTCCTGGTCAGGCCGCTGCCTGGGGGGTGCCGAGCAGGCCGTGCGGGCGCACCGCCAGCACCACGAGGAACAGCAGCTGGGAGGCGAGCGTCGCGTAGGGCACGCTCACCTGGGAGACAAGGACCTGGGTGACGCCGAGCAGCATCCCGCCGAGCAGCGTGCCCCACAGCGAGCCCAGCCCACCGATGATCACCGCCTCGAACGCGAAGATCAACGTGAGTGCCCCCAGCGTCGGGTAGACCCCGGTGGTGACCGCGTTGAGGGTGCCGGCCAGCGCGGCCGCCGCGATCGCGATCCCGGTCACCGAGGCGAACAGCGGCCGGACGCGGATTCCCTGCAGCCGGGCTACCGCCAGGTCGTCGGAGGTGGCACGGACCCGGCGGCCCCATGCAGTGAGCCGGAGCAGGGCGCTCAGCCCGCCGATGACCACCAGCGCGAGGATCAGCTTGAGCATCGCGAGCCAGGGCAGCACCAGGGCACCGAGGCGGATGGCGGCCACATCGAGGCTGCCCGCGCCCACTCCCCTGGTATTGGCCGAGTAGACCTGCTGCAGCAGGTTCTCGATCATGACCGACAGGCCGAACGTCACCAGCAGCGGCGCCGTCGGCCCGGTCCGCAGGGCCCGGCCGAAGATGCTTAGCTGGAGGAGCACGCCCAGGCCGAACGCCAGCGGGACCATGATCAGCATGGCGGCCCACAGCGGCACGCCGGTGGCGGCCATGATCGTGGTCACGAGGTAGGTGCCACATACGGCGAGGTCGCCGTGAGCCAGGTTGACCAGCCGCATCACCCCGAACATGAGCGACAGGCCGACTGCGGTCAGCGCGTACGCGCCACCGAGGAAGATGCCTTGGAACAGGTCGTTGACCCAGGTCATGTCCGCATCACCGGATCCGTGCCGGGCGGCCCGGCGGGCGCGCCGAAGTAAGCGGCGATGAGGGCATCCCGGTCCAGCGAGCCGCTCTCGCCGGTCATCACCACCCGCCCTTCCAGCAGGCAGAAGGCCCGTGAGCTGGCCGTCAGCGCCCGGTCGATGTCCTGCTCGACCAGCAGGATCGATACCCCGGAGGCCTGGATCTGGGGCAGCAGCCGGTAGAAGGCGTCGACTATTGCGGGCGCCAGACCCAGCGACACCTCGTCCAGCAGCAGCACCCGGGGATTGGCCGCCAGCGCCCGGGCGATCGCGACGGCCTGCTGCTCGCCGCCGGACAGCAGCGCCGCCCGGTGTGAGCGGCGCGCCGCGACCATCGGGAACAGCTCGTAGAGGGCCTCCAGCGTCCACGGGCCCGCGTCGCGGCCGGCCGGGATGAGGATGTTCTCCTCGGCGGACAGGCTCGGGAACAGCCGCCGTCCTTCTGGCACGAGCACCACGCCGGCCCGTGCCCGCTGGTAGTCGGGCAGCTGGGTGATGTCGGTGCCGTCCAGGGTGATCGACCCGCGCCACGGCCGCAGCGCCCCGGCGATGGTCATCAGCAGAGTGGACTTCCCGGCCCCGTTCGCCCCCACCAGGGCCACGGTCTCCCCCGCGGCCAGCTCCAGGTTCACCCCGAACAGAGCCTGGAAGTCCCCGTACCCGGTGTCGAGGCCAGCGATGGCCAGGGCGCTCATCCGACCGACCCGCCGAGGTAGGCCCGCTGGACGGCGGGGTCGGCGAGCATATCCCCGGCGGTGCCATCGAACAGCAGCCGGCCGTCGGCCAGGCACACCGCCCGCTCCACCACCTGGGTCAGTGCCCGCATGATGTGCTCCACCCAGACGATGGTCGTGCCCGCCGCGTGCACCGCCCTGATGGTCCCGATCAGCGCGTCGGTCTCGGGTTCGGTGAGGCCTCCGGCGATCTCATCCAGCAGCAGCACCGAGGGCCCGGTGGCGAGCGCCCGGGCCAGTTCGAGCCGTTTGCGCTCCAGCAGGGTCAGCCGGTGCGCCGCCACGTTGGCCTGGCCGGCCAGCCCGGTGCGGACCAGGGCGCCGTAGGCGGCCTCGTGCGCGGCCTGGCGCCGCAGGTTCGCCCCCCGGGCGGCGGCCACCAGCGTGTTCTCGAACACCGTCATAGACCCGAAGGGGCGGGGCACCTGGTAGGTGCGCCCGAGCCCGCGGCGGGTCCGGTGGCCCGGCGAGGCCGTCGTCACATCGTGGCCGGCCAGGTGGACCCGGCCCCGGGTGGGCCGGCGGCCGCCGGCCACGATGTCAAGCAGCGTCGTCTTCCCGGCGCCGTTAGGGCCCACCACACCCAGTGCCTGGCCCTGTGGCACCGCCATGCTGATGCCGTTCAGCACCCGCAGGGCGCCGAACTGCTGGTGTACGTCCTCGATCTGAAGCAGCGTCACAGCGCGAGGAGCTTGGCGGTGACCGGCACTGACGGGTCCGCCGCGTTGTTGACGATGACCAGGTCATACATGAACTTGGAGTCCTTGCTCGTCTGCCATTGGGCCATGTAGTCGGGGTGGGTGGACACGTTCTTCACCGGCCCGTTGGTGAAGTCGAACTTGCCGGTGATCACTTCACCCGTGGCCTGGCCGATAGCGGCCGCCACGGCCTGGTGGTCGTGCGGGTCGCCTGCGGCCTTGAGCGCCTGTGCGGCGATCTCGAACACGGCGTAGTTGAACGACATCGGCTGCTGCCATTGCTGGCCGGTGCTCGCCTGGAACTCGTTCGCGTACTGCTGGGCGGTCATGCCGGTGAGTGAGGACGCATACGGCACGGTCGGGGTCCACCAGGCATCGGTCACCAGGTTCTTGCCCAGTGGCCCGAGCGCGTTCACGACGCTGGGGAACAGGATCGCCTTCGCGATGGCGGCGATCTTCGGCGTGTACCCGACCTGGTTGCACTGCTTCCAGAAGGTCAGGAAGTCCGGTGGCAGCGGGCAGCCGAAGACGATCTCTACATTGTGCGCCTTGTACTTGTTGATGATAGATGTGAAGTCGGTGGTGCCGTCCGCGTACGGGCCGGGGTCGTAGAGCTTGAAGCCCTCGCCGGGGAGCGACTTGGTGAACGCGCCGCGGAACGCCTGGCCGTCCGCGTCGCTCGGCCACAGCCCGCCGACCTCGTGGTTGTTCGAGATCAGCTTCCAGCCCGGCCCCTGCGCCGCGAGTTCGTTCTCCAGGCCGATGAAGTACAGGTAGGTGTACTTGAAGGAGGAGGAGGCCGCGGCGGTGGCGCCGATCTTGCCGCCCCGGCCCAGGAACCAGGACTGCCAGGGGACGATCGTGCCAATGCATGGCACGTGCGCGGCCTCGCACTGGTCCGAGACCGGGTTCACCGTCTCCGGGGCGGACGTGGTGAGCATGATGTCCACGTTGTCCTGGGTAATCAGCTGCTGCGCCACCTGGGCGGCGCGGGAGTCGCTGGACTGGCTGTCCGCCGTGACGATCTGGACCCGGTATTTCTTTCCGCCGATGGTCATGCCCTTGGCGAACGCCTCCCGTACCTTCTTGAGCACGAACGGGTTCGCCGTGGCGAAGGCGGCATCCGGCCCAGTCATGGGGCTGACAAAACCGATCTTGAGGGTTCCGGTGGATGAGCCGCCTGAGCTCTTCAGGCCGGTACTGCAGCCAGCCGCGAAACCCAGCCCGGCCGCTCCGGCCAGGCCCACGAAAGCGCGACGGCTCAGCGCGGGGGCACCCAGCGCGGTCGCCGGCGGTGCCATGTCATCGTCTTGACTCACTGGGGTAACCTCCTGTGCGCCATTGCCTGGTATGAAGCATTGCGGCAGCGGCCACGGGGCAGGTTGTCACACAGTGCCCGCGCGTTGGATGCCAGCGCACGGGATGCCGGCACGCTGACGCCAGCACACGGACGCCAGTCCGCTGGATGTCAGATAACCGGGGCGGGCTGCCGGCGGTCCTTCGCGTCCGCGCGCTGGCGGTACTGCCCGGGTGGCTCGCCATAGCTGGCCTTGAAGATCTTGGAGAAGTGCGCGGGGTCATCGAAGCCCCAGCGCCGCGCGATGGCCAGCACGCCCCGCTCGGCCAGGGCGGGATCCTCCAGGTCACGGCGGCAGTTGTCCAGTCGCCGCTCGCGCACCCAGCGGGCCACTGACGTGCCCTGGTCGTGGAAGAGCTTGTGCAGGTAACGCACGGAAACGTGGTTGGCGCGGGCGATCGCTTCCGGGTCGAGGCCGGGCTCGCTCAGGTGCTCGTCGATCCATCCGCACACCGCGAGCAGCAGCGACCGCCGTACGACCTCCGGATCGGTGGGCTGCCCCCCCGCGCGTTCCCCGAACAGCGTCGCCAGCAGGTCGAGCACGTTCTCCGCGAGCCGGCGGTTCACCGAGTCGCCCGCTTGCTCCAGATTGCCCACCAGCTGGCGCAGGAACGGCGCGACCAGGGATCCTGTGCTCTCGCTGCTGGACACCCGGGTGGCCAGGACCTGGTCGACGGCGGCCGGGGGCAACCGCAAGCGGTCGCACGGGAACATGAGGAAGAACATCTCGTTCTCCTCGGGGAACGAGATCGTGTACGGACGCCGGCAGTCATAGATGGCCAGGTCCCCCGGGCTGAGCAGCACCTCGCGGTCACGCTGGGCCAGCCGGGAGGATCCGCGGACGGCCAGCCCGACCTTGTAGCAGTCCTCGTCCCTCGCCGAGATCATCCGCCGGGTACGCGACGCCGTGTGCGCGTCCGCATCCACCCGCGACACCTGCAGGTCACCCAGCGTCCAGTGGGCCACCTCGCCGCTGAACGGCCGCCGGCTCACCCGGGCACACTCCATCGGGACGAAGGTACTCGAGATCCAGTGCCGCCACTGAGCGAAGCGGTCGGCCTCGGCCACCTCCTCAGTGCGCAGAAGCTCGGCCATCACCATCGTCTCACCCCTTAATCACGTGATCGGGTCACGGCATCGCCCGGTCCGCGGCTGGCGTGCGCTGGTCAGGACCGCAGGCATACTGTCCCGGCGGCTCCCGGATGAACTGCTCATGTGGGGCAGGGGGCTGATTGACGGACCTTACCCCGCCAGCGAGCCGATGGGTAGAAATGCCGGGGACAAGTTCGGGTCTCAGTTCGCCCGTCAGCAGGGCTGTACGCTCGGCTTTCCTGTTCACCCATGGCCGGCCCGACGCCGGCTGGGCGCCGGCCGGCGCCGGCCGGGCGACCCCCTACGCTGTGCCTGACAGGTTGGCCGCGCGAAGGCAGGTCCCGGGTGAAGGTGCACGTACTCCACGAGAATCCGGATTGGTACGCGCCGCTGGCGGCCGCCTTCGACGAGGCGGGGGTACCGCACGAGCAGTGGCTGCTGGGCGATGGGGCGGTCGATCTCGGCGACGAGCCGCCCGGCGGTGTGTTCTGGTCCCGGATGAGCGCGTCTGCCCACACCAGAGGCCATCCGCACGCCAAGGATCACGCCCGCGCCCTGCTCGGCTGGCTTGAGTCGCACGGCCGGCGGGTGGTGAACGGCAGGCGGGTCCTCGAGATCGAGGTCAGCAAGGCGGCCCAGCTCACGGCGCTGCGCGCGGCCGGCTTCGATGTGCCGCGCACAGTGGCCGTCGCCGGGTCGGCCGACCTGGTGGCCACGGCCAGGAAACTGCCGGTCCCGTTCATCAGCAAGCACAATCAGGGCGGCAAAGGCCTCGGCGTGCTGCTGTTCGAGAGCCACGACGAATTCGCCGGCTACGTCTCCTCGCCTGGGTACGCCGCCCCGGTGGATGGCATCACGCTGCTGCAGGAGTACCTGCGGGCCGCCGAGCCGGTGATCACGCGGGTGGAGGTGGTCGGCGGCGAGTACGTGTACGCGATCCAGGCGGACACGGCCCGGGGCGGCTTCGAGCTCTGCCCCGCGGACGCCTGCGCGGCGGATCAGGCCGCCGGGACCGGGCTGTTCGCGCTGCGTGACGGCTTCGACCACCCGATCATCGGCCGTTATCTGGACTTCGCCCGCCGCCACGGCATCGAGATCGCCGGCTTCGAGTTCATCGAGACGGTGGATGGCCGGCTGGTCACCTACGACGTGAATACGACAACCAACTACAACGCGGGGATCGAGGCGGTCGCGCCACGGCCGGCCCTCCCGGCCGTGGCGGCCTTCTTCGGCCGGCTCCTCGCCCAAGGAGGCGGCGGATGAGATTCGGGTACTGGATGCCCATCTTCGGCGGCTGGCTGCGCAACGTCCGCGACGAGGGCATGAGCATCGCCTGGCCCTATCTCCGTGACCTCGCCATCGAGAGCGAGCAGCATGGCTTCGACCTGTCCCTGATCGCCGAGCTGAACCTCAACGACATCAAGGGCCATCATGCGCCGTCGCTGGACTGCTGGACGCTGGCACCGGCGGTAGCGGCGGTGACAGAGCGGCTCGAGCTCATGCTCGCCGTGCGGCCGAACTACCACTCACCGGCGCTGACCGCCAAGGCGCTGTCCACCCTGGACACGATCGCACCCGGCCGGCTGTCGCTCAACGTGGTGTCGTCCTGGTGGAAGGACGAGGCCGCACAGTACGGCGCGCCGTTCGACGTGCACGACGCCCGGTATGCGCGCACACAGGAATGGCTCGACGTGCTCGGCCGGCTGCTGCGCGAGGACACGGTGACCCACGAAGGCCCGCTCTACCACCTGGCCGGCACGGTGCTGGAGCCCAAGCCGGCCCGGCGGCCCCCCGTCTACATGGGCGGCGAGTCACCGAAAGCCAAGGAAGTGATCGCGCAGCAGGCCGACGCCTATGTGATGCACGGGGACTCCCCCGAGGTGATCGCGGCCAAGGTCGCCGACCTGACGGCACGGCGGGCGGCGGCCGGCGGGCCCCCGCTGGCCTTCGGCGTGTCCGGCTACGTGATCTGCCGGGACACCCAGGCCGAGGCGCAGGCCGAACTTGGCCGGATCCTCGATGTCCGTTCCTCCGCCGAGGCCTACGCCTCCTACCAGGACTTCGTCGAAGGGTCGCAGCTTGAGTCGCGCATCTCGGTGGAGGAGTACAGCGTCTCCAACCGGGGACTGCGCAGCGGGCTGATCGGCACGCCGGATCAGATCATCGACCGGCTGCGCGCCTATGAGCAGGCGGGCGTGGGCTTGATGCTGCTGCAGTTCTCCCCGCAACGGGAGGAGATGGCCCGCTTCGGCCGTGACGTGATCCGAGGCTACTAGCCCGGCCCGTGTTCTGGCATGCACCCACGTCAGCCACGAACGGAGAGCCCAATGAATCAACGGAGGCTCGGCGCGCTGCTCGCGGTAGCGGCCGCCGGTTTAATGTCGGTCCCATCCGGCCTGGCCGCCCGGGCGGCGTCAACACCGATGGCCGCAGCCAGTGGGCCTGGCCGCCCGGTGACCCCCATCGCCCAGGAACTGCGGCGGACCATGGACCAGCTGCAGTTCCAGCAGGTCCTGGACCTGGCGCCGCCTGGTTCGGCGGCATCAAAGGCGCTTCCCACCGGCGTCAATAAGAACGTTGTCACGTCTCAGCAGCGCGCCCGCATATACGCCACCAAGGCCAGCGCCGCCCAGCCGATCGTCCAGCAGCCGCAGATAGACGCCACCGTTCTCGAGCTGGACAAGGCGGGCCGGATCATCTCGTCCGGCACCGTGCTGATGAGCCCGCAGTACCCGCACGGAATCGTGGTACCGGTTGACCAGGATTTCCATACCACCGACGTATGCTGGCGCCAATGGGATGACGCCGGCTGGTACACGAATCACGCCCAGGGAACCATCGATGTGGTGCCCGGCCGCGAGACCGCGCCGATTGATTTCATGCTGCCCTATCCGGCGTCGGTCCTGAAGCTGATAGTGAACTTCGGCGTCCTGCGGCTGGTGGACAGCGGGGAGATCAGCCTGGACGACGTCTACAACTACCAGCCAACGCAGGTGAGCTCGTTGTGCGGCCCCGCGTCGAGCAACACCGTCGGGGGGTACATAGACGCCTCGCTGACCTGGTCCTCGAACGGCGCTCCGGGCACCCTGTGGACCGCCCCGGGTGGCACGCCAGTGACCAGCGCGATCCTGAGCCCGTCAGCCCGCCGGCTCGTCAGGCACGAGCTCGGCCAGCAGGGCTGGAACTGGATGCTGTCGACGCCGAACTACTGCGGGGCCGGCTATCCCGCGCCGGGCATCCCTCAGGTCATCGCGCAGCGGTGGATCGCCCCTGACGGCACCGTGACCGTCGATGGCAACTACTTCGGCCAGGACGTTCAGCCCTGCAACCACACCGCGCACGTGACCTTCGCGCACAAGCCCGGGTGGGTATCGAACTCAGGCGCGGACGCCGGCATCGTGACGTCCCTGCCCGGCCGGGCGGACCGCCACTACATCACCGCCGTGTTCTCCAACCTCGGTGACCAGTACCAGGACCCGAACCGGCCGCCCACCCCGCCCGGTGTCGCGCCGGTCGAATACACCCAGAAGTTCGCGCAGCTAGGCCTGGCTATCGACACCTACGAAGCGGCGCGCTCCGGCTGAATTGCAGGTTCCCATGATCGCGTTGACACTCGCTATGGCATCACTTAGATTCAGCGTGTTCGTACTCAGAACTGATGTTCGTAGTGCGCACGAGACGTTGAGGAGCATCCGGTGACGTTCATTGACGAATCGATCTGGTCGGGCAAGGTCTACTCCGCAGGCTGGCAGCAGGCCAGTGGCGGAGACGCCGCGGTCATCGAGCCGGCCACCGGAGCGGAAATAGGCCGGGTGGGCATCGCCTCGCCCGCCGACGTCGCCACGGCCGCCACGGCGGCCGCGGCGGCTCAGCCCGCCTGGGCCGCGCTGCCGTACACCGAGCGTGCCGCCATCCTCCGCCGGGCTGGTGACATCTGGAAGGCCAACGCGGAGGAGATCGAGGGCTGGAGCATCCGGGAAGGCGGCAAGATCGTCCCCGCGGCCCAGTTCGAGACGCACGTAGCGACCGAGGAGGTCTACGAGGCCGCGACGCTGCCCTCGCGACCCTACGGTGAGCTTCTGCCGAGCGAGTCCCCCCACCTCAGCTGGGCCGAGCGGATGCCGGTCGGCGTGGTGGGCGTAATCTCCCCGTTCAACTTCCCGCAGATCCTGGCGATCCGCTCGGTGGCCCCCGCACTGGCGCTGGGCAACGCCGTCGTGCTCAAGCCCGACCCGCGCACGGCCGTCTGCGGCGGGGTGGTCCTGGCCCGGGTCTTCGAGGAGGCCGGCCTGCCCGAGGGGTTGCTGCATGTGCTCCCCGGCGGCCCGGACACCGGCGAAGCGCTGATCACCCATCCCCTGGTCCGGGTCATCTCGTTCACCGGGTCCACCGCCGTCGGCCGCCACATCGGTGCACTGGCCGGGCAGCACCTCAAGCGCATCCACCTGGAACTCGGCGGCAACTCGGCGCTGATCATCCTGGACGACGCGGATCTGGACAAGGCGGCGTCGGCTGGCGCTTGGGGTTCGTTCCTCCATCAGGGCCAGATCTGCATGACCACCGGCCGCCACCTGGTGCATGAGGCCGTATACGACGACTACGTCAGCCGCCTCGCGGCCAAGGCCGATCACCTGCCGGTCGGCGACCCCGCCACCGGCCAGGTCGCCCTGGGCCCGATTATCGACGAGCGGCAGCGCGACAAGATCCACGGCCTGGTCACCGCGACCGTGGACGCCGGGGCCCGGCTGGCCGCGGGCGGCACGTACGAGGGGCTCTTCTACCAGCCCACCGTGCTGGCCGACGTCGAGCCCACCATGCCCGCCTACGCCAACGAGGTGTTCGGGCCGGTGGCCCCGGTCATCCGCTTCTCCACCGCGGACGAGGCGGCGAAGCTCGCCGCCGACACCGAGTACGGCCTGTCCCTGGGCATCCTGACCGGCGACGTGATGCGCGGCCTTGACCTGGCCCGCCGGATCCCGACCGGCATCGTGCACATCAACGACCAGACCGTGGACGATTCCCCCAACACCCCGTTCGGCGGCATTTTCGCCTCGGGGACCGGCGCCCGGTTCGGCGGGACCGCGAACCTGGACGCGTTCACCGACACCCGCTGGGTCACCGTTCGCGGGGAGATCGCTCCCTATCCTTTCTAGGCAGGGCCAGAGGACATGCGCACCCAGGTAGGCATCGTCGGGGCCGGCCCGGCCGGCCTGCTGCTGTCGCATCTACTTGCGCTGCGCGGAATCGACTCGGTCGTGATCGAGACCCGCAGCCGGGCGTACTGCGAGGCACGGCAGCGGGCCGGGGTGCTCGAGGACGGCAGCGTCGCCCTGCTCCGCGAGGCCGGGCTGGCAGGCCGGCTGGACCGGCTGGGCCTGGAGCACGGCGGCATCTACCTGCAGTTCGCCGGGCAGCGGCAGCATATCGACTTCCGCGACCTCACCGGCGGGCGCACCGTCACCGTGTACGCCCAGACCGAGGTGGTCAAAGATCTCATAGCGCAACGAATCTCCGTGGGCGGCTCCCTTGAGTTCGAGGTGACGGGCACCGAAGTGGACTGTCTCGACACCGACCAGCCGGTCATGCGGTACACCAGCGCGGACGGCGTCAAGCATGAGGTCACATGTGACGCTATCGCCGGATGCGATGGCTTCCACGGGATCTGCCGGCCCGCCATCCCCGCGGGCCTGCTGACCACGTGGGAGCGCAGCTACCCGTACGCGTGGCTCGGCATCCTGGCCGACGTGCCGCCCTCCACAGACGAACTGATCTACGCCCACCACCCGCACGGCTTCGCCCTGCACAGCCTGCGCAGCCCCCAGGTCAGCCGCCTCTACCTGCAGGTCTCGCCGGACGAGGACATCGCGGCCTGGCCGGACGACCGGATCTGGGGGGAGCTGCAGGAGCGGTTCGCGCTGCCCGGATGGAACCTGAAGGAAGGCCCCATCCTGGACAAGGCCGTCACGCCGATGCGCAGCTTCGTCACCGCGCCGATGCAGTTCGGCCGGCTGTTCCTGGCCGGCGACGCCGCGCACATCGTGCCGCCGACCGGCGCCAAGGGGCTCAACCTGGCCCTCGCCGACGTGGCCGTGCTGGCCGGCGCGCTCGACGGGCTGCTGCGGGGCGACCGGGGGCCCGCCGACGCCTACTCCGCCACCTGCCTGGACCGGGTCTGGCGGTCCACTCACTTCTCCTGGTGGATGACCTCGATGCTGCACGCCACCCCGGGCGCCGACGCCATGGAGACCCAGCTGCAGCTCTCCCAGCTCCGTTACGTCACCACCTCCCGGGCGGCCGCGACCTCGCTGGCCGAGAACTACACCGGCTACGCGGTCCCGGTGACCCGTCCCGCACGCTGACGCGCGTTCGGCGCGGCTAAGTTCGCGTTCCGTACTCGTCGTGGCGACGCAGCCACCGCATGGGCGCGTCCCCCTCGTTACGGCCCAGCGGGGCGCGGTCGAGGAAGCCGTAGTAGGCCATCATGAACTCCAGCCCGCGGGCGGTCGTGGAGTAGGTCAGGCAGGCGGTCCCGTCCTCGAGCGCGTAAGTACTCATCACCGGCTGCTCAGACAGATATGCCGCGGGCTCGGTCCCACACTGCTGCGCCAGTTCGGCGGCAACTGGGGGGACGCTGCCGGCCAGGAGCTCGCGGGTTACCTCTTCCGGCCGTGAGATCTCAAGGTCGAAGTTGTAGTCGCTTCGGTGTGAGGATGCCCACGGGAAGCTCCAGCCCATCCGCCGCTTGTAGGCCTGGAGTTTGTCCAGCGGAGCCCGCGAGATACAGGTGAAGGTCACATCGCGGGCGTTCAGGTGGGGTACGGCGCCGTTGAAGGTGTCCGCCGCCGAGGAACAGGTCGGGCAGCCGGCCGTGTAGGCCGGGCCGAACATGAAGTGGTAGACGATCAGCTGCGAGCGCCCGTCAAACAGTTCTGGCAGCGTCTTGGGCCCGTTGTCGGTGCCGAAGCGGTATTCCTTCTCGATCGGCACCCAGGGGAGGTTGCGCCGCGCCGCAGCGAGCTGGTCGCCGCGGCGCGTCAATTCTTTCTCCTTCGCAAGCAGCTGGTTGCGAGCCGCAAGCCACTCCTCGCGTGTCGCGACTTTGTGCTTCACCATCTGGCATCACCCTTTTTCTCTTTCCGGGTCGGAGGTCACAGCATCGCTGCCATGCCGGCACTCATCCAGCCTGTGGCATCGCGGCCGGCTGGACGGGGACGGGGGAAGGCGATAGTTCTGGGCCTCGCGCTGGCGTGCCTGGTCCGGCCGGGACGGCCGAGGGCAACGGATGTTTGATTGATAGGGCGAGAGGGATCCCGGCCGCCGAGAAGGCGACGGCGACCCACAGTGCTGACCTGAAGCCCGCGACGAACGTGTCTGGTGAGCTGTAGACGCCGGGACGGGTGAAGACGGAGGCGAGCACGGCGATGCCGAAGACGCCTCCGAGCTCGCGTAGCGCGCTGTTGGTTCCGGAGGCGATGCCGGTCTCGTGCGGGGCTACCGATGCCATGACCTCGTTCGCCACGGTAGGGAACACCATTGCGGTGCCGGCGCCGGCGATGAGCAGCAGCGGGGCCATCTCCAGGAATGGGGTATGTGTGCGGGCGATGATCGCAAGGAATGCCAGGCCCGCCGTTTGCATCACCAGGCCGGCGAGCATGAACGGCCGGTTGCCGTGGCGGCCGGCGAGGCGGCCGGCGATCGGCGCGACGAAGAGTCCGGTCGCGCTCCAGACGAGAAGCTCGGCGCCTGCCTGCAGCGGGCTGCGGCCTTGCGCGGTCTGGAGGAACTGGGACATCAGGAACAGGGCGCCGAACAGTCCTGCGAACAGGCAGAAGCTGATGCCGTTGGCAGCGGTGAAGCTCGCTTGCCGGAACATCGCAAGCGAGAGCATCGGGTGGGTAGTGCGCCGCTCCCAGAGCACGAACAGCCCGACCACAGCGAGACCGGCGATCAACGTTGCGATGACCTCGGAGCTGCCCCAGCCGGCCGTGTTCGTGCGGACGATGGCCCAGGTGATCCCGAACAGCCCGGTGGTGGCGAGTCCGGCGCCGGGGATGTCCAGGCGTGGGTGGCCGCCGTGGCTTTCGCGGACACGCAGCAGCACAATCGGGATCAGCGCCAGGCCGACGGGCAGGTTGATCCAGAAGATCCAGTGCCATCCGATCGTCTGCACGACGGCGCCGCCGATGAACGGCCCGATCGCGCCGCTCAGGCCCGCGACTCCACCCCAGATGCCGATCGCCCATCCCCGCCGCTCGGGCGGGTACGCACCGGTGACAAGAGTGAGGGTCAGTGGCACCATGATCGCCGCGCCGGCGCCTTGCATCGCCCGGGCGGCCACGAGCACGCCGGTCGTCGGTGCCGATCCTGCGAGCAGGGACGCTCCGGTGAAGATCGCCAGGCCGGTGCAGAGCATCCGCCGCCGGCCGAAGCGGTCGCCGAGTGCTGCCCCCGTCAGGAGCAGGCAGGCGAAGGAGAGGTTGTAGGCGTTGACGGTCCACTCGAGAGTGGTGAGGCTGCTGTGCAGCGAGACCCGCAGGGTCGGCAGGGCGGTCGTGACCACGAGAGAGTCCAGGAACGCCATCATCAGCGCGAGTGAGGCGACGGCGAGCGTCCAGGTTGGGTTCCATCTGCGAGCCGCGTCGGCGTTGTGCTCGTCCATTGCAACCGCTCCTTAGCGTGTAGGCACATTGGTTTGTGTGGGCTGGCGAGCTGATTTCGGGCGCGCGGGAGCGGACCCTCGGCTGGGGCCGGATGAGTGAGGGCAGATCCGGGAGGGGTGTTAGCTGGCTACGGCTGCTTGAGTCTGTCCGCCGCCACCAGGTGACTGCTCGAGCATGCTCTTGAGGTTGGAGAGCTTGACCGGCCAGCCGTGGTTGATGAGCTTGAGCACGGTGCTGCCGGGTTCGAAGTCGTCGTGCACGACCGTCAGCTTGACCTGGTCTCCGTGCGGTTCGATGTCGAACGCGACCTTCGAGCGCCGCTCACCGGCCGCGCGCGTGATCGTGTCCCCGCTAAGCCCGGCGACCGTGGCTAGCTCGGGCGTGAACGTATGGAATGTGAACGCCAGCCTGCGGTAGGGCTCGCACTCCAGGATGACCTGGTCGGGATGTTCGATTTTCAGGCCGTCCTGGTCCCAGACGTAGGTGGATCCGATCTTCCAGTCGGATTCGATCGCATGCCCGAGGTAGTGGCGGGAGAAGGCGGGCTCGGTCAGCGCTTGCCACAGGCGCTGCGGTGTGGTGCTGATGTAGGTCGTGTAGACGAACTCGGGTCGTCCCATGGGCGTGTTCTCCAGTGCTCGTTTCAGGTCCGCCAGTGCGCGCACGCGCTCGCGGCTGTACTGGCCGATCCACCGCTCGGCGATCGCGTTGATCGGCTCGGCGTTGAGGTAGTGCAGCTTCTGGCGGCCCCGCCACACGGTCGTGACCAGGTTGGCCTCCTCCAGCACCGCGAGATGCTTACTGGCCGACTGGCGGGCCATGTCGAGCAGACCGCACAGCTCGCCCAGCGTCTGGCCATTGCGGGCGTTCAGGCTGTCCAGCAGCTGGCGGCGGCTGGCGTCAGCCAGCGCCCTGAACACCTCGTCCATCACGGATCGCCTCATCTAAATATGCAGCCATCGGACTGCATAACTATAGGCAGCCTGATGGCTGCATGTCAACAGCTCGGTGCGGCTACCGAATTCGTACTATCGGGACGGCCAGACCATTAGCGTTAGCGTCCCGGTGACCCGTCCCGCACGCTGACGCGCGTCCGGGGCGCGGAGTCACCGCCGGTACCGTGGGTCGGTGACCGAGTTCCCCCGGGCCGCACGGCTGGACGCCGGCGCGGTGGTCCGCCAGCTCGCCACGGTCATGGGGGTCCGCCTGAGCCTGACCGGCATGTGTCCCGGCGGCCAGGTCGGTGCCGCCTACGTTCGCTGGCCCGACGGGCACCGCTCGGTGCTCACCTGCGCGCCGCCCGGCCACGCGGACGCCGCCCGGCGGACTGAGTCGCTGCTCGCGGCGGGACGCGCGCACGGAGTTCCGGCTCCCCGCTACGAACTGGTCGCGGAACTGCCGTCCGCGGTGGCGATCGTGCAGGAACTGCTGCCCGGCTCGCCGCCGGCCGTCGTCGGCCGCCGCACGGTCGAATCGATGATCGAGGTGAACCGGCGGTGCCGCGGCATCCTGGCCGGCCACGCAGACCGGCCGGATCCGTCGCTGTACCTGCGAGCGGACGGCCCCGGTTACTGCCTGCACGGGCCGCTGGCCCACTACGACCGGCGGACGGCACGGCTGCTGGCGGAGGTCGAGGAGATCGGGGCCGCGGTGCCCGAGCGGCTGGCCGGCGACGACCTCGTGCACTTCGACTTCCACCCGGAGAACGTCCTGGTCGACACGGCCGGGGCGGTGACCGGCGTGGTGGACTGGGACGGCGCGGGCCGCAGCAACGGGTATCTCGACCTGTTCACGCTTCGGTTCGATCTCGCCCACCGGGCCCCCGACCAGGGCCGCTGGCTCGGCGGGCGGCTGCGTGACGCCGCCTCCGACGAGGTGATCCTGGCCTGCTGGGCGCACATGAGCCTGCGCCTGGTCGACTGGTCGATCCGGCATCACACCGCGTCTCATGTGACGACGTGGCTCGAGGTGGCCGAGGTCCTCCGGCCCTGAGCGGCGCGGCCGGCATCAGCCTCATCCGGTGGGCACTGGCTGGCCCGCTCCGTCAGGTCAGGGCGCGGCGATCGCGCTGGGCCAGGGGACGCCGCCGGAGCCACTGCCAGAACGTCCGGCGTGGCGGCCGCGGCAGCCGCGGCGGCCCGGCACTGATGGCGCTGCTGCGGGCCGTGCCCGAGACGTCGATGCGCAGGCTGACGGGGCCGCCCGGGCCCGCCGGCGGGCGGACCTTTACGGTGCTGCTCCTCATAGCCAGATCGTCTGTGTTAACGACAACGCCTGGCCTCGTCACCAGCGTCAGCACCCCGCTGCGCATTTCGGCATCGATCTGGAGCGAGGGCGCCGCGATCACTGCCTCGGTGAAGTCCAGTGTCACGGTGCCACTCGTGACCAGCAGCTCAATCCGCAGCGGCACCACCCAGCGACCGTCACGGGTCGCGTTGCTGCTGCGGCACTCGATGCGCACCACGTCCTTCGGCTCCGCAGCCTGCGCCCCCGCCGCGAAGCCCGAAACGCCCGGCAGGTCCGTGAGCAGCGCCGTCAGCTCGCCGAAGGTGCGCGCGGTCAGGGCCACCTCCAGCCGCTCATCGAGTTCGTCCGCCGTGAGCCGGCCATCTCCCGCGGCCACCCGCAGCAGTTCGACGACACGGTCCCGGTCCTCGTGAGAGGCGCGTAGCCGATCGGGCGACGCCGCCTCCTCGCCGCGGTCCGCCGGCGACATCTCACCTGCCATGGCGAAATTGTAAGGCCGCACTCCCCGGCACCTGGTTGTCCAGGCCAACCGGGCGGCATGAGAATGCACGAGGGGCCAGGTGCGACCGGGAGGCTGGTGCGATGAGTGAGCTCAAGGCCGAGATCGATCCGGCCGAGGTGGGCTTCGACCCGGAGCGGCTGCAGCGGCTCGACCGGCACTTCGCCCGTTACGTCGACGACGGCCGGCTGCCCGGCTGGCTGATCACGGTGAGCAGGCACGGCCGCCTGGCCCATGTTTCCTGGTACGGGTCGCGCGATCGGGAAGCCGGGCGGCCCGTGGAGGCAGGCACACTGTGGCGGATCTACTCGATGACCAAGCCGGTCACCTCGGTCGCCGCGATGATGCTTTACGAGCAGGGCGGGCTGGAACTCACCGACCCGGTGAGCAGGTTCATCCCTTCGTTCGCCGACGTCCGGGTCTATGCCGGCGGGTCGGACCTGCGGCCGGTTACTGTCCCGGCCACGGAACCGGTGCGGATCTGGCACCTGCTCACCCACACCGCCGGCCTCAGCTATGGGTTTCACCGGGTGCATCCGGTGGATGCCATGTACCGGGCGGCCGGGTTCGAATGGGCGACGCCGCCGGGCGTGGATCTCGCGCAGGCCTGTGACATCTGGGCCGGCATCCCGCTGCTCTTCCAGCCCGGCGCCGAGTGGAACTACTCAGCGGCGACGGACGTTCTCGGCCGGGTGATCGAGGTCGTCTCGGGGCAGAGCCTCGATGAGTTCTTGGCCGAGAGGATCCTGCGCCCGCTGGGCCTGACCGACACCGCCTTCTGGGCCGACGGGGACGCGACCCGGCTCGCCGCCCTCTACCGGCCGGGCCCGGACGGCACGGCGGTCAGGCTCGATGCGCTGGACGCGCTGGCGCGCGAACGGCCGGCCATGCTCAGCGGGGGCGCTGGCCTGGTGTCCACGGCGGCTGACTATCACCGCTTCACCCGGATGCTGCTGGGCTGCGCGGACAGCCCGGCCGGGGAACTGGACGGCACCAGGCTGCTGAGCCCGCGCACGGTCAGCTACATGAGCCGCAACCACATCCCCGGCGGCCTCGACCTGGAGGCCTTTGGCCGGCCGCTCTACGCCGAGTCCCCGTTCCGGGGGGTCGGCTTCGGCCTCGGCTTCGCCGTCGTGATTGATCCCGTGCCCGGCCAGGTGGTCTGCTCCGCGGGGGAACTCTCCTGGGGCGGCGCCGCGAGTACCGCGTTCTGGATCGACCAGGAGGAAGAGCTGACCGTCTCGTTCTTCACGCAGTTGCTCCCCTCCAGCACCTACCGGATCCGCCCGCAGCTCCGCCAGCTGGTGTACCAGGCGCTGATCGGCTGACCCGGACCCGGACCGTCACCATGGCCCGGCCGCCGGGCACCCGGCTACCCCATCGACTTGGCGCCATCCAGGGACTCGCGGATGATGTCGGCATGACCGGCGTGCTGCGCGGTTTCCGCGATCACGTGCAGCAGCACCCGGCGCGCCGACCAGCGTGCCCCCCGCTCGAACCAGGGGGCCTCGGGCAGCGGGTGTGAGATGTCCAGGTCGGGGAGCTGCGCCACGAGCTCATCGGTCCGGCGCGCCGTCTCCCCGTAGCCCTCAAGCAGGCCGGCCACCGTCTCCCCCTCCAGCACGCGGAACCCCGCCAGCCAGCCATCGACGCCGCCCTCGTCCTCCCAGTTGCCCATGGCCGAGGGACCTTCCAGGATGAATCTGATCCACTGCCGCTCGGTGGCCGCTACGTGCTTGATCAGGCCGCCCAGGCACAGTTCGCTGACCGTGGTGCGCTGCGCCGCCTGCTCGTCCGTGAGGCCACGGAGGGTGTGGCGCAGGAAGTACCGGTTCTTGGCCAGCGCGGCCAGCAGGTCGGCCCGCTCACCCGGGACGCTCTTCTCGGGTGGTGTGGTCATGCTGCTCCGCCTTCCGTCGGTACCGGCAGGCAGAACGCTACGGCCTGGGCCCGACAATTTCGGCCTGAGACGGCGCGGCGCCTGCCGGCGTGTGGGCCGGCCGCTGGCTATCCTGACCCCGGGCGGTGACAAGGTGTCCGAATCATTCGCGGCGCTCGACAACGAGTTCGCAGGCATCGCCGAGTCGGCGGCCCGCGCCGGCCTCGGCGACGATGCGGTTCCCAGTGTGCACCGTGCCTGGGTCACCGTGCCCGGCGACGAGCACATCAGCGCCGTGGTCTGGGGCCCGGGACCGCCAGAGGTCGTTTTCGTGCACGAGGCCGGCCGCAGCGCCCGGGCCTGGGACGAGGTCGCCCTGCGGCTCGGCCGCCCGTCGGTCGCCATCGATCTGCCCGGCCACGGCCGTTCCGACTGGCGCCGCGACGGGCGCAATGAGCCGCGCCAGCTCGCGGGGACACTGGCTGAGGCCATCCGCTCGCTCGCGCCGCGAGTCAGCCTGGTGGTGGGCGGCGGGCTTGGTGGCCGGACGTCCCTCGCCCTGATCACCACACCGCGGCCAACCTTCCTGCCCCGGGTTGCGCTGATCGACACGCTGCCCGGCACGGCCGTGGATTCGCTTTTCGACGACGTGACCCTGTGGGAGGAACTGGCGGGACTGGAGAATCCGGCGTTCGTGATCCACGGTGAGCATTCCGGCCGCCTCACCGCTGCCGACCTCGTCGATCTGGAGCGGCGCGCCCCGCGGGTCGCGGTGATCACTATTCCCGGCGCCGCGGAGGATGTCGTGGCCAGCGAGCCCGCGCGGCTGGCCAGCGAGCTGAACCGGCTGGCCTCACAGGGCGAGTAGCTTCTCCGCGCGCCTGGCCTTGCGGTCGGGCACCAGGCGCACCTGGTGGATCGATTTCCAGTTCTTGCCGGTGAGCAGGAAATCCTCGGAGTCCGGCAGCGCAGCGATGCCGTTTAGCACCGACTGGGGATCACGCCTGGCGTGCTCCGCGGCGGCCACCGCCCGCGCGTCCACCACGTCCAGCACCTCTCCGCTGGGCAGGTCCACGCCGACCAGGCAGGCCGTGGACCCGACATTGGCCCATACCCGGTCGCGCCGCCATTCGAGGTCGTTGAGGCCGCCCACCCGGCGGCCGTCGCACCGGACAAGCACTGTCCACAGCGGCTCCAGGGTCAGCAGATCCCGCAGGATGAGCTCGCTGCTCCCGTCGCTGGTCACCGCCCAGCGGCCGGCGTTGCAGATGCCCCAGCCCTCCCGGTTGTAGCGCACCGTGACGTATGACTCCGCGTCTGGCCGGTCCCCGGTGGCTGAAGGCTCCCCGGAGGGCGCCCAGCACAGGGCGACCCGTTCCTTCCAGGTGAGCTGCCACAGCCGGTCGCCGGCCAGGCAGATGCCCTCGCCGAAGAGCTCATCCGGCAGTGGCGCGGACCAGTCCAGCTCCTCAGCGCCCAGCCGGTACCTGCGCAGTGACGACTGCCCGTACTGGCCCGTGCTCTCCCAGACCAGGTCACCGTCCAGGACCAGGCCCTGGGTGAAGCCGCGTCCGGGATGGGGCAGCCGCCGCACCGTCTCAACCCGGTGGAACCGCACCAGCCGCCTCCCTGCATACGCGCTCCGCTACTGCGGGCGCTCCCGGACGTCCGGCAATCTACCGGATTTCGGCACCGGAGGTCCGTTGCGGAATGTGCGGGCGTTGCTGGGGCCGAGCACCGGAATCCATCGGTACCGGGGTGTATCAAGCGGCGGCGAACTCCCTCTGCGTTGATAAGGCACGGCCGCGCGAGATACAAGTGAGCGAGGGCAGCCAACATGTGCAGGGTCCCGCCGGCCTTGGAAAGGACGCTCCATGCGCAACGACCCATCGGTCATTGCCCTGGTTGCCCGCGCGGGTGACGGTGAGCAGGGGGCGTGGAATGAACTCATCGAGCGGTACTCGCCCCTGGTGTGGTCCATCTGCGTCCGCTACCAGCTGAACCGTCAAGATATCGACGATGTTGGTCAGAGCGTCTGGCTGCTGCTGGTCGAGCAGATCGGGAGCCTCCGCGAGCCGGCCGCGCTGCCTGGCTGGCTGGCCACCACGACCAGGCATGAATGCCTTCGAGTTCTGCGGGTAACGCGTCGGCATGACCACGCCGGTTTGCCTCCGGAGGACCATATGCCATCAGACCCGGCCGCCGCGATGATCGAAGCAGAGGTCATCGCGGCGGAACGCGACGCCGCGCTCCGCGCCGCATTCGCTGAGCTTCCGAGCGGCTGCCACGAGCTGCTGTCGATGCTGATCAGCGACCCACCGCGGGCCTACGCGGACATCAGCGCGACGTTAGGCGTGGCGATGGGCAGCATCGGCCCGATGCGCGCTCGCTGCCTGGACCGGCTGCGCCGCTCGCCGCACCTCAGCGCCGTCCTCGGCGAACAGGCCGAGGAAATCGAAGTCACTGAAACCAGAGGCGGGCATGGTGGCTGAAGGCTGGGACGACGAAGCTCTCCTCGCGGCGCTGCGGCAGGCTCTCCGCGCCCGGCAGGCCGTCCCGGCCGAATTCGTCGAGGCAGGCAAGAGCGCCTTCGCGTGGCACAACATCGACGCCGAACTCGCGCAACTCACCTACGACTCCACCCGCGACTCGGACCAGGCCCCGAGCATGCGGACCGAGGCCGCGTCCATTCGCGCCCTCACCTTCACGTCGGCGCACCTGACCATCGAACTCGAGGTCACCTCGGACTCGCTGCTCGGCCAGATCATCCCGACCCAGACCGCAACGATCAAGGTCCAGAGCCGGACCGGCGCGGAGATGGAGCTTCCCGCCGACGAGATTGGCTGTTTCTCGATCCGTCCCATCCCGCCCGTTCCGTTCCGCCTGCATTGCCGGACCGCTGCCGGCATCGACGTCCTCACCGGGTGGATCACCCTGTGAACCGCCTCTGCACCTGAACTGAGCCCCGGCTGTGGGCTCAGCCCGCGCCGAGCGTTACGAAAGACGCGGCTGTTGCTTGCCGGACCAGGTCGCCGGCGAGGTCGCGCCGGACGCTGCACATCGCCCCGGCCAGGCTCTGGCCTGCTCGCAAGCATCGGTGCAGGTCCACCATGACGGGCACAACAGCGTGGTCGTTCAGCGGGACAACGCCGGCGACGATCCCGGCCGTACCCAGCGGCAGCAGGCTGCTGACCAGGCCGAGCAATTCATCGGCTCCGGCCGGGGCCAGAACGCCAGAATCGCAGCTCGACAGGACCAGCCGGTATGGCGCGCGGTGCAACTGCTCGAAGTCATAGACGGTCAGTGGTCCGTCGTGCATGCGCAATGAGGAGAACAACGGACTGTCGGCGCGGAATCTGCCATGAGCGGCGATGTGAGCCAGCCAGGCCCCGTCGAGTGCGGACAGCACCCGCGCCGCGGTGGCCTCACCCCCTGACAGCACTGTGACGTCCTCATACAACTGTGCCACCAGGGGCACCTCGGCACCGTCAGTGACCAGGCCCGGCCCGCGGGCGAGCGTGACATGCCGGCGAGCCGGCGGCGGGGCAGCGTGCGCGCGCATCCAGGCACCCGCGGACGGGGCCACGCTGAACACGCGGTCGCCGAGCGCGGGGAGCAGCGCCCACGGGATGGTGTGCAGCTTGCCGGGCGGGACGATGACCACGGGCCTGTCCCCCAGGTCACCGGCGGCCCGGCCAAGGAGCGCGTCCTGAAGTTCCGGGCCGGCCGCCTTCAGGATGGCCAGCGCACTGTCCGGGTCGTCCTCGGGCCGGCTGCGGGCCAGGCGGCGCAAGCCAAAGCGGGCGAAGTCGGCCGCCCGGATGGCATCTTCGGTGCGGCCTGCCGTGAACTGCCGTACCCGTCCCGCCCCGCAGGTCAGCACGTGCAAGAGGCCATCGACATCGACGATCTCGATCAGCTGGGTGGTGCCGAGCTCGTCGAGCAGCTCCGCGATGTTAATAACACTGCGGCCTGGATCGGCGGTACCACGGGCCCACAGCGATCTGGCCCGGACCACGCTTTCGAGACGTCTCTGTTCCCGCTGGAGCGCTGCGGGCGGCACGCCTTCGCGCCGCGCCTTCTCCAGGTCGCTGGTTACCTGGCGGAGCGCGGCCAGGCTGGTATTGAATTTCGCGCCGGCCGCGGGTCGCACCGCGGGGACCGCCAGGGCGGTGGCCCGCCAGCGTTCACTCCAGGAAAGCAGGAGCCGAGGCTGGTGAGTCCGCGCGGCGTGCCGCTGGGCGAGCGCAGCCAGTTCGGCGCCGTGCGCGGTGGCCTGGGCCCGCAGCTCCGACGCGCCCAGCGTGAACCGATGTTCATCCAAGACCTCGAGCCCCCGGCGGCAAGCGGCCAGCAGACGGCGTGGCTGGGCCGCGGCCTCGGCCCGCAGCGCCTCGCTGAGCCAGCCGCCGGCGCGCGACATCGGCGGACCGCGCCGGCGGTTCTGCGCGGCGGCGATGAGATGACGATCGGCCTCATGATGGCGGCCCAGGTCCAGGGCCACCCGCCCGGCCAGCAGATGCGCCTGCGTTGCCTCGCCGGAGCCGAGCGCCTCCAGCCGGGTGGCCGCCCGGTTCGCCGCGCGAAGCAGCTCGGCCGACACGGGGCCGACGGCATACCGTGCCCGGACGAGCACGAGCCGGGTGTGGGCTTGCCACCAGGCACTCTGCTGAGACCGGAAGAGCCGGTGCGCGGCCTGGGCCCGGTCTAGGGCGGCCTGCGGCTGCGCCGCGGCCAGCGCGCAGTTGGCCGCCATCAGCAGCAGTTCGGCCTTCTTGGTGGACCGGCCATGGGCCTGCTCGATATCGCGTACTGCCGTGTCCGCCTCGGCCAGCGCGTCGGCGGCGAGTCCGGCCGTCAGCAGTACGTCGCATCGGTCAAAGCTGAGGGCTGGCGTCGGCACGTTTAGCGGCCGGTACCGGGAGGCGGCCTCATCAAGGAAAGAAAGCGCAGCCGGAAGGTCACCCGACCGGAAGGCGGCCACCCCCCGGTTGAGCACCGTATGGACCAATCCCATCTCCTGGCCGGTCTCGGCGAACAGGCGGCCAGCGGCCACAAAATCGAGATCCGCACGGCCGGGCGACCCGACTGCCAGGTAGATCAGCCCACGAGCGTTTAACGCATGAGCTGTCCAAACCAGATCACCTGCGCGCTGCAGCACGCTGACCGCACGGCGCGCGTCGTCCAGGGCCGCCGCATGCCGCCCGAGAATCCACAACGCCATGCCGCGCCGGTGCAGCACCCGCCCCGCCAGTACACCGCTGGATAGCTGGACAGCACGGTTAAAGGCGGCGAGCCCGTCCGCCGTCCGGCCCGCGCAGACGAGCGCTGCCCCCAGGGTGGCGAGCACATCAGCTTCGCGCTCCGTCGAGCCCGTCCTGCGGGCCAAGCGCAGCGCGCCGCGCAACTCACGGACACCCGCATTGACATCGCCTATATCGCGCAAAACGATCCCGGCGGCCTGATGAGCCACCGAGGCCTCATACGCCCGGGGCCGCCCCGCCAAAACCGCACGTGCCCTGGTTAGTGCCTCATGAGGACGGGACACGGCCAGCGGCAGTAAGTCGTCCACATCTCGCTGACCGGATCTGGCCACAACAGCTCCCCCCGCCACGATCCCGATGGTAGATCCCCGTATTCGTGCGGTCTACGTAATATCTCCCGGGAATGCAGGTCATCAGCATGTATCACCCGGCATCACGAGTGCTCCGTACAAGCATCCGGGCCCGTGGGGGTGCGTTTCGCGTCCCCGCGGGCCCGCACCACCGGTCTGCCTCAGATCCGAGTATTGGCAGAACCCAAGAATTCAAGACCTACGGAGGGCATCGTGACCGAGCCGGACAGTTGGAGAAACGAGCTGAAATCCAGGATCGCCGACGAGGTTGAGTTCGTGATGCACGCCTTCCGGGAGGCTACCGACGGAAGGACCGAGATCGGAGTCGTTACCGCCAACCGCGGGGTCGGCTACCTGTACGCCAAAGGCCAGCTCCTGGTCCGTGATGAGTACCTCGGGCGCGTACTGCAAATCCTCCGGGAGCGTGACGAGCGCGGCGGAGAGGAGGGTGAGCGCGGCCAAGAGGCAGAAGGGTCCAGACGGGAGTCGGAGGAGCCCGCCAGCGTCCAGCGTGTTATCGCGGGGGTGGTTCTTCTCACCCTGCGCCATCCGGAGCTCGTGCCCGACGTGCTCGACGACATCGACGGGCAACTCGGCGCGGGAATCGCGACGCCGAATCATGTCCTGACCGTCGCGGGGGGAGAGGGAACTATCTGCCCGGCCACGGAGCCTCAGGTAGCGTACGACGAGATCGAGCCCTACCCCTCGGTGTGCCAAGACAACGGCGGTGCCGGGGTATTGATCTACATGGCTGACACCGGGCTGCTGGCCGACGCGGCGTCGCACTCATGGCTGGCGGGGGTGGTCGGCGATCCGGATCCTCTGCCGTCGTTAGCTCCGGACGGCACGCAGCCGATCCCGCCTTACACCGGGCATGGCACATTCGTCGCAGGTGTCACGCGGTGCATGGCACCCGCCGCGGATGTCATCGTGACCAATGCCTTCGCGATCGCGGGCAGCACGCTGGAATCGGATCTGGTTCCGCGGCTCGTCGCGGCGCTCGGCCTCGGCGTGGACATCTTCCACCTGACGATCGCCGCGCGGTCCAGGGCTGATCTTCCGCTCATCGCCTTCGAGGCCTGGCTCAAGCTTCTCCGTCAGTACAAAGGCGTGGTGTGCGTCGTCGCGGCAGGTAACAGCGGCTCCAGGCGGCCAACCTGGCCGGCCGCCTTCTCCGAAGTGGTCTCCGTCGGCGCACTCGCCGGCGACTGGCGCAGCCGCGCCTCATTCAGTAACTTCGGCGGCTGGGTCGACGTGTACGCGCCCGGCAGAAACCTCGTCAACGCCTACGCGACGGGCACCTATACCTGCCACGTCGAGCCGTACCGAGGGCAAGACAGGACGTTCTACGGAATGGCCGAGTGGAGCGGCACATCCTTCTCGACGCCGGTCGTGACGGGGCTGATCGCCGCCCGGATGTCCCGCACGGGCGAAAACGGCCAGGAGGCAGCCGCTGCCCTGCTCGCCGAGGCCCGATCCCGGGCGATCCCGGGCGTTGGCGCCATTCTGCTCCCCTGCTGCCACGACGACGTGCCTGCGCACCCGGCCGAGTGCCCGTGCCGCTCCGGAATGCGGCGCCCGGGCTGCGAACCGCGGCCGCATTGACCTGCGCCGGTCCGCGACCTGGGCCGGCCCGCGCGCCGGCGAAAGTTACCGGGCCACCGCCCGGTCCTGGTTGCCGGGCTGGCGGCGATCCTGCTCGCTGCCGGTGACAGCCGTCGGCTCCGGCTGCGGAAACCCGATCTGAATCCCCAGGCCGCCGCCGGGCCGGGCCTTCGCCTGCAACCATGCGCCGTGCGCCTCGGCGATCGCGCCGACGATCGAGAGCCCGAGCCCGAGCCCGTCACGGCTGAAGGTGCGGCCGCCGCCGTCGCGCTGGAACGGCTGGAAGAGCCGGCCGACATCGTCGGGCGGGATCAGCGGACCGGTGTTGGACACCGACAGCACCGCGTGCCCGGTCCAGGTGCTCGTGCTGACCTCGACCGTTCCGTTCGCCACGTTGTGCCGCATGGCATTGTCGAGGAGGTTCGCCACCAGCCGCTCGGCGAGCCGGGCGTCGCCGAGGGCCGACGCGGACCCGAGCGTGGTCGCGACCGTGAGCCCGCGCAGTTCCGCCTCGGTCCGCCGCGCCAACGCCACTTCATCAGTGATCGCCGCCAGGTCGATGGGTGCGCGCCGGTCCAGTCCCCGCTGGCTGCGGGCCAGCGTGAGCAGCGCCTCGATCAGCCGTTCCTGCTGCTCGCCGGTGGCGAGCACCCGCCGGCAGACGTCCTGTAGCGCCCCGACGGTGGGCTCCGGATCGGCGAGCGCGACCTCGATCAGGGTCCGCTGCCGGGCCAGTGGGGTGCGCAGCTCGTGCGAGGCGTTGGCGACGAACTGCCGCTGGGCCCCGAACGCGGCTTCCAGCCTGGCCAGCAGCCCGTCGAAGGTATCCCCGAGTTCCTTGAGCTCGTCGCCCGGGCCGCCCAGGGCCAGCCGCGCGTGCAGGCTGCTGGCGGAGATGGACCGGGCCGCGGCGGTGATCGTGCGCAGGGGGCGCAGCACCCGCCCGGCAACGAGCCAGCCAAGCCCGATCGACACCACGGTCATGATGGCCAGCGCGATCCCGGACTCGGTGAGCAGCTGACTCAGTTCGGCACCGCGCTGCCGCGCCGCGAGCTGACTGAAGGCGAGGCAGTCCGGGGGCGCGGCCGACGGGGCGGCCGTCCCCGGCTGCCCCTCGAAGAAGCAGACCCGGGTGCCGCCGCCCGCCATGCCGGGAGGCTGCACCGTGGCGCCCCCGTGGGACGTGGCGACCACCGGCCACCGGTTCGACACGAGGGCATAGGTGATCGCCAGCAACCCGGCGCCGGACAGCAGGAACAGCCCGCCGTAGAGCAGTGTGAGCCGCAGCCGGATGGTCCGCCGCGGCCGCCGCAGCCAGCGGCGCGGCACCCAGCGGGTCGCGGGCGGCGCGGGATCTGGCCCCGTGGTCATGGGCAGATCCGGTATCCGGCCTGAGCGATGGTCTCGATCACCGGCGGGTCGCCGAGCTTGCGGCGCAGCCGGCTGATCGTGACCTTCACCGAGGTCGTGAAGGGGTCCGCCATCTCGTCCCACACCCGTTCCAGCAGTTCCTCGGCCGACACCGCGCGGCCCTGGGCGGCCAGCAGCAGCTCCAGCGACCCGAACTCCTTGGGGCCGAGGTCCAGCCGCCGGGGACCGCGGCTGGCCGTCCGCTGGGCCGGGTCGAGCCGAAGCTCACCACGTTCCAGGACGGGGGGCAGCGCTGGCTGGGCCCGCCGGAACAGCGCCCGGACCCGGGCCACCAGCTCGGCGAACGCGAACGGCTTGGGCAGGTAATCGTCGGCGCCCAGGCCGAGACCGTCCACCCGGTCCTCGATCGTGGCCGCCGCGGTCAGCATGAGCACCCGGCTACGGCATCCGTGCTTCACCAGATGGGCGCAGACCTGGTCGCCGTGCATCCGGGGCAGATCCCGGTCCAGCACGATCACGTCGTAGCCGTAGACCAGCGCCCGCTCCAGTCCCGCATCACCGTCGAAGGAGAGGTCCACGGCCATGTGCTCCCGCCGCAAGCCGACGCCGATCGCCTCGGCGAGTTCGCGGTCGTCGTCGATTACGAGCACCCGCACACGACCGCCTCTCCCACGCCGGGTCGTCGGCCAGAATGCGGCCGATCCTGCACGATCCCGCTCATCACCGGCTGAACGTTCGCTGAGAACTGGCTGGGCTCCGCGTCCGTCACGGCAGGCTTCCGCCGGGGGGAGGTTGCGCCGGGTCCTGGATCGCGGTCGCGCTGGATCGGCCGCCGCTCTGGGTGATCTGAGCCGATACCTGATCGCCGACCTTGACCCCGCGAATGCCGGAGACCTTGCCGGTGACGCGGGTGGAATCCGTGACGGCCGCGGTGACGGAATGCGCGGGCCCGCCGATCGTGATCGACGTGCCGCTCACCGCGGTCACCTTGCCGATCACGAAGATCATCGCGGTCCCCCCCGGAACGGACCCGGGAAGCGCGCCCTTCCCGCCGGGCTGGCTACTCCCGCCGGGCGGCACGGGGGCCAGCTGCGACGGCTGCCCGACAGGCGCCGCGCTGGTGGCGGAAGGTGAACTGGACAGATCGACCACGCCAAGCACGATCCCGGCCCCGGCCCCGGCCGCGGCCAGCGCGATCACAGCCAGCACGCCCGGCCGGACCGGCCGCCTCGGCATCCCGTGGCCTGGCCCGCCCGCCGGGTTGACCGCCACTGGCCGCGGCTCCCCCGCTCCGCCGCCACCCGCCGACCCGCCGCTCCGCCCAGCCGGCCCGTCGTCATCGGGCCACAAGTCGTCCGGCCACTCGTCACCCCCCGCCCGCTCGCCCGGGCCGGACTCCCCCGGCCACCCGGCGCCGCCCGGCTCCCCCGGCCACCGGCCCCCGCCGGGCCCGCTCAATCCTGAAGATGGCTCCGACATCGGATTTTCCCTGCCTCCCACGCTCACTGTTCCTGGACTGGGCACGACCAGCGCCGTCGACCCTGCCCAGCGCGTCTCAGGCTGCCCCGCCCCCGGTTGCATCCCGGTTACACCGCTCCGCCCCATGCCTCGCCCGGTGCCGGAGCGAGCGATGGCGCACGAGCCCCATAGCTGTAACCGCCGTGCAACCGCCACCCCCATAGACCTGGCTCCAGCACTCGCCGGTCCGGCGACCCGTGCGGAACCCAGATCGCCATCAGGAGCGCAGACCATGTTCTTCCTCACTTACCTGCGGCGGGAACTGCGCCGCCGGATACGGCAGGCAGTCTTCATCTCGCTGGGCCTCGCGCTCGGGATCGGCCTTGTCGTTACTGTGACCGCCGCGTCGGCGGGCGTGAAGAAGGCCCAGTCAGACGTGCTGAGCTCGCTGTACGGGGTGGGCACGGACATCACGGTCACCGGCAGTCCGCCGAAGCCACCCTCGACCGGCAGCGCCCCGCCGAAGGGGGCGCAGACCTTCCAGATGGGTCCCGGCGGGGCAACGGTCTGCCAGAACGGCAAGTGCAGCAACGCAGCGGGCCAGAAGATCGACCACCTGGGCAGCCCGGGTTACACCTCGATCAGCCAGTCGAAAGTGGCGGCGGTCGCGAAGCTGAAGGACGTCAAGGCCGCTGTCGGGGGGCTTGCCCTCAGCGACAACTCGATCTCGATCCCGAAGAACTTTGGCCAGTCGGGCGGCTCCCTCCCGACGCCGAACTCGTTCAACGTGGACGGGGTGGACACCTCCCATCTCTCGCTGGGCCCGCTCAGCGCCGGATCGGTCACCTCGGGCCGTTCGCTCAAGGGCTCCGACGCGAGCTCGGACGTGGCCGTGCTGGACTCCGGTTACGCGACGTCGAACAAGCTGAAGGTCGGCTCGACGGTGAGCATCGTCGGCCACAAGTTCAAGGTCATCGGGATCGTCGCCCAGCCGCAGGGCGGCAGCCCGCCGGCTGTGTACATCCCGCTGGCCCGGGCCCAGGCGCTGGGCACCGACGGGACCAGCAGCCTGCGTGGCCAGGTGAACACGATCTACGTGACCGCGGCCAGCGCCGCTGACATCGCCACCGTGCAGAAGGAGATCAACAAGCTCCTTCCCGCAGACACGGTCACCACCGCCTCGAGCCTGGCCAGCGAGGTGACGGGGTCGCTGTCCAGCACCGCCAAGCTGGCCAACGACCTCGGCAAGTGGCTGTCCATCCTGGTACTGATCGCGGCGTTCGCGGTGGCGAGCCTGCTGACGATGGCGGCGGTGGCCCGGCGGGTACGGGAGTTCGGCACGCTGAAGGCGCTCGGCTGGCGATCCCGGCGGATCATCGCCCAGGTGATGGGCGAGTCGGTGGTCATGGGCCTCATCGGCGGCGCGGCCGGGGTGGGCCTCGGCTTCGCGGGTGCAGCGATCATCACCGCGATCGCGCCGAAGCTGTCCGCCACCATCCCGAGCTCAACCGGCCAGCACATCGTGTCGGTGGGCAGCGGTGGCGCGCGGAGCTTCGCCCCGACGGCCATCCACACGGTGGCCGTCCCGATGTCTGCGTCGGTGACCGCGGGCGCGATCGCCGTTGCCGTGCTGCTCGCGGTGGCCGGCGGGCTGCTCGCGGGATCGTTCGGCAGCTGGCGGATCGCCCGGCTCCGGCCCGCGGACGCGCTGGCCCGGGTGGCTTGAGCCCGGCCCGCACGGACCGCTGAAACCGACAGGAGAGGACTCATGTACCAGCTGACCGGCGTAACCAGGCTCTACGCCAAAAGTGGGCGCACTGTCCCCGCGGTCCGGGATCTCAACCTGGTGATCGAGGATGGCGAGTGGCTCGCGGTGCAGGGCCGTACCGGGCACGGCAAGTCGACGCTGCTCAACCTGCTCGGCGGGCTGGACCGGCCCACCTCGGGGACCATCGAGTTCGACGGGCAGGACCTGGCGCAGCTCCGCGAAACCCAGGTGACCAGGCTGCGAGCCGAATCGATCGGGTTTATCTTCCAGACGTTCAACCTGGTGCCCACGCTGTCAGCGGCAGAGAATGCCGAAGCCGCCCTGATCCCGCTCAGGCTCGGGGCCGCGGCACGCCGCCGCCGGGTGGACGCCGCGCTTGACTCGGTTGGGCTTGGCGACCGGGCCCGGCACCTGCCCGGTGAGCTGTCCGGCGGGCAGCAGCAGCGGGTCGCCATCGCCCGCGCGCTGGTGAAGGAGCCGAAGGTGCTGCTAGCCGACGAGCCCACCGGCAACCTCGACGAGGACACTCGCGACGAGATCATCAACGTCCTTGAGTCGCTATGGCGGGAACATGGGCTCACCCTGATTCTGGTCACCCATGACACCGTGATCGCCCGCCGGGCACATCGGGTCGGCGTGATGAGCAAGGGCCGGCTCTCGATCCGCCAGGGCGCCTCCGGCGTTAACCCGGTAAAACCGGGATGAAATGGTTGGTTCTGGCCGAGGCGGCCGTGCGACCACTACGGGTGGTCGGCTATGTAGTTGGCGGCGACATAGCCGAATGTCATGGCCGGCCCGATGGTAGAGCCGGCGCCGGCGTAACTGTGCCCCATGACGGCGGCGCTGGCGTTGCCGGCCGCGTACAGCCCGGGGATGACCGAGCCGTTCGTGCTGAGTACCCGTGCGCTGGCGTCCGTGACCATCCCGCCTTTCGTGCCGAGGTCACCAGGAACGATCTTGAACGCGTAGAAGGGCGGCAGCCACAGGGCGGCGAGGCAGGAGTTGGGGATGACGGCCGGGTCGGTGAAGTAGTGGTCGTACCCGCTGGTGCCGCGGCCGAAGTCGAGGTCCTTGCCGGTCAGCGCGAAGCCGTTGAACCGGGCGACCGTGGCGGCCAGGGCGGCCGATGGCACCCCGATCTGCGTGGCCAGGCCCGCGAGCGTCGAGGACTTGAAGACGGCGCCGCTGGTGTACCACGAGGCGGGGAACGGCAAGGTCGGGAGGACGTCCCTGAACAGGTAGCGGTCGCGATAGTTCTGGTCCACGATCAGCCAGGCGGGGATGTCCGGCGCCGCGGCATTGAGCCGGTACATGGCGTGCACGACGTCGCTGTACGGCGCGGCCTCGTTGACGAACCGCGCACCGGCCGCGTTGACCATGAGGCCACCGGGCAGGGTGCGCTCGGCCAGGCAGAAGTACGGCTCGTCGGGCAGCGGGATGGTGGGCCCCCACCAGGCGTCGTCCATCAGGTCCAGGGCAGCACCAATGCTGAGGCCCGCCTCGATGCCGTCGCCGGTGTTCGACGCGGCGGCGACCGTCCAGTCGGTCCCGATGGGCTGCTGCTGGTACTGATCCCGCATGGCCAGGTTGTGCTCGAAGCCCCCGGAGCCGACGATGACCCCGCGGGTGGCGTTGATCTGCAGCTGCGCGCCGGCCTGCGTGGCCAGTACGCCGGTAACCCGGCCCGTCGCGTTTTGCTGCAGGCTGACGAGCGGGGTGCTCAGCCATACCGGCACATTGGCCGAGAGCAGCCCGGCGCGCAGGCCGCCCGCCAGAGCCTGGCCCATGGTGAGCGGCTTGATGCCCGCCAGGGTCGCGGCGAGGTACCTGGTGACGGTCTCGGCCGCGACCGCCGCGCCATGCGCGTTGACCGCGGCGATGTTGATCCACTTGTAGTCGGCGCTGTAGACGACCTCGCCGGCCGGGACGGGAATGTACGCCGGGTTGAGGTTGGCGAGCTGGCTGCCGAGGAGGTTCCCGTTGAACATGGCCGGCTCGATGGAACGCCCGTTCGGCATCCCGCCGGGCAGCTCGGGATAGTAATCGGAGTAACCCTTCATCCAACGGAACCCCAGCGGGCTGTTGTTCATCAAGAAAGAGATCATGGCGGGCCCGTTGCTGAGGAAGGCCGCCTGCCGGGCGGCAGGTGCGCCGGTGCCGACAACGGCCGCGAGGTACTCGGCCGCCTTGGCCGGCGTATCTGGCACTCCGGCAGCCAGGATGACCGAGTTGTTCGGTATCCAGATCCCCGCTCCGGACCGGGCCACCGAGCCGCCGAAGGTGGCCGCTTTCTCGATCACCACCACCGACAGTCCCCGTTTGGCCGCCGTGAGCGCGGCAGCCATCCCTGAGGCGCCCGCGCCGACCACGACGACGTCATAGGTCAGTGTGGCGGCGGACGCCGAGATACTGTTCAGCACGCCGGAACCGACGACGGCCCCGGCCCCGGCGGCGAGAGCGCCAAGCAGTACCTGGCGGCGGCTGAAGCCACCCGACTCAGGGTCCGGGGTGCCAGCGGAACCATTCTGACGTGCGGTCATGGCAAATCCCTTCGATGTGAACCGCGCCCACCTCGCGCCGCGCACTGCCACGGCACCGATCAGGCGATCTCCGCTGCTCTGAAGCAGGCGCTTGGCTGGTCAGCGCCTCGGCCGCACCAAGCATGCGCTTGCTTGGTAGGTCGTGTCAACGGTGTCAATCACAAAGGCCATTGCCGCTGCGGCTGTTACGAGATCAGCGTTCTGAAACGCTACGGACCATTAGTCCCGCCAATGTCGCGAGCCAAACTGGTACTCCAGCTGGGAGATCGTAATGTGAGGGCTGCTGAAGCCGGGCTGGCATGAGCGGGCCGATGAACCTAAGGGTCAGAACTGGGCCCTGAGTTCGTCCAGCTCGCGTGCCCGCTCGCTGAGCTGCCGGCGCCTGAGCAGGACTGCCCTCACCAGCGTGGCGGCGGCGCCTTCAGAGTATGCGTTACTGACGTATACTTCACCGGTGGCTATGACAACGATACGAGTGGACGCTGAGGTGCGGGATCGGCTCGCCGCCCGGGCCGTAGCGCATGGCCGGAGCCTCGGCGCGGAACTGCGGGCTGTGCTGGACGAGATGATGTGGCAGGGCATCGAAGACGGGTACCGGAGGCTCGCGACAAATCAGCAGGAGATGGCGGCATATCAGGCCGAGGCCGCCGAATGGACATCGGCTGGCCTCGATGACCTGGCCGCCACCGCCGCCGAGGAGTACCCGGAGTACAACTCTTGACCAGCGGTGACGTACTGCTCTGCGACCTTAACCCGGTGGCGGGCCGGGAGCAGGGCGGGATACGCCCGGTCGTGGTGGTGTCGCACCATCGCTACTCAGTGATACCCGGGCTGTTCCTCGCGGTGCCGCTCACCACCCGGAACCGCGACCTGGACCATCACATCCAGATTTCCGCAGATGAAGGCACCGGGCTGAAACAGGTGTCGTACGCCATGACCGAGCAAGTCCGCGCGATGTCAGATCAGCGAGCCGGACGCCATCTGGGCCAGGTCAGCAGCGAAGCGCTGACAGCGATCAGCCGTTACCTGCACCTCTTCATAGTCTGAGCCGCTCCCGCTACCGGTTCATAGTCTGAGCCGCTCTTGGTGCCGGCCTTTCGGGGAAGGCCGGAGGCCTCTTGACAGGTCGCTGCGAGAGGTCTAATTTTCCTGTACTAATAGGAAACTTTCCTATTCAATGACCCAGAGTGTCGGCAAGCGCGCATTTCGTGCACACCTACTGGTGCACACCTATCTGGTGCACACCTACTGGTGCCCACCTATCTGTCCCGCCTGCTGGTGTACACCTATTGGCGGCGCAACGGCCGTTCGCCGGTGCGTTACCACTGATCCCTCGCTGGAACCGCTGGAAAGTTGGCTCAATGTCCCGGTCGCGTTCGCTCCTCGCGGTCGCCGTGCTCGCACTGGCTGCCGCAGGCGGTGCCTCCTCCACCGCGCACGCCAGCTCTGCGAGCTGGGCCCCGCTGCCCACGCACATCTTCGCGCCATACTTCGAGGCGTACACCACCGATAGCCCCGCGGCGCTCTCGCGGGAATCGGGCGCCCGGTACCTGACCATGGCCTTCATCCAGACCCCGGCGGCCGGGTCGTGCACCATCGACTGGAACGGCGACCCGGCGACCCCGATCGCGCCGTCCGTCTACGGCAGCGACATCGCGAAAATCCGCGCGGCCGGAGGCGACGTCATCCCTTCCTTCGGCGGCTACTCCGCTGACCACACCGGCACCGAGATCGCCGACAGCTGCACGAACGTGGCGCTGATCGCCGCCGCCTACGAGAAAGTGATCACCACCTACAACGTGACCCGCCTCGACCTCGACACCGAGGACAACTCGCTGACGAACCCGGCCGGCATCGACCGGCGCAACCAGGCGATCAGGATGGTCGAAGACTGGGCGGCCAAGCGCGGCCGTGCGGTGCAGTTCGTCTACACCCTCCCGACCAACGTGGCCGGGCTCAACCCGACCGGGCTGAGCGTCCTGCAGGACGCGGTCAGCGATCATGCCCGGATCGACATCGTCAATATCATGACCTTCGACTACTACGACAACCAGCCGCACGAGATGGCGGCCGACTCGATGACCGCCGCGCAGCACCTGTACGACTCGCTGCATCAGCTTTATCCGGCCCGGCCGGCCCACCATCTGTGGTCCATGATCGGCGTCACCGAGATGGTGGGCGTCGACGACTTCGGGCCGCCCGAGATCTTTACGACCGCTGACGCGACGGCGATCGAGCACTGGGCGGTGACCAAGCACCTGGCCGAGCTGTCCTTCTGGGCCCTCGAAAGGGACAACGGCGGCTGCCCGGGCGCCGGTGCCAGCGACAGCTGCTCGGGGGTCTCCCAATCGACCTGGCAGTTCAGCCACACCTTCGAGCCCTTCACCAGGAGTTAGCCGGCCCAGGCATCTGGCTCCCGGGCAGGAACAGTACTGAGTTGAGGTACCGCGGGAACGGCCACAGGGCCCGGGCCAGCAGGCCGCGCTCGGACACGTGGCATGTCCTGGCCTGGTGCGCGGCCAGCGGGAAGTCGGCGAGCGGCACCCACTGGCGGCTGGGCAGTACCCAGCCACGGTAACCCCAGGATTCCAGCAGGCCCGTCACGTCCGTGATCGGCTGGATCCGCTGTTCGACCTCGACGAGCAGCCGGGGCCGATCTCGCTGCACGGTTTCCGCCGCACCGTGCAGCACGGGGACTTCGTGCCCGTCCACGTCGATCTTCATAAACGTCACGTCGTGCAGGCCGAGCCCGTCCACTGTCACCAGAGGCACCTTGACCGACCCGCTATGGATGTCCCGCCGGTGCAAAGAGGAGACGCCTCGCATCCCCCCGCCCGAGGGCGGCAGCCAGATCTCGGCCTCCCCGTAGTGATCGGACGCGGCGGCGGCAATAACGTTCACCGTAGGCGGGAGCGTCCGCCGGAGCACTTGGTGCAGTGGCGTTGGCTCGATGATGACGACCCCGTCGGCCCGGTGGACCAGGCGCCGCGTCCATGGCCCGTACCAGCCGCCGATATCCACCATCGTGCCGCCGCGGCCGCACACCTCGTCGAGACGCAGGATTTCCGGCTCAAATCGCCGGTAGGCCAGGCTGATGAGCGTCACCAGCAGCGTCTCCGGCATGTGGGCACCCATTCGTGACGCCAGCGTCATCTCAGCTGCTCCTCAGGGGGATTACCAGGGATAGGCGGACACATCCACGTGGGAGTTTCCCGGATCGAAATAGGAGATGAGCAACTGGCGGCGGGTGCTGAGTTCTGGATGGCCGATGATGGCACGGCACAGGCCCCCCGTCCCGTGCTGGGCATCCCGGCCGCACGGCACCCGGCCGGTGAGGATCAGCCGCCACGGGCCGGTCGGCGACCTGGCCTGCCAGGCCTGGAAGCCGCCGGCCAGGCTGGTCTGCTCGACCATGACCAGGCCGCGGCCGTCGGCGGCGTAGTCGCCGACCGAGATCCCGAGCGGCCGGCCGACGGTGATCAGCGTAGCGGCGGCGGTCTCGTCCGATGACCACCCGCCGCCGGTCCAGTACTGGTACGTCAGCGGGTTCTGCCAGTACGCCGGCTGGGCGACGGTCCGGGCCAGGAACACGCGGCCGCGGCCGCATCCGGCAGGCGGGGCCGCGGCGGGGCAGAATCCGAACAAATAGAGGTAGCCGTCGCCTGCGAAGACCGGTGAGCCGAGTACCTGCTGCGGCGGCAACTGCAGCCCGGTGACGTTGCCGAACACCCGGGCTGGCGAGCTGAGAAGATTGCTCGCTGGGTCGTACTCGATCAGTCCGAAGCCCTCCACGGTCAGCGAACCGGCGTTCCCGGTGACGCAGTAGTCGTCGTAGCTGATGAGCAGGCCGGAGAAGGCGGAGGCCGACTGTTCCCGGGTGACCCCCGAGATCCACGAGGCCGAGTAGGCGCCGGGGCCGGTGCAGGGGAACATACCGCCCGGCAGCAGGAGGCCCTGCGGCGCGGGCAGGAATGGCTGCGGGGGGCCGGCGCTGGGCAAAGTCAGCGGCGCCGGCGGGGTGGAGATTTCGCTCAGCCGTGCGGGCGCCCGGCCCGCCCGGTACGGGCCTACGGCCGCCGTGTCCGTGCCGAGGATCAGGCGCTCGGCCTTCCCGCCACGGGCATCGGCGATCACCGTGTCGCAGAACAGCCACAGGCTCCACCCTGGCTTGCCCGGCAGCGGGCTGCTGTAGCCGCAGTCGCGGCGGATGGTGTTGCCGGCCCTCTCATAGTTCGACAGCACCTGCACCGGTGCCGGATGGGGAACACCAGCCCCGCAGGCCGCGACCGCGGCGATAGACGCTAGGACAGCCCAGGCGCACGCCAACGCACGGCACAGGCGGACGCACCGGGTGGCAACCGAATGATTCCGCCTGATCAGAGCCGACGGCAGCGACATTGTCCCGCGGCTGATTAGCCGGAGCCATAGTTGTACAGCACCCGGGTGGACGCTGGCGTGACTGCGGTGCTGTCGTGGACCAGGATCGCCACAGAGGCGATGGCCAGGAGGGCGCCGACTAGAAGGGCGATCAGCGTACGCATGGATGCGGTCCTTCCTGCGGGGTTGCGGCGGCGAACATGGGCTCGAACATCGCGGTGTAGTCGGGGCCGCGGCGTAGATGCTGGCCGCCGTCGACGTTGATCACCTCCCCGGTGATCCAGGCCGACTCCGGGCCCGTCAGGAAGCGGGCGGCCTCGGCGATGTTCTCGGGAGTGCCGACCCTCGACAGCGGTATGCAGGCCAGATAGTCATGCAGTACCGGACCGGGGTCAGCGATGCCCGCTACCAGTTCGGATTCCACGATTCCCGGCCGGATGCCGTTGACGCGGATGCCGATCCCGCCCAGTTCGTCCGCGGCCAGCGCCACGATGTTGTCGACCGCGGCATTGGCGGGACCATAGGCGCCGAACCAGCGGTGGATGGTGGTGGCGGCAATGGAGGAGATGGCCACGAAGGAGCCTCCGCCCACACGCGCCATCTCCTGCGCGGCGTATTTGAGGGTCAGCATGGTGCCGGTCGCGTTGAGTTCCAGCGTGGCGCGCCAGCCGGCGGTGTTGAGCTGGGAGACCGGCCCGATCGAGGAGGAGCCTCCCGCACTGGCGATCACGATGCGCAGCGGGCCGCTGGAGGCAGCGTCGGCGAGGGCGCTGGCGATCTGCTCCTCGTCCGTGACATCGGCGATCACGTAGCGCAGCCGGTAAGCGTCGGCGGCCAGCTTGAGACGCTCCTCGGAGCACCCGCAGATGGTGACCGTGGCGCCGTCGGCGGCCAGTCGCCGCGCACAGGCCAGCCCGATTCTGCCCTCGCCGCCGGTGATCAGGGCAGCTATGCCGACAAGTGATCCACTTTCGCTGGATGAGGCCATAACTGGTCCCCTCGCTGGCGATGTTACTGAAGAGTAGAATAGATCCTCCCCGAAGCCGGGTGTCAAGGGATCGGCTCGGCCGAGATCTCGCCCGCCGCATCGGCGGGCGGGATCAACCGCCCTTCAGCGGGGGCAGGCGGGGCAGGACCGCGGCGACCCCGGCGTCGTGCCACGCCGCTGTCCCCAGAACGGCGCGCAGCAACTCGGGCAGCAAGGTCTCCAGTTCTTTGCGTGTCGGCGCACCCTGGCGCAGCCACTCGCGGCCCATCGTCTCTACCATGGCGATCCAGCCGCGCAGTACCGACTCGAGCACGGCCGAGTCGCTAGGCGAACGGAGGCCGGTCAGGATGAGAGCCAGCACCTGGTCACGGATCTCATCCAGCACCTGGCGGTCCTCCCCGCCAGCCAGGGACCCGTGGCGGAGCAAGGCAGTGAGGCGGATCGGGTTGGCCTGGATGTGATCGAGATAGGCGGCCAGCCCGGCGGCCAGCCAGTTGTCCGGGTCCTCCATCCCCGCTTCGCTGATCGCCGCCACCACATCGTCGCCCGTTTGTCGCAGCGCGGTGATGAACACCCCCGCCTTGCCCCCGTAATAGTGGTAGACCAGCGGCCGTGACATCCCGGCCGTGGCCGCGATGTCGTCCACCGACACCTCGTCATAGGGGCGGGTGTTGAACAGCTTCAGCGCCGAGTCGATCAGGGCCCGGCGCCGGTCGTCGGGCGCGAGCCTGCGCCGGGCGGGACGAGCCGGGCGTTCCTCGTCTTCAGATGGGTTCTCAGCGGGCCTCACAGCGTTACGGTAAACCGTCGCGGGCTGGATCGCGGGATCCCCCTCCCAGCACGGTTCCAGACCATATTCGCTCATCGCCTGCGCCGGGCCTGCACGAGCAGGATGCTGGCCATCGACGGCCAGTGGCACAGTGAACGATCCAGTGGCCGAAGCAGGCGCGGTACGTCGTGGTACGCGGCGCCCAGCACCACCTCACAGGAGAAGCCGCGGGCGGTGAGGAATTCCACCAGCGCACGGCGGGTAAACAGGCGCAGGTGCCCGACGACCTGATCACCCGGCCTGCCGTAGATGCCGCGCAGGCTTACCTCGGAGAACACAGGCTGGATGCCCAGGCCGACCAGCCCTCTGTTGAACCACGCCGCCAGGTTCGGCGTCGACAGAAGCAGGATGCCTCCTGGGCGCAGAATCCGGCGGGCCTCATCGACGGCCGCGTCGGTATCGACCAGATGCTCGATCAGCTCGCTCATGATCACAACGTCGGCACTGGAGTCGGCGAGCGGAAGGCCGGCGGCGTCGACTCCGCCCTGGATCACCAGCAGCCCCCGGGCCCGGGCTTGGACCAGCGCCATCGCCGACCAGTCGACGCCGATGACGGTATTGCGGGGATCCAGCCGCTTGACCAGGTGAGTGGCGGTTCCGTCCCCGCAGCCGACATCCACGATCTGCTGTGGCCCGCTCCGTTGGGCCAGCGCCGCGGCGAGCATCCGGGCCTGCCGGTGCGCCCGGTCGGGCCCCGAACTGACGGTGGTCCCGGGGTCCTCATAAAAGGCGCGCAACCGGCCTGTGCCGACCGGATCCCGGACGGGGCCTAGGCGGGACGCTGTCATGGTTGCCCCTTCCAGGTTTGCCGATCACGGTGTGGCCGCGCGCCGAGGGCTTCGTCGATGACCGCGGAGAAGTGGTGCACCGCCGTGGACCATCTCAGCTGGGAAGCGCGCCGCCGCGCCGCCGCGCCCATCGCGGTGCGCCGCCCCTGGTTGAGGGCCAGCGCCGCCCAGGCCGAGGCGAATTCCGCCTCAGTGCGGGCCAGCAGGCCCGTCTGCCCGTGAGCGACCGAATCTCGCAGTCCCGGAACGTCGAAACCGACCGCCGGGGTACCCCGGAGGGCCGCTTCGGTGACCACGATCCCCCATCCTTCGATCAGCGCGGGGTGGACCAGCAGCCACGCGGCCCGCAGCAGGCGGTGCTTTTCCTCCTCGCTGACCCGCCCGGTAAAGGTGACCCCAGGTCCGGCTAGTGACTCCAGATAACTGAGCTGGGGGCCGTCTCCCGCGATGACCAGCCGTCCGCCGACCACCGGGCGTACCCGGTCCCACAACCGAAGCAGCAGGTCGATGCGCTTGTATTTGGCGAGCCGGCCGAGCGCCAGGAACAGCGGCTCAGAAGACCGCGGGGCCGGCGGGCCGGCCGGGGCGACCCCGTTGTGGAGCAGGCGGATGCGTCCGCGGTCCACGCCCAGTGACTGAAGTTCCTGCGCCGTCGACGCCGACACCGTCAGCATCAGGCTGCGGCGGTGGGCCCACGGCATGACCCGCTGCTCCATGAACCGGCCCACCGTGGACAGCGGCGGGGGGAACCGCAGCGCCCACAGGTCGGTATGCACATGGTTGACCATGCAGACCGTGGGCTTTCGGGACCACAGGGGCGCCAGGAATGGCATGCCGTTGCAGACCTCCACCACCACGTCGCAGTCGCGCAGCCGGCGCGCGTAAGCCAACGGCGCGCCCGCGAACTGCGTGTACGGCCCCCCGCTGCGCACGACGTCATAGTCGTGTGCGGCCGCCCGGCCGCCGCACAGGAGGGTGACCTGGTCACCACGAGCGGTGAGGCCCGCAGCGAGCTGGTCGACCAGCAACTCCGAGCCGCCTGCCTGGGGGCTGGCAATGTCCCGCCACGCCACGATCACCACGCGGCGGCCCGGCCCGCGCTCCCCCTGACCACGCCGAGGGCACCGATGAGCTGGGGAAAGGAGGGTCCGATCGATCTCCATGCCTGATCTCCTCCACATGGACCGGCCCGGCGAGACAGCGCAGTCATTGTCCACGCACAATTGATCGAGTGTCAATAACGCCGACGATCACCCCCGATCCGGAGACCTCCCGGGGATCTCTGAGGGCGGTGGCGGTTTTAGGAGGCCGTAATCCGGACGTTATTGACGAACCATCAAGAGTGACCTACCGTCCGGTAATAAAGGCCGTCACCGGTGGCGCATAACCCCCGTCCGTCCCGCCGGACCGGCAATTCCCGTCGGTGGGGGATGCCATCGGTACGGTGCCGGGCGCCCAGCGCCGTGGCCCTGAAGGCCACCCTGGACGGTGTCAAGGAGGAACGGAATGCCTACCGGTGCGCTCCCGTCCACCACCTCCGGGACCACGTCGGCGCTGCGCCCGGCCGGTGCGTTTCACCTGCTGGCGGCCTTCGCCCGCGAGCAGTCGGATCCAGGCCGGTTCTACACCCTGCTGGCGCGTGACTCGGTCGCCCTCCTGGAACGCCACATAGAACTCAACAAGTGCCGGGTCGTGGACGTCGGCGGCGGCGCGGGGTACTTCACCGCCGCCTTCCGAGACCGCGGTGCCGAGTGCCTCCTGGTCGAGCCGGATCCCGGTGAGTTGTACAGCCACAGCGCCCCTGGCCGCGCCAGCGTGATCGGTGACGGCTACTGGCTGCCGCTGGCCGACGCCACTGTGGATGTCTGCTTCTCCTGCAACGTGCTCGAGCACGTGAAGGATCCGGCGGGGTTCATCGACGAGATGATCCGCGTTACCCGGCCCGGCGGGCTGGTGTATCTGTCCTACACCGCATGGCTGTCACCGTGGGGCGGCCATGAGACTGCCCCCTTCCACTACCTGGGCGGCGACTACGCAGCCCGCCGCTATACCCGCCGCCACGGCCGGGAGCCCAAGAACCTCTTCGGTCAGACGATGTTCCCGCTCGGTGTCGGCCGTGTCCTGGCCCTGGTGCGCCGCCGCGCCGATGTCACCGTGGTCGAGGCGCGGCCCCGCTACTACCCGCGCTGGTGCCGGTTCCTGATCTACCTGCCCGGGCTGCGCGAACTGCTGACGTGGAATCTCCTGGTCATACTGCGGCGGCAGGCGTGACGACTCAGCATCTCCCGCTAGCGGAGATCTTCAGGGATCAGCCCGGCTCCGCCGGCGGCGGAAGCCGGCCTCCCCGGCGGCTGCGGCGTGGCTGGGGACAGGCCGCGGAACGGGCCGGCCTGCGCTGGACCGTGGTGCTGTGGGTCCTGGTGCTGGCCGCCCTGATCGTGCAGGATCCCGGGCGGATGACGTTCGACACCAAGCTGGGCGTGAACATCGATCCGGTGGGTTTTTACCGGCACCTGTGGCATCTGTGGAATCCGCTGGAGTCGTTCGGCGGCCTGCAGGACCAGTACATCGGCTACGCCTTCCCCATGGGTGCCTTCTACCTGATCACGCACCTGCTGCACGTGCCGGTGTGGCTGGCCGAGCGGGTGTGGATATCGCTGCTGATCATGGTGGCGTTCTGGGGGCCGGTAAAGCTGGCCGAGGCCCTGGGCATCGGATCGCGGCCGACCCGGCTCCTGGCCGGAGCCGCGTTCGCGCTGTGGCCGACCTTCACCATCCTGGTCGGCTCGACCTCCGCCGGGGTGCTGCCGGGCGTGCTGGCCCCGTGGGCGGTGCTGCCGCTGGCCCGCACCGGCGCGGGCCGGATGGCGGCGGCCCGCTCTGGCCTCGTCGTGGCGTGCATGGGCGGTGTCAACGCGGTCTCCACCCTGGCCGCCATTGTCCCGGCCGGCCTGTACATCCTGACCCGTCCGGGGCGGCGCCGGTGGGTGCTCGCGGCCTGGTGGACGGGAGCGGTATTCCTGGCCACGTCGTGGTGGCTCGTGCCGCTGCTGTACCAGGCACGGTACGGCTTCAACTTCCTGCCGTACATCGAGCAAGCCGCCAACACCGCCCAGACCATGTCGGCGGCGGCGACCTTGCGCGGCAGCGGCAACTGGGTCGCTTACCTGAACTTCGGGCAGCCGTGGCTGACCGCGGGATCGGTGATGGTGGGATCGGCGTGGGCGGTGGCAGGCGGCACCGTCGCGGCGGCAGCGGGCCTGGCCGGGCTGGCCCGCCGGGACCTGCCCGAAGCGGGATGGCTGCGCGGCACCGCCGCCGTAGCCGCCCTGTGGGCGTTGACCGGCTATGCCGGGCCGCTGGGCGGGCCGCTGCACCAGCAGGTCCAGACGCTGCTGAACGGACCGCTGTCGGCGTTGCGCAACGTCTACAAGATTGAGCCGGCACTGGCCGTGGTGCTGGCGCTCGGGATCGCGCACGTCCTCTCGCGCGGGGTGTGGCCGCGGCCGGCCGCGCGCCGCACCGCCTGCGCCGCCGCGGTGGTGGTCCTGGCGGGCATGGGCCTGCCCTACCTGAATGGGAAAGTCCTGCAGCCCGGCTCGTTCAGCCAGGTACCCAGCTACTGGCAGCAGGCCGCCACGTGGCTGGCCTCACACCACGAGACCGAGACGACGCTGGTGGTACCGGCCGATTCTCACGGCATCTACACCTGGGGACAGCCGATCGACGAACCGCTCGCGCCGCTGGCCCGCTCACCGTGGGTGCAGCGCAACCTGGTGTCATTCAGCGGCGGCGGGGTCAGCGACCTGCTGAACGGCGCTGAGCAGGCCATCGAATCGGGCACCGCTTCGCCGGGCCTGGCCCGCTATCTGGCCCGGGCAGGCATCCGTTACGTCCTGGTCCGCAACGACCTGGATCCCGCCCAGCTCGGCTACACCCCGCCGACGGTGGTGCACACCGCGCTGGACCAGTCAGGGTTCACGCGGGTCGCCGCTTTCGGCCCGCCGGTGCCCGCCGGCCCGGTCGGCCAGGGGACCGCCCTGCAGGTTGAGGCGATCGAGCCGCAGTATCCCCCGGTCGAGATCTTCCAGGCCGCCAATCCGGCCGAGCGGCCGGCCGGGCCGGCCGCCGTCCTGCCCGCCACCTCGACCACGCTCATCGACGGCGGTCCCGCCTCGCTGCTGCAACTGGAAGCCCAGGGCATGCTGGGCCACCGGGCCGCCGTGATCGCTGGCCAGGACACCAGCGCTGACCCGCCTGCCGCCCAGCAGGACGTCACCGACGGGCTCCGCCGGGCCGACACCGTATTCGGCCTGCCCAACGACAACACCTCCTACACCTACACCGCGACCGGCACCATCCCGCCGGATAACCCGCAAGGCGCGTCCGGCAAGCCGCCCCGCCAGCTCCTGCCGGCCGGCACCGCCGGGCATCAAACCGTCGCCGTGCTCACCGGCGCGGCCAGCGTCACGGCCTCCTCCGCGGGGTCCTGGCTGTGGGAGGCACCGCAGGGCGACCCAGTCAATGCGTTCGACGGCGACCCGTCGACCGCCTGGATCGAGGCCAGCCCCGGCCGCGCCGACGGGCAGTGGATCCAGATCCGCTTCAGCCACCCGCGGCATCTGCCCGGGACGCTGACGGTGCGTCTGCTGGATGACATTCCGCGGCCGGTGGCGGCCCGCTTGGTCATCACCACCGCCGCGGGCCACGCCGCCACCGGCACGCGGGCCACGGGAGCACCCCAGCCGGTCAGCGTCCCGTCAGGTACGACAAGCTGGCTGCGGATCACCATCGGCGCCACCCGTGGCGGCATTCCCGGTGGGCCCGGCGCGGGCATCGGCGAGGTCACCATTCCCGGCGTGCGCGTCACCCGTTTCCTTCAGCCCTCCGAGGACCAGGCCGGGCCCGTCCCGTCCTTCAGCTTCCACCGCGAAACCCCCACGACGTTCGGCCTGCCCGGCGCCCCCCCGGAACCGGCCCTCGACCGGACCTACACCACCCCCGCCGGGGAGCGCTTTGCCGTCTCGGGGAGTGTCACCGCCGTGCCCGGCGCGGCGCTCAACGCGCTCCTGGACCGGGTGGGCTCCGGGGCGCCGGCGCAGCTCCATATCACCGCCAGCTCCACCTTCGGCTCGCTGCCCGCGGTGCGCCCGCAGAACCTCCTCGAGAGCAGCGGCGGCACCGGCTGGCTTGCGGCCGGCCCCAGTGCCACCCTGCACCTGCGATGGAAGGGGCGGCGGACCATCGACGAGATCGACCTCACCGCGTCGACCGTGGGGATCGCCGCCGAACCGACCCGCGTGCTGATCACCAGCCCCGGCGGAACCCGTGACGTACCGGTGCCGCAGAGCGGCGTCCTGCACTTCCCGCCGCTCATCACCGAGCAGCTGGACATCAGCTTTCCCGGCGTGATGCCGGCCACCGCCTACAACTTGCTGGTCGGCCAGGCCCAGCAGCTACCTGTCGGCCTGGCCCGGCTGAGCGTTCCCGCGCTGGCCGGCCTGGGTACCGGCAGTCCCGCCCCCTCCGCCCCCTTCAGGCTCGGCTGCGGGCTGGGGCCGCCGGTGACCGTGGACGGCCACACCTATCCCACCTCAGTTTCCGGCACCGTGAGCGACCTCACCGACCTCACCCCGCTGCCGCTGCACCTGTGCACGAAGGGGGCGGCGCTGACGCTGAGCGCGGGCCGGCACTGGCTGACCTCGCCAGGGACCGGCGTGCCGCTGGCCGTCACCGACCTGAGCCTCAGCGCGGCCGCGGCTACACCCGCCGCCGGGCCGTCAAACGCGGGCGCGGCGGCTCGTCACTTGCGGATCGGCTCGTGGGGAGCCGAGTACCGCACCGCCACGATCGGCCCCGGCAGCCCGTCGTACCTGGAGGTTCACGATGTGGCCAACCCGGGCTGGACCGCCACCCTCAACGGGCACCGGCTCACGCCGGTGACCCTGGACGGCTGGCAGCAGGCCTTTATGGTGCCGGCTGGCGCCGGCGGCCGGGTCGTCATGGCTTTCCCCCCCACGACCGGATACCGGTGGCTGCTGGCTGGATCCGCGCTGGCGGTCTGCGTGCTGATCGCGGCCGCGGCCTGGCCGTCGCGACGCCGGCCGCGGCCGGCAGCCGGGGGCCTGGTCGGGCCGGCCGCCACCGAGTCCGGGCCCGGCCCGTTTGGGCACTGGCTCGCTGTGGCCGCCGCGGCCGTGGTGCTAGCCCTGGTCGGCGGGCCTCTCGTGGCCGCGGTCCCGGTCGTGCTGGTACTGGGCTGGTGGCGGCCGCGCTGGGTGCCGTGGCTCGCCTTGGCCACGATGTGCGTCGCGGGCGCGCTGGCCATGACCAGCCTCGGCCACGGCCCCCAGACCGGCGCTGGAGCCTTCGGCTGGCCCGCCCAGGCCGCGGCGCTGATTGCCCTGGCCGCTGCGCTGACGCCGACCGCCCCGGGAGCGCAGCGCCGGACAACCGCCGTAGCCCCCGCAGGCGAGGAGCACGGCGAGTGACCACGCTCAGGGACACGCCCGGCGCACCGGCGTCCTGGCCGTTTGCCCCGATCGACGAACTCGACCTCTACCTCGAGAACGCCCAGGAGCCTAGCCTGGTGCAGCTCGAGACCCACGTCCCGGGCCACCTGGACAGGGCGGCTCTGGAGGCGGCGCTCGCCGACGTGCTGGCCGCCGACCCATCGGCGCGACGGCACCTGGCCGCCGCCTCCCGATGGAGCCGCCGCCTGCGCTGGGAAGCCGCCGCGCCCGCCATCCGGCCGGGACGCCGTCCCGCTCCCGGCGGGGAGCCCGGGTTGCTCACGGTAAGCGGTTGGGGCAGCCCCGGTCAGCTGGCCGCGCTGCGGGAACGGCTGTCCGCCTGGCCGATGTCCCTGAACAACACCGCGGCGCGGGTGTTGCTGGCGGTCGGACCCGAGCACGATGTCGTGATCTTGCAGACCCACCACGCCGCCTTCGACGGCATCTCCAGCCTGGCCCTGCTCTCCGCGATCTGCGCCGCCTACAGGTACCGTGCGAGCGCCAGCGCGAGCATCGGCCCGCAGGCCGCTTCGCCGTCTCGGCCCGGCTCTGGCCCGGTCCCGCCGCCGGCCCCGCACCGGTCCCCGCGCGGGCAGGCACCGGTGGCCCGGCGCGGCAACCGGCCCGGCCTGCCCCTGCTGCCCGGCGTCGTGACCCGGGTCGCCGCGCACGCAACACAGCCCGACCGGCCCGGATACGGTTTCGTGCTGAAATCGGCACCGGTTCCCCGGCCGCCCCGCCAGGGCAGCGGCCCGCACCCGACGGTCAACGATCTGCTCGTCGCGGCGCTGATCCTCACCGTGGACCGGTGGAACGCGGCCCATGGCCGGCGCAGCGGGACAATCCGGATCACCGTGCCAGTCAACGGCCGGGACCCGCAGCGGCGCTGGGAGGGGCCCGGCAACCTGTCGCGGCTGATCCGGGTGACCGCTCGTCCCGGCCAGCGCGCCGACACGGCTGGCCTGCTCGCGCAGGTCGCGGCCCAGACCAGGGCCGGCAAGCTGCAGCCCCGCCCCGGGCTGGACGCGGTGAGCAGGCTGCTAGCCGCGGGCTGGGCGCCGACCGTGGTAAAGCGGCACACGGCGCGCCTGGCCCGCCGCCTCGCCCGGCCGGTATGTACCGATACCTCACTGGTCAGCAACCTGGGCGTGCTCCCCGACCCGCCCTGCTTCAGCGGCCGCGGCCAGGCACCGCTGTGGATCTCCGGCCCGGCCCCGATGCCGCGGGGCCTGGCGGTGGGCGCCGTGACGGTCGCCGGCCGACTGCACCTGTGTGTCCACTACCGGCACGCGCTCCTGGACTCCGGCGCCGCGGAGGATTTCACCGCTGACTACTGCCGGGCTCTCGCCGGACTGGCCGCTCTGCCCCAGCGGAGACCGCCGTGATCGCTCATCCCGGGATCATCCTCGCCGTGGCGGCCACCGTCATCTACAGCCTCGGTTTCGTCCTGGAAAAGCGCGCCCTCGCGCACTTGCCGACCATCGACGCGCACCACCTCTGGCCGCTGGTGCGCACCCTGTTCACCGATCCGGCCTGGCTGGTGGGCTTCGCGCTGATCTGCGGCGGCCTGGTGCTGCAGCTTGTGGTGCTGTCCCTGGAACCGCTGACGGTCGCCCAGCCCTTGCAGGCCTCCGGGGTGGTGGTGACGATCGTCTTCTCGCGGCTGGTACTGCACGAACGGCTCGGGCGCACCGAGCTCGCCTGCATCGGGATCATCGCCGCCGCGGTGCTGCTGCTGAGCTGGTCCAGCGGCCGCGGCCCGGGCGCGGCCGCGGGAACCCACGCCGCCGGAATCGCCATCGCGGCGGCGGCGGCCCCCGCCTGCCTGGCGGGCCTGGTCATCTACGGATGGGCCCATCGGGCGTCCAGCCGCCGGCACCGGTACCCGGTCACCGGGGTCAGCTACGGCCTGTGTGCCGGGCTGATCTACGGGGTCGCCGGACTCGCCCTCAAGGCACTGTCGGCCGCCGTGTTCACCGCCCGGGCCGGCGCACCCGCGCCGGTGGCCACTATCGCGACTCATACCGTGGCGGCCACGGGAGGTGTGTTGCCGCAGCACTCCCATGACGGGCTCATCGCCGCCGCCGCGGCGTCGCCCTACCTGTACGTACTGCTCGGCAGCACGGCCGTGGGCATGTGCCTGTTCCAGACCGCGCTCCAGCGCAGCCCGGCCTCCATCGTCATGCCCATCTCGTTCATCATCAGTACCGCATACCTGGTCGTCATCGGTTCGTGGCTGTTCCACGAGCGGTTGCCCGCTGGTCCGGTCGCGCTGGCCATGCGGCTGGCGGGCGGTATCGCCGCCGTCACCGTGCCGGTCATCCTGACCGTCGCGAGCGAGCGGGCCGCGGGCCGCCGTCGGCCCGGTTACCGGCCGCGAGGCGGCCAGCGTCTTGCCCCGTCCCTCTCCACGGAAAGGCCCCTGCCATGAGCTTGGATCCGCTATTGCTGAACCTGCTGGCCTGCCCGATCGACAAGCAGGCCCTGCTGTACCTGGCCGAGGACGGCATCCTGTACAACCCGCGGCTGCGCCGCCGCTACCAGGTCCGCGACGGCATCCCGGTCATGCTCGCCGACCACGGCGAGACGATGAGCGACGACCAGCACCGGGACCTGCTGTGCCGGGCCGCCGCCGGCGGCGCGCTGGCCACCCTTCAGGTGCCGCTGCGCGAGGTGCTCGCCGGACTGGTCGCCGATCTGCACACTGCTGCGGGCCCGGTCGGCGACGAGGCCGCGGTCACTCCCAACGGCCGTGCCCTCCCCGAGGGGAAGACCAGCTCCGGCGAGGACGCGGCCTAGCACCGGGCTCCTGGTGACCTGCCGCTCATCCCCCCAACGCCGTGGAGGAACCGATGCTCCCATCCGAAGCGCCCAGGCTCATGGCTATCTCCTCGCGGCGCAAAGCTCCCCGGCCGAGCAGCGGCCGGGCCCGCCCAGTCATGGCCGGGCTGGGGGTCTTCCTGGTGGCCACCGGCCTGCTCTTGCGGTTCTACGCCGCCCCCCGGCTGATCGCCGCACCCGCCAATATCTACCTGAAGGACACCCTGCTGGCCCCGCAGGCCTCCTACTTCGACCAGGGTGCCCTCAGGACCCGGACCGGCGTCACCCTGACCTTTACCAGCACCCTGCGCGGAGATCCCGGTGCCAGCACCAGCAAGATCGCGGTGTGGGACTCGTTCACGGTCCTCGAGGATCTCACGAACCGTGTACAGGTGATCAGCACCTACCAGCGAGCCGCCTTCGACCGCCGGACCGGGCAGCTGGTCCACTGCTGCGGCGCTGCGGTCAACGACGATACCCGGGTCCGCCAGAACGGCATCCTGCTGTATTTCTGGCCGATCAGCACCCGCAAGGCCACCTATCAGGTCTTCGACACCAACACCGACCAGGCCTGGCCGGCGGCCTACCGCGGGACGGCGCGGGTCGAGGGCATCACGGCCTACCGGTTCACCCAGCGCATCCCGCCCACCCAGGTCCAGCAGCTGCCTGGCGTGCCCTCTTCGCTGGTCGGCCTGCCCGGCCCGGCCCGCAACGTCGTGGCCGACCGCTACTTCCAGGCCAGCAACACGTACTGGGTCGACCCGCGGACCGGGGTCCCCATCGACGTTGAAGAGCGCATCCATTCCGTGCTGCGCGGCCCTGGTAGCCAGGACGGACTGGTGGTGGCCGACGCGGACCTGAAGATGTCGGAGCCCAGCCGCCGCTCGCTGGCCGCTATGGCCAGGCAGAACGCTGTCTCGATCGCCACCCTCCGGGTGACCGGCCCGCTCGGCGGCGGCATCCTCGGCCTGCTCCTCATCCTGGCGGGCACGGTCCCCGCCGGCCGCGGCCGGCGGGAGGGGCCCCAGTCGGGCGGCGCGGAAGCTCCCGCTGCCC
>JAWWPY010000456.1:0-2518 GCA_033854735.1 Streptosporangiaceae bacterium | reverse complement strand
CCGGGTGAGGCCGATCAGCACGCCGTACTCCAGCACGTCCTCGTGCTCGCCCAGGTCACGCAGGGCGATCTTGTGCCCGAGCGGGATGGCGTCCCGGGCGGTGATCCCGAAGCGGTCCCCCGAGTCCAGGTAGGCGGCACTGGCCGCGCCCGGGCCGGTGTCGCGTACCGCGACCGCGACGTCGTCGCCCTGGTTATGGGCCAGGAAATCGACGCCGCCGACGGGAGAGGAGGCGGGCTCAGTCACGTAAACCTCCGTGGTCAGACCTCTTCTGTTTCCGAAACGTACCGTAGGGCTCGCGCCGAAAGTGTGTCAAACGAGTCACGAAGAATCCCAAGTGCCTGGACAAACTGGTGCAGAGCCGGTCAAATTATTGACACATAAGCGGCGTCCTGGCTAGTGTCCCCGACAACAAAGTGGTCAGACCTTAGACGACCGTCCGTGAACCGATGGCAAGGAGGCCGCCGATGCCGGACAAGGCTCTGCCGGATGCCCCGGCTCCGGCGCCGCCCGCCGCCCCGGACGCCGCGGGCGGCCGGATCGACTGCGCCAACGTCTACAAGTGGTTCCCCGGCGGGATCGTCCTGGAGGACGTCAGCCTGACCGTCGAGACCGGCCAGTTCGTCTGCATCGTCGGGCCGTCCGGCTGCGGGAAGACCACGCTGCTGCGGATGATGGCCGGGCTGGCGGAAGTGGATCACGGGCAGGTCAGCGTCGGCGGCGCGCCCGTCACCGGGCCAAACCGGCGGGTCGCCGTGGTGTTCCAGCACTTCGGCCTGTTCCCGTGGAAGACCGTGCAGCGCAACGTGGCCCTCCCGCTGCACCTGGCCAAGACACCGCGGGCCGAGGCGGAAAGCCGGGTCAGCGACGCGATCCGGACGGTCGGCCTGAGCGGCCACGAGCACAAGTACCCGGCGCAGCTGTCCGGCGGGATGAAGCAGCGGGCCGGGCTGGCCCGGGCCCTGGCCACCGCGCCGGACGTGCTGCTCATGGACGAGCCGTTCGCGGCGGTGGACGCACAGGTCCGCGAGGTGCTCCAGGAGGACCTGCTGGCGCTGCGGGAGCGGCTGCGGCAGACCATCGTCTTCATCACGCACAGCATCGACGAGGCGATCACCCTGGGCGACCGGATCATCGTGATGGGTACCCGGCCGGGCCGGATCGTCCGCGACGTGCTCGTGCCCATCGAGCAGCCCCGGACCATCGCGCAGGTCCGGCGGCACCCGGCGTACGCGGGCCTGCGCGAGGAGATCTGGCAGCAGTTGCGGCAGTCCGCCGTGGAACAGGCAGGTGAGGCATGAGCGAGTCAGCAGGCCACTCCACCGCGGGCCAATCGACCACGGGCCAGGCCAGCACAGGGCAGGCCACCGCGGGCCAGGCCACCGCGGGCCAGGCCGCCGCGACCGCGGACATCCCCGGGACCAGGGAGCAGATCGAGGCGGTGATCGAGCAGCGGCTGCGGCAGCGGTCGCGCCGCAACCGCCGGATGTACCTGCTGATCCGGATCGTCTCGCTGATCATCGTGCTGGCGGCCTGGCAGTACTACGGCTCCAAGGCCACGGCGATCGTCTTCGACCCGCTGTCCCGGGTGCTGGGCGCCCTGGTCGACCTGTTCCGGCACAACGGGCTGGGCAGCGCACTGTGGTACAGCGTGTGGACCTTCGCGGTCGGCTACCTGATCGGCCTGGTCGCCGGGGTGGTGCTGGGCATGCTCATCGGCGCCTACCGGCGGGTCGAGGCCGCGGTCGGGCTATACGTGTACGCGCTGTACGCGACCCCGATGGTGGCGATCGTCCCGCTGCTGAGCATCTGGCTCGGCTTCGGGGTGTTCACCCAGGAGCTCATCATCGCCCTGTTCGTGCTCTTCCCCTGCGTGGTCAGCGTGTCCTACGGCGTCCGGAACATCGACGCTGACCTGCTCGAGGTGGCCCGCTCGCTGCGGATGGGCCGGGCCAGCCTGTGGCGGCACGTACTCCTCCCGGGCACGGTGCCCTACATCGCGACCGGCGCAGCCCAGGGCGTGGCCATGGGCCTGGTCGGCATGTTCATCGCCGAGATCTTCACCCAGCTCTCGGGACTCGGCAACCTCCTCGAAACGGCGGCGCAGACCTACCACACCGATGAGGCCCTGGCCGTCCTCCTGGTGATCATGGCCCTCGGCGTCATCCTCCGTGGCCTGATCACCCTGGTTCAGCGCAGGGTTGCTCCCTGGGCGAAATGATTCACGGCCGTCCCCGGGCGGCCTGACGAAACGCCGCTTCCATCAAATGAGGTATCCCATGAAGCATCGCTCAGCCCTGATGCTGTCCAGTGCCGTGATGGCCACCGCCCAGGGCCTGGCCGCCTGCGGCAGCTCGGGCGGCTCCACATCCTCCACCGACCCCAACGCCATGGCCTCGATCAACGTCGGGATCGCCCTGTCCCCGCCGAAGGCCATCTTCTTCGGCCCCTACGTGGCGCAGCAGGAGGGCTTCTTCAAGAAGGAGCACCTGAACGTCAAGTTCATCAGCATGCCCAA
>JAWWPY010000455.1:0-2558 GCA_033854735.1 Streptosporangiaceae bacterium | reverse complement strand
GCGGGTGGCCGCTGGCCTGAGCCAGGAGCAGTTAGGGCGGGAACTTAACTTCTCGGGCGATCTGATCGGGAAGATCGAGACGTCCGACCGTGCGCCCTCGCCCGAGTTCGCGGCGGGCTGCGACCGGGTGTTTCCTCACCTTGACGGTCTTTTCGAGCGCCTGGTGGGGCTGGCCCGGCGCTGGAACGGCCCGTACCCGCAGTGGTTCCGGGGCTGGCTGGACGCCGAGCGCGAGGCCGTCTCCCTGCGCTGGTGGGAACTGGCGGTCGTGCCTGGCCTGCTGCAGACCGAGGGCTACGCGCGGGCGATCCTCGGCGCCAACCCGGACATGGTCGATGACCTGGACGGCCAGGTTGCCGCCCGGATGGAGCGGCAGGCGATCCTGGAGCGGGACAAGCCGCCCACGCTATGGGTCGCGCTGGATGAGACGGTGCTCCGCCGGTGTATCGGCGCGGCCAAGGTCATGCACGAGCAGTTGCTGCACCTGGCCGACCTGGCGGCCCGGCCGAGGATCACGATCCAGGTCGTGCCCGCCGGGGTCGGCGTGCACGCCGGGCTGCTCGGGGCCTTCATCATCGCCGCCTTCGACGGAGCACCGGATATCGTCTATCTGGAGACGTCAGCGGACGGCCAGGTCGCCGAGAAACCCCGGATGGTCGCGCAGGTCGCGCTGCGGTTCGACACCTTGCGCGCGGTGGCGCTGCCCAAGGGTGATTCGCTGGATCTGATCGTGAAGGTGGCTGAGGAGAAATGGGCGTCAACATAGAGCGCGCCGACTGGCGCAAGAGCAGCTACAGCGGCGACAACGGGGGTGCCTGCGTCGAGGTCGCGCGGAACCTGCCGGGCGCGGTCGCGGTGCGTGACTCCAAGGACCCCGAGGGCCCGAAGCTGGTCTTTACGCCTGACGAATGGCGGGCATTCGCCGCCGGGGTGCGTGACGGTGAGTTTGACCCGTCCTGAAGTGCGTAGCTGAGGGACATCGGCGTGCTCGCGGTGCCTTCGCCCGGGTGCCCAATAGTCGGCCGGGTCCGGGCGGCGCGAGTGCCGTCCCCGCACCGGCAGTCACTGGCCGCTACCCTCAGGATGTTCCTGCCGCCGGGTTTCTGCCCGCGCGCTGAACAGCTCGGCGTAGTCGTAGGTCGCCTCGGGCTTCGCGCGCACCGCCGCGTCGATCATCGTGGCGTCCTCGCCGACGAGGATCCGCCAGGCCCCGGATCGCACCCCGTCGAGGATGATGGCCGCCGCCTCAGCCGCGCTCACCGGCGCCTTGTCCCGGAAGTCGGCGTTCGCCCGCACGAGCATCTGGCGCAGCTCACCGGCAGACGCGTCCTCGCCCAGCACGCCGGCGCGGATCAGCTCGGCCTGCCTGGCGCGGGGGATCAGCTCCTCCAGCTGGGCCTCGCTCATGTGCTCCGGATCCGGCAGCCCACGCGCGCGGAAGCTGTTCGCGACGATGTCGGTGCCCACGTGCCCCGGCAGCACGACTGCGACCCGGACATGGGGCGCGTGGACGCGCAGATCCTCGATGAGCGCCTCGGAGAAACCCCGCACGGCGAACTTGGCCGTGCTGTAGGCGGTCTGCGGAACGCCCGGGCCCAGCGACGCCCAGAGGCCATTCACGCTGCTGGTGTTGACCAGGACGCCCTCGCTGCTCGCGATGAGCAGGGGCAGGAACGCGCGGGCGCAGTAATAGACGCCCTGCCAGTCGATGGCGAACGTACGCTCCCATTCCTGCCGGGAACCGCTGATGAAGCTGCCGCCGCCGCCGATGCCCGCGTTGCTGAAGACGAGGTCGACGTGGTCACTGGCATGCCCGGCGAGCAGCTCATCGCGGAACCGCAGGACCTGTGCCTCGTCGGAGACATCGCAGGCGTGGCTGGTGACCAGGACGCCAGGCGGCGCGTCCGCCCGCGCCATGGCCGCGGCCTCCGCGACGGCGTCCGCGTTCAGGTCGCATGCCGCGACCGAGCAGCCCTGCGCCGCCAGTTGGCGGGCGAGCTCGCGGCCCATGCCCGAGCCGCCGCCGGTTATCACCGCGAGCTTGGCGGTGAACGAGTCCATAGCCTCGATGGTTGCCTGCTGCACCATTGGTCGTCAACGCTCCAGGGTGCCTGCAGCTCAACGGCCCGCCGGGCCGGGTAGCCCAAGCTCCCCAACGGCCAGGCGGACCCGGTGCCGCGCTCTGCCGAGCCGTCCGCGGCCAATGTGGCTGCTGAGTCCGGCTCGGCGGGTTCCTACCTGACGAGTTAGTGGTGCCGCCAGGCAGCCACATTGGCGGCCGCGCGACGTCGCAGAGCCGCGGATGTGGCGGCGCCCCGGCGATGCGCGACACGTGCCACTACGACCAGCCCGAGAACTATAACGACCCGGTTCCGCGCCAGGGCTTTCGCTGCAGACATTGCGAGCACGAGCATCATCATCTGCTGATTGCGTACCGCCTGGTCGGTGCTAACGGTCATGCTGGGCTCATTCCCTCGCCACGGGGTCCTCAGGAATAATCTGGACACTTTGGCCAGCATGACCGTCGTAAGGGTGACTTGACGTCACCCACCCAAATT
>JAWWPY010000454.1:0-43573 GCA_033854735.1 Streptosporangiaceae bacterium | reverse complement strand
ACCGCCAGGTGGCGCACAGGAGCGATGGAGTGCCGGGTTGGCGGAGAGTGCCGGGCGGCGCATGTGCTGGACTGAATAGTTTAGCAACTTTCCTAACTAATGCGGCACCGGTAGGGCCGTAGCTAGTCTCCAAGGTCGCGTCTGCGGGTCGCTGCCCCTGCGGGCTGGGCGCCACGATCGTCTTCGCGCCAGCGGCGTTGAGGCTGGTTATGTTCTGCTGGGTGCCCGCAGCGGGTTGTCAGAGACGACGGACTGGCTCGTGGTTGAGCCCATAGCGTGGGGCTGTGACTGTTCGCCATCGACGTGTGACCGGTGGGCGCGCTCGTTTCCGCTGGGTGCCTGCCGTGCTCGCGGTGGTCGCCGTCGGCGCGCTGACGTCGGCGTGCAGACCCAGCAGTAAGCCGGTCACGGCCCAGCAGACGCCCGCGGCCGCGGCCGCGTCGCCGTCCACCGTGCCGCCCCCGGCGACTGCGTCCGATCCCGCCACGAGTTCCCCCAGCCCGACGCCGAGCGCCCCCACCATGCCACTGGCTGGCAGGATCGTCGGGATCGACCCGGGTCACAACGGGCACAACTACACCGACCCGGCGTATCTCAACCACCAGATCTGGAATGGCCGGGAGTCGGAGGCCTGTGACACGACCGGCACGGAGACCGACGGCGGGTACACCGAGGCGCTCTTCAATCTCCAGGTCGCGGGTTTCCTGCGCACCGATCTGCGGCACGACGGCGCGAGCGTCGTGATGACGCGCACGACCAACGTCGGCGTCGGGCCGTGCGTGACCAGCCGCGCCCAGATCATCAACGCCGGGCACGCGAACGTCGCGGTCGACATTCACGCCGACGGCGGACCCGTGTCGGGGCGGGGTTTCGCGATCCTGGAGCCGGTGGCGGACGGCCCGAACGACGCGGTGATCACCTCGTCCGGGCAGCTCGGCGCCGACGTCCGCCAGGCATTCCTGTCGGGCACGTCGATGCCGGTGAGTACGTATGACGGGGTCAACGGCATCGCCCAGCGCGACGACCTGGCCGGCCTCAACCTGACGACCGTGCCCAAGGTGCTCATCGAATGCGGCAACATGCGCAACGCCACGGATGCCGCGCTGCTGACTTCGACCGCCTTCCAGGAGCAGGTAGCGCGAGCCCTCGAAGCGGCTATTATCCGGTTTCTCTCCTGACGAGGGGCGGGCTGGGTGACGGACTACTTCGATCTCGGTAGTTACGCGCGCGAGGTGACCACCTCCTCGGCGCGGGCGCAGCTCTGGTTCACCCGCGGACTCATCTGGACCTACGCCTTCAACCACGAGGAGGCGGTGAGGTGCTTCGAGCGGGCGATCGACAGCGATCCCGGCTGCGCGCTCGCGCACTGGGGGCTGGCCTACGCCCTGGGCCCGAACTACAACAAGCCGTGGGAGTTCTTCGACGCGGTCGACCTGGCCTCGTCCGTCATGGGGGCCCACGCCGCCTCGGCCGCCGCCGCCGACCACGCGGACGGTGCGTCGCCGGTCGAGCGCGCTCTCGTCCACGCCCTGGCCGCGCGGTATCCCTCCGCCCAGCCGGCCCCCGACTGCTCGGCCTGGAACACCGGGTACGCCGACGCCATGCGCGATGTCTACCGCGCCTACCCGGACGACCTGGACGTGGCGGCGCTGTTCGCCGACGCGTTGATGAACCTCACGCCGTGGGCGCTGTGGGACCAGGCCACGGGAGAACCAGCCGGCGGGTCCGGCACCATCGAGGCCAAGGAGGTCCTGGACCGGGCCCTGGCCCGCGACGATGGCCGCACCCACCCGGGCATTTTGCACATGTACATCCACCTGATGGAGATGTCCCCGCGTCCCGAGGATGCGCTGCGGGCCGGTGACTGGCTGCTCGACCTGGTCCCGGACGCGGGCCACCTGCGGCATATGCCGACACATCTCGATGTGCTGTGCGGGGACTACCGGCGGGTCGTGTCCGCCAACACGGCCGCGATCGCCGCCGACGAGAAGTTCCGCGACCGGGCCGGCGCGATGAACTTCTACACCCTGTACCGCGTGCACAACTATCACTTCAAGATCTACGGCGCGATGTTCCTGGGCCAGGCCCAGACCGCCCTGGCGACCGCGGACCAGCTCGCGGCGGCGATCCCCGACGACCTGCTCCGGGTGCAGGTCCCGCCGATGGCGGACTGGCTCGAGGGATTCCTGCCGATGAAGATGCATGTCCTGATCCGCTTCGGCCGCTGGCCGGACATCATCGATACGCCGCTACCCGCCGATCCGGAACTGTACTGCGTGAGTACGGCGATGATCCGTTACGCCAAAGGGGTGGCCTGCGCGGCTATGGGCCGCGTCGGGGAGGCGGCCGGGCACCGGGCGCAGTTCGAGGTCGCCGTCGGGCGGGTACCTGAGTCGCGCACCGTATTCAACAACACCTGCCGGGACGTCCTCGGGGTGGCCGCGGCCATGCTGGACGGTGAACTGGAGTACCGCCAGGGCCACTATGACCAGGCCTTCGCTCACCTGCGCCGCGCGGTCGAGCTCGACGACGGGCTGCCCTACGACGAACCATGGGCCTGGATGCAGCCGGCCCGGCACGCGTACGGCGCCCTGCTTCTGGAGCAGGACCGGGTCGCCGAAGCTGAGGCTGTCTACCGGGCCGACCTCGGCCTCGACGCCACCCTGGCCCGGGCCTGCCAGCATCCCGGCAACGTGTGGAGCCTGCACGGCTACCACGAATGCCTGACGCGGCTGGGCCGCCACGGGCAGGCCGCCATCATCGGACAGCAGCTCAAGATCGCGTCCGCGTACGCGGACGTGCCGGTCAGCTCATCCTGCTACTGCCGGATCACCCCCCACATTACGCAACGATAAGTTGACGTGACTGCCGTCCCCATCCAGCGCAGAGGAAGAGGGTCAGATGAGTTCAGGACCCAGTGGCGCAGCGCGCCCGGACGTGCTGTGGAACCCGTTCGCGAACATGGCCGGGCTGGCCGGTAACGCCGTCACGATCGTCCGGGGCGAAGGCGCCACCGTGTTCGACGCTCAGGGACGGCCGTATCTGGACGCGCTGGCCAGCCTCTGGTACTGCAACATCGGGCACGGGCGCGCCGAACTCGCCGATGTGGCGGCGGCTCAGATCCGCCAGCTCGCCGCGTACCAGGTCTTCGAGCCTTTCTCCAACCCGCCCGCCGAGGAACTGGCCCGCCGGGTCGCCGACCTGGCCCCGATGCCGGACGCCAAGGTCTTCCTCACCCCCGGCGGCGGATCGGACGCGGTGGACACGGCGGCCAAGCTCGCGCGGGCCTACTGGCGGGTCACCGGCCGACCGGACAAGCAGATCGCCATCGGCCGGTCACACGCCTACCACGGGATGAACGCCTACGGGACCTCGCTCGGCGGCATTCCCGCCAACACCGAGCCGTTCCTCCCGCTCGTCTCCCAGGTTGAGCAGGTGGCCTGGGACGACCCGGCGGCACTGGACAAGACGATCGAGCAGCTCGGTGCCGGGCGGGTCGCCGCCTTCTTCTGCGAGCCGGTCATCGGGGCCGGCGGGGTGTATCCGCCCCCGCCCGGATACCTGGCCAGCGCGCGGGAGATCTGCCGCCGCCACGACGTGCTGTTCATCGCCGACGAGGTGATCACCGGGTTCGGGCGGCTGGGCGCCTGGTTCGGCAGTGGGCGGTTCGGGCTCGACCCCGACATGATCACCGCGGCCAAGGGGCTGAGCTCAGGTTATGCCCCGATTGGCGCGGTGATCGTCGGTACCAAGGTGGCCGAGCCGTTCTGGCGCGCGGGATCCGCGGAGGTGTTCCGGCACGGCTACACCTACTCCGGGCACCCCACCTCGTGCGCGATTGCCCTGGCCAACCTCGACCTGATCGAGCGGGAGCGGCTGGTCGAGCGGGTGGCCGAGCTGGAGCCGGTCCTGGAGCGCAGCCTGGCGCCGCTCGCGGATCATCCCCGGGTAGCGGAGGTCCGCGCCGGGACCGGCCTGCTCGCGGGGGTGGAGATCGCCGAGGAGGCCCGCGCCGCGGATCCGGGGCTGGCGGCCCGGCTGGTGGCCGATATCCGCAGCCGCGGCGTGATCACCCGCCTGCTCGGCGGAACGGCGCTGCAGGTCTCGCCGCCCTTCGTGATCACCGAGGCGGAGATCACCCAGATCGCGGAGGTCTTCGCGGCCGCGTTTGACGCCATCGGCTGACTGCGGTCCGCCCGCGGTCCGCCCGTGGGGCGTCCCGGCGCTGGCCGGCTCCGGTCGGCCTTGCCAAGCGCCGCCATCTGGGGTTCCATGCGGTAGTCGAGGGACGTGCCGTCAGGCCGGGCAACGCGGGGGATGCAGGCCGTCTGGAGGGTGTGGATGGCGACCTCCGGCGGGGGAGGGGTTCCAGCTCGGGCCCAGGTGCGGCTGATCGGCACCTTCGGCGTGGCCCGCGGCGCCTCGCCGGTCTCCGGCCCGGATCTGGGCAGCCGTAAAGCCCGGCTGCTGCTCATGCTGCTGGCGGTCGAGCGTGCGCATGCTGTCCCGGCCGAGAGAATCGTCGAGGTGCTCTGGGGCGACTCGCCCCCGGCCCGTCCAGCGGAGAACGTCGCCACCTATGTCAGCAGGCTGCGCCGGGCCCTCGGCGACGGCGTCGTCCTCGGCGGCCGCCACGGCTACCGGCTGGGCCACCCGCCCGCGGTCGAGGTGGACCTCGATGACGTGGGCCGATGGACCGACGAGGCGGAGCGCCGGCTGGCCGGGTCCGAGCCCGCGCTGGCGGTCGCGGCCGCGGCCCGCGCCCGGGACGTGCTGGCGCACGGTGGGGTTCTCGAGGATGAGCCCGCCGCGGAGTGGGCCCGGCCTGCCCGCGACGAGCATACCGAGCTGACCAGGCGAGCCAGGCGGATCCTGGCCGAGGCCGCGCTGGCGACCGGTGAGGCGGCCCTGGCGGTGCTGGCGGCCGGTGATGCCGTGTCCGATGACCCCTATGACGAGCCCGCGCGCCGGGCGTTGATGCGTGCGCACGTCGCGGGGGGTGAACCGGCCCGGGCGCTCGCTGCCTACGCCGCGCTGCGCGACGTGCTCGGGACCGAACTGGGTGCTGACCCGGCGGCCGAGACCCAGGCGCTGCACCTGGCCGTGCTGCGCGAGGAGGCGCTGCCCGCCGGCGGCGGGGCGTCAGTGGCTGGTAGCCAGGTGGCAGTGGGCGGCGGCGGGGTGGCAGTGGGCGGCGGCGGGGTGGGAGTGGCCGGCGGCGTGGTGGCGCCGGCCGCCGCGCGCGCCCGCGGCCTGGCTGGCCTGGCTGGCCGGGCTGACGAGCTACGCCAGCTGCGCGGGGCGTGGAATGACGCCGCGGCGGGGCACCCCGCGCTGATACTGGTGTCGGGCGAGGCAGGTATGGGCAAGACCCGGCTGGCCGCCGAGCTCACCGACATCGCGACGGCGACCGGCGGCACACTGCTCGCGGCGCGCTGCTATGAGACCGAGCGCTCGCTGTTCCTCCAGCCGCTCGCCGAGGCGATCGCGACCGTCGTCCGCACCCTCCGGCCGGGGAAGTTGCCGGAACTGGCCGGGCATCACGCGCCAACGCTGGCGCGGCTCGTGCCCGAGGTGGCAGCGGTGCTGGGTCAGCCACCGGCGACCCGGGTGGAGGGCGCGGACATCGAGCGCCGGCGCGCGTTCGAGGCCGTGACCGGGTTCATCCGCGCGCTGGCGGCCGACGGTCCCGTGCTCATCAGCTTGGACGACCTGCAGAATGCCGGGCGGGCCACGGTCGAGCTGCTGCATTACCTGGCCCGGCACGTGCCGGGCAGCCGGCTGCTCGTGGTCGCCACGGTCCGGGCCGAAGAGGGCATCGGGATCATTGATTCGCTCGCCGACGTGGCGACCCGGATTGAGCTCGGCCCGCTGCCACCGGACGCGGTCGCGATCCTCGCGGCCGCCGCCGGGCAGGCCGATCAGACCGAGTCCATCGTCGGGCGTACCCGCGGCCACGCGCTGTTCGTCGTCGAGACGCTCCGCGCGCTCGCGGCCGGCAACACCGGCGTACCGGATTCTCTGGAGGCCGCGGTGCTGGCCCGGGTACGCCGGGCCGGCCACCCGGTCGAGACGGCGCTGCGGGCTGGTGCCGTGCTTGGCGCGTCGTTCGACCCCGTGACGGTGGCCGGATTGCTGGGGGAGAGCTCCCAGACCGTGATCGCGGCCTGCGCCAGCGCGCACGCGGCCCGGCTGCTGGTCGTGGCCGAGCGTGACTACGAGTTCGCCAACGACCTCATCCGCGAGGTGCTGTACGCGACGACTCCGGCGCCCACCCGGCTCGCCTATCACAGCCTCGCGGCCGACCTGCTGACGCGCAAACCCGAGGCGATGGCGGCGCACGCGTCGGCGGCCGGGAACTGGCCGCGGGCGGCACGCGGCTGGCTGCTGGCCGGCGAGCAGGCCCTGGCCCGCTTCGCCACGGCCGACGCCGTCGAACTGCTGACCCGCAGCATCGACGCGGCCGGCCGGGCCGGCGACCACGAGGTGCAGGCCCGGGCGCTGCTGGCCCGCGGCTCGGCCCGGGAGACGCAGGCCGAATACTCCGCGGCGGTGCGCGACATCGAGGCCGCGGTGACCTGGTCCCGCGAGGCGGGCGACCGGCGGATGGAAATGATCGGCCTGGTCGCCCTGAGCGGGGACGCGCGCGTCGCGCTCGGCCAGCCGATCCCCGACGCCATCAGGACGGTCGAGCGGGGGCTCTCCATAGCCACAGCGCTGTCGGACCGGGCGGCGGAAGCCAATCTGCGGGCGCGGCTCGCCATCTACGCGGTGAGCGGGCTCCGCTTCGACGAAGCGGTCAAGCAGGGCCACCTCGCAGTCCGCGCCGCGCGGGCGTCGGGCGACGACGAGGCGCTGGCCGTGGCCCTCGACGGGCAGAAGGCCTCCGTCGCCTATCTGGGCGAGATCGAGGCGCTCCGCCCGGTCATCGAGGAGCTTGAGCCTCTGCAGCGCCGCCTCGGTGATCTTCGGCGGCTGCCCTGGACCCTGTTCGAGTCGGCCTTCCCGGCGCTGGCGGCCGGTGACTGGCCGGCCGCCGGGGCCCGCATCGAAGCCTCGCTCGACGTCAGCCGCCGGAGCGGAAGCATGTCGCACGCCGCGTGGCACGTCGCCATCCTCGGCGCGATTGCCCGGCTTCAGGGCCGCTACGACGAGGCGATCAGTATCGGCAGGCGCGCCGTCGCGGTCAGCGTGGAGGCACCGCATGCCTGGTCCGCGGCGGTGGCCGGCACCGAGCTGGGAGTGACGCTGCTGGAGATGGGTGCCCCCGGGGAAGCGACGGAGGTGCTGGTACGCACGCGGGTCGTGGTCTCCCGCGGCGGCGGCGAGGCGGGCCTGCTGCGCTGCCTGGCGCCGCTGGCCGAGGCGACCGGATCGAGCGGCATCCTGGCCGAGGCCGCGATGCTGCTGGAGCGGATCACCGCGCCGCCCGGCATGGCCTATCTGATGGGGGATGGCTGCTACCTCGCCGTGGCGCGTGCGTGGCTGGCCCATGGGGAGCCGCAACGGGCGCGGGACGCGCTCGCGCCCCTGCTGACGGCCGCCGCGCGGGTGCCCTGGGTGGCACCGCTCGCTGACGCGTCCCTCGTCGATGGCCGGGCCGCCCTCTCACTCGGCCTGCGCAGTGAGGCGACGGCCCGGCTGGAACGGGCGGCGGAGCTTGGCCACCGCTACGGCCTGCCCCGGATCGCGAGCGAGGCAGCGGCCGCACTCCGCTGACGTGGCGATCGCCGCGGCCGCGGGGCACTGCAATGGGGCCCTGCAACGGGGCACTGCAACGGAACTGCAACGGGCGCGGCGACGATCGCTGTGTGTCCGGATAGCCCGGCCACGTTCACGGGAGGCACACATGGCTATCGACGAGAGCAAGCTGAACGAATTCCTGGGGCGCTTCGTATCGGACCTCGGGGCGACGGTGGCGGCGGGCGGCGTCGTCACCGGGCACCGCCTCGGGCTCTTCCGCGCGCTCGCTGAAGGCCCGGCGACGGCGCAGGAACTCGCGTCGCGGACGGAGACCAATCCCCGCTACATCGCTGAATGGCTGCGTGGCCAGGCGGCGGGCGGTTACCTGCAGTACGACGCCGACACCGACAGCTACTCGATGACGGAGGAGCAGGTCTTCGCGCTCACCAACCCCGACGGTCCCCTCTATATGCCTGGGGCCTTCGTGCTGGCCCTCGGCACGCTGAAGGCCAACGACCGCATCACCGCCGCGTTCAAGTCCGGCGAGGGCATGGGCTGGCACGAGCACGACGAGGATGTGTTCGTGGGATGTGAGCAGTTCTTCCGGCCCGGCTACGTCGGCAACCTGGTGGCGTCATGGCTGCCGGCGCTCGACGGCGTCGTCAGCAAGCTGGAAGCGGGTGCGAAGGGCGCTGACCTGGGCTGCGGCCTCGGAGCATCGACCGTGCTGCTCGGCCAGGCGTACCCGGAGTCCAGGTTCACCGGGTCGGATTACCACGAGCGCTCGATAGAACTGGCCCGCAAGCGGGCCGCGGATGCTGGTGTCGGGGACCGGGTGCAGTTCGAGGTCGCCCCGGCGGCCGGGTTCTCCGGATCCGACTACGACCTGATCACCACCTTCGACTGCCTGCATGACATGGGGGATCCGCTGTCGGCGGCGAAGCACATCCGCCGCGCGCTGGCCGCCGACGGGACGTGGATGGTGGTCGAGCCCGCTGCGGCCGACGACATTCCAGGCAACCTCAACCCGGTCGGCCGGGTCTACTACAACTTCTCCACCCACCTCTGCGTCCCGAACGCGCTGTCCCAGCCGGGCGGCTACGCTCTCGGCGCGCAGGCGGGCGAGGCGGCGATCCGCCGGATCGCCACCGACGCGGGCTTCACCCGGTTCCGCCGGGCCACCGAGACGCCGTTCAACATCGTCTACGAGGCTCGCCCGTAGCGTTCAGCCTGCACGGGGAACGGGAAGGGGAGTCAGATGCGACCACGTCAGCCAGACCGGCAGGGCACCATCACCCGGAACGGGGTGCGGGTCGCTTATGACGTCTATGGGGAAGGGAACGCCCCGACGATCCTGTTCCTGCCGACGTGGTCTATCGCGCATGCCGGGCACTGGAAGTTCCAGGTCCCGGTGCTGGCCCGGCCGCACCGGGTGATCACCATGGATGGCCGCGGCAACGGCCGCTCAGACCGGCCGACGGACCCGGGCGCCTACGCCGTTCCGGAATACGTGGCCGACGCCGTGGCCGTCCTTGATGCGACAGGAACCAGCCGGGCCGTCATCGCCGGGATGTCGCTCGGCGCGCCGCGGGTGGTGGCGCTGGCCGCCGGGCACCCGGACCGGGTGCTCGGCGCCATCGTGGTCGCCCCGACGATCGATGCGCTCGGCGCCGATCCGGAGCCCGCGCCCGATCCGGAGCCCGCAGGCGACCCGTTCACCGACGAGCCAGCTGACGACGCTGACGGGTGGGCGCTTTACAACCAGCACGTATGGCGGCGCGACTACCCGAAGTTCGTCGATTTCTTCTGGCGCACCGTCTTCCCGGAACCGCACTCCACCAAGGCCATCGAGGACGCCACTGGCTGGGCGATGGAGACCAGCCCGGAGGCATTGATCGCCACCGTGCTGTCCCCGCCGTGGGCGCCATCGCGGGATGAACGTGTCGCGCAGATCGAGGCCATCCGCTGCCCGGTGCTGCTGATCCACGGCACCGACGACGCCATCGTCCCAGCGCGCCGCAGCACCCAGATCGCCGACCTGACCGGCGGTGACCTGCTGCTGATCGAGGGTGGAGGGCATTGCCCCCAGGTGCGCGACCCGGTCGTGGTCAACCAGGCGATGCTGGAGTTCATCGGCCGGGTGAGCCCGCCAGCCGAGCGGGCGGCGCGGCGCTCGACCTGGACCCGCGCGCTCAGCCGGCCGAAGAAGGTGCTCTATGTCTCCTCGCCGATCGGGCTCGGGCACGCCCGCCGCGACCTCGCGATCGCCGGGGAACTACGCAAACTCCACGACGACCTGCAGATCGACTGGCTGGCCCAGCATCCGGTGACCGCCGTGCTCGCGGATAGCGGCGAGCGCGTGCATCCCGCGTCGGCCTACCTGGCCAGTGAGTCCGCTCACGTGGCGGACGAGGCGCACGAGCACGACCTGCACGCGTTCCAGGCGATACGGCGGATGGATGAGATCCTGCTGGCCAACTTCTCCCTGCTGCAGGACGTCGTGGAGTCCGGCCACTATGACCTGGTCGTCGGGGATGAGGCGTGGGATCTGGATTACTTCTGGCATGAGAACCCGGAACTCAAGCGGGCCGCCTATGTCTGGATGACCGATTTCGTCGGCTGGCTGCCGATGCCCGGCGGCGGTCCCGAGGAGGCCCTGCTCACGGCCGACTACAACGCGGAAATGATCGAGCACCTGGCCCGGTTCAAGCGGATCCGCGATCGGTCGATCTTCGTCGGCGACCCGGACGACATCGTGCCCGACACGTTCGGGCCCGGGCTGCCGTCCATCCGGACCTGGACCGAGGGGCACTACGACTTCGCCGGCTACATCACCGGATTCGACCCCGCGCACCTCAGCCCGGCGAGGGTTTCCGAGGCACCGACCGTCGTCGTCACCGTCGGCGGGTCCGGTGTCGGAGAAGCTCTGCTCACCGCGGTGATCGACGCGTTCCCGCTGGCTGGTAAGCAGATCCCGGGCCTGCGGATGCTCGCCGTCGCGGGGCCGCGGATCGACCCCGCGAGCCTGCCTGCCCACGACGGGCTCGATATCCGTGGCTACGTCCCCGACCTGCACCGCTACCTCGCGGGCGCCGACGCGGCCATCGTGCAGGGTGGTCTCACCACCGCGATGGAACTCGTGGCCACCCGCCGGCCGTTTCTCTACTTCCCGCTCGGCAGCCACTTCGAGCAGCGACGCCATGTCCGGCACCGCCTCGACCGGCACCACGCCGGCCGCTGCCTGGAGTTCGGCCAGGCCGACCCGGACGGCATCGCCGCGGCCCTCGTCGAGGAGATGTCCCGCCCCGTCGACTACCTGCCCGTCGCGACCGATGGCGCCGCCCGGGCTGCGGCCCTCATCGCCGAACTGCTCTGAATCCGCGACGGCCGTGGGCAGATCCGGCCATGGATGGTGCAGGATTTCGATTTGCATCACTGACCATGCACAACATCTACAGTGAACTTTCAGTGCGGATATGCTGGGAGTGTGGCCGCTGACGGGATGGGGACATGACCGCAATACTCAGGATCCAGGTCCGGGTGACGACCGCCCTCACTGCCGACCGTGGTGCCACTTCAACGGAGTACGCCCTGATGGTGGCGCTCATCGCCGCCGTAATCGTCATTGCCGTGACGCTGGTCGGGGTCAGGATGAAGGATCGCATGGGAGGGCAGTGGATGCCCTAGGCCTGCCTGGCTGACCGGCCTCCTCCCGCGGGGCTTGACAGATCTAAGACGACCGGTCATATTGATGACATGCCACAGGTCAGCGTGCGCGAGGAGATCGTCGGGTCGGCGCTGGTGGAGTTTCACCGGCGCGGCTTCAGTGCCTGCTCCGTCGAGGACATCACCAGGGCCGCAGGCGTGCCGAAGGGATCTTTCTACAACCACTTCAGGAGCAAAGAGGACCTGGGGGCCGAGGTGGTGCGCCGCTACGCGGCCGCGTCCGGCTGGCGCGCGGAGTTGCCGGCCGGGCTCTCGCCGCTCGAGCAGCTGCGGGCCCGGTTTGGCCTGCTGCGCGACGCACTAGCCGGCCGTGAGTTCTCGCGCGGCTGCCTGGTCGGCAACATGGGTACCGAACTAGCCGATCACAGCATGACGATCAGCGCCGAAGTGGCGGCGAGCCTGGCGGAGTGGTCGGCTCGAGTGACAGAACTGCTGCGTGCGGCGCAGGCGGCCGGTGAGATCGGGGCTGACCCAGATCCGGAGCGGCTCGGCCGGTTCCTGGTGAACGCGTGGGAAGGGGCGGTGACCCGCACCAAGGTCATCAAGGGCCCAGAAGCAATGGACGACTTCTTCGCCGTTGTCTTCGATCGGCTGCTGTGCTGAGCACCGGATAGCCGGCCACCTCCATAGCAGCTACCGCGCACCCGGCAGTTGATTTATTTCTGCCAAGACGACCAGTCATATTGAGGAGATTCGTGTCTGCCTACCGCGCCTTCCAGGTATCCGCATCTCGGCCGTCCGGGCTACGGCCCAGGCTTTCTGCTGGAGTGTCGTTCTGGGTGATGATCGTGGCCTACCTGGGCTTGATGTTCGCCGCGAGCGCCCCCTCGCCGCTGTACGTCGTTTACGAGGCCAGGTGGCATTTCTCGGCTATCACGCTCACCTCGATCTTCGGTGTCTACGCGCTGGCCCTGCTGCTTACGTTGCTGACGGTTGGTGGCCTGTCGGACTTCATCGGGCGCAAGCCGGTGCTGCTCGCGGGGTTCGCCTTGCTCGCGGCCAGCATGGTCGTCTTCGCCCGCGCCGACGGTGTCGGATGGCTCTACCTGGCGCGGGTGCTGCAGGGCCTGGCGGCTGGTTCGACGCTCGGCGCGCTCAGCGCGGGGATCATTGACTTCGCCGGGCCAACGCGCCAGCGTTTCGCCGGCCTGGTGAACAGCCTGGTGCCCGCGCTGGGACTGGCACTCGGCGCGCTCGGCGCGGGCGGGCTCGTGCAGTTCGCCCCCGCGCCAACCGTGCTGGTGTTCGTGGTGCTCGGGGTGCTCTTCGCGATGGTGCTGGTCGCCGTGGCGGCGGGCCCGGAAACCGAGCGGCGCCGCGACGGAGCCCTGCGTTCGCTTACGCCGCGGATGGGAGTGCCCAGGCGGCTGCGGCCCGAGTTCTTCCGCACCATGCCGGCGTTGTTCGCGACGTGGGCGCAGGTCGGGCTCACCTTGTCGCTGACGACCACGCTCGCGGCGGCCAGGTTCGGCCTCACCGACCGCTTCCTTGACGCCCTCGTCGTGGGCGTGGTCTGCGGGTCGGCGTCCGTGGCCACCGTGGTCATGCGCAACGCGTCACCGCAGCGCGGCACGGTCCTCGGATGCGCGGCCCTGGTCACTGGCACCGCGATCACCCTGGTCAGCCTGGCCGGGCCATGGACCATGGCGTTCTACGTGGGGGCGACGGCGACCGGGCTCGGGCTCGGCTCGACGATGGGCGCCGCCATGCGCAGCCTCTCGGCGCTGCCCGCGCACTCCGAGCGGGGCGAGTTCTTCGCCAGTGTCTACGTCGTCGGCTACCTCGCGTTCAGCGTTCCCGCCATCATCGCCGGGATCGCCGTCGTGCACGCGGGGATTGTCGAGACGACGGTCGGCTACGGGCTCGGCATCAGCCTGCTCGCCCTGGTCGCCGGGGTGAACGCGCTCAGGCCCGCCCGCGAACTCGCAGCCGAATTCGCACCCGAACTCGCAGCCGAAGAAGCCAGCCCGACACCGGTCGGCGCCTCCGCGTGAGTTCTTCAGCCGAGTGTGAAGGGATCCCGGCAGCCAGCGCCGGCGCGAGCTTCTAGCACAGCAGCGGCGAGGTCCACGTCCCCTGCGTCGCCGTCATCCGGGGTGACCCACGCGGATCCCAGGAACGGGTCAATGGTGTCGTAGCAGCGGCCGGAACTCGGCCCCGATCCTGCTGCCGTCGATGACCAGCGGATAGTGCGGGTTACCCGGTTCGGTGCTGCCTGCTGCGTGCGGTCCGGCCATGGCTCCCCGCCTATCTGCATCGATCGGGAAAGCCCACGGCGCGCGGCCGCTCAGCGACCTTTTTCTGGCCGCGGCCAGAAATCGCGTGCCCGCTCAAAGTGGCACGGTCCCGGTCAATCGGCAGGGTCCGATGGCAGTGATTGCTGCTTTTATGTGCTTCCTGCGCGAGCCGGCGCGATGAGCGGTGATGGGTCCTGGCACTTTCTTTAGCCCGCAGTGTGTGAGCATACTGTAATCGTGGAATAGCTCTTCGTAGTTGATCAAACATGGGGGGGAGATCAATGCCTGTGCAAAGCAGGACTCGCACGGCCAGTCGCCGCGGCTCGGCAAATGCCGCGTCCGGCAGGGCGCTGCGCGGCAGTCCGTCTAGGAGTGCCGCCAGCCGCCCGAAGGCCAAAGCAAGCACCAAGAGCACCAACAAGAAGACCGCCAATAGCAAGAAGACAACCAGGAAGTCCGTCAGCACGCTGACGGTCGGCGCGGCCAGGAACATGCCGGCCACGGTGACCGCGGCGAGGACTGTCTCGTCCGCGGCAGCCAAGGTCACAACGGCGGCGACCCGGCTCACCTCGGCGGCCACCAAGGCCACGGCGTCAGCCAAGACCCTGTCCACCGCCATGCAGGCGATCAACACCGCCACCAAGGCGATGAGCAGCGCCGCGAAGGCACTGACAGTGTCGGCCAAGACGATGTCTGCGGCCAAGCCCGCCGCGTCGTCGGCCCGGACAGCAGCGTCGCCGGCGAGGCGGAAGGCCACGGCGGCCAAGTCCACGTCAGCCCGGGCAGCGGCGGCCAGGCCGAAGGCCAGGCCGAAGGCGGCGGCCAAGAGGGCCACCGCCAGGCCGAAGCCGAAGGCAGCCGTGCGGAAGCCGGCGGCGAAGCCGAAGGCAGCAGTGCGCAGGCCGGCGGCGAAGCCGAAGGCAGCCGTGCGGACAGCGGCCGCCAGGCCGAAGCCCGCGGCCCGGACGCTAACCGCCAGGCCGAAGCCCGCCGTGCGGGCAGCGTCGGCCAAGCCGAAGCTCACCGCCAGGACCGCGGTGGCGAAGCCGAAGCCTGCGGTGCGGTCGAAGTCGACTGTGACAGCGAGGCCAGTGGTGCGCCCGAACGTGGCCACATCCAGGCCAGTGGTGCGGCCGAACATGGCCACATCCAGGCCAGCGCTGCGGCCGAACATGGCCACATCCAGGCCCGCGGTGCGGCCGAACATGGCCACATCCAGGCCCGCGCCGCCCAAGCTGCCGCCTCGGGTAACTGGCCGGGACGAATATGGGGGAGTGCTGGCCGGGCTGATTCGCTGAGCGTGCGGGTCAGCCGCGGCGGGCCAGATCTTCGAGCCAGTCCTGGCTGGCCCGGGCGATCCGGGCTGGCACCGACAGTTCGTCGAGCAGTTCGCTGGCGGCCGCCATTTCGTGGGCCCGGCGAGCGGCGTGCCGGTAGCTGCCCTCCTCAAGGCGGGTCAGCGTGCCTCCGTCAGCGCCGGCGAGTTCGGCGGCGATGTGCTCGCGGAGCCAGTCCTCGCAGCCAGCGGACCGGGCGGCGAGCAGCGCCTCGACCACTGCCGCGGCCAGTCCTTTGTAGAACACGCTGCGCAGGAGCTTCCTGGTGGCCGCGGCGCCGGCCGGCCCGGGGAGCACCTCGACCGTCACGCCGCATCGGCTGAGCATGCTGCTGGCCGCCTCCGCTCCTGGCCCGGACGCGACCATCGGCGTGTTCAGCCCCCGTCCGGGCACCGGGGCCATGATGGCCACGTCCGCGAATGACACCCCGGCCTCGTCAGCGCGGTTGGCCAGTCGCTGCTTGAGGCCCGCCGCCGCGGTGTTGGCGTCCGCGTACACGGCCGTCGCGCTCAGGCCGGGAAGTGCCTGCCGCAGGGCGCTGTCGGCCTGCCCCGCGGTGGTCAGGCTCAGCACCAGGTCGGCGCCATGGCAGGCGTCCGCGTCACCGGTTGCGGACTCGACACCGGGGAGCCCGGGCACGACTGGGTCGAAGCCTCGCACCCGCACTCCGGCCGCGGCCAGCCCCAGGGCAATCTCCGTGCCGGCCTCACCGAGCCCGAGGACGGCCACGGTCAGAGTAGTCATCTGCTTGCCTCCACGGGGCCATCCACCACGGGGGGCGTGCCGTGGGTGTGGAAGGTGTCGATGGTCTTCAGGCCCCAGGCCTGGCCCTTGGCCCGCTCGGCGGCCGTCCATGAGATGGGCCGCCAGTCCGGGGCGAGTACCAGCCGGGCACCCGCGTTGCACAGTTCGATGCGGTTGCCGCCGGGCTCCCACACGTACAGGAAGAACGTCTGCTGGATGGCGTGCTTGTGCGGTCCGGTCTCGATATGGATCCCGGCTTCGAGCATGACGTCGGCGGCCCGGAGGATGTCCTCGCGCTGGTCGGTCGCGAACGCGACATGGTGCAGCCGGCCGGCGGCCCCGGTCCAGTCGCTGGTGTAGACGAGGTCGTAGCTCTTGTCGGCCACGTGGTACCAGACCGCCGACGGCGCACCGTCATCCAGGACGATCTGCTCGGTCAGCCTGGCTCCGAGCGCGTCCGGGACGAATCGGGTGATGGCGGGAATGTTCGCGGCGAGGTAGTTGACGTGGTCCAGCCGGCGCACACTGGCACCCCGGCCGGGGAACGGCGCGGCCTGGTTCTTCAGTGCCGGGCGCTGCCCTTCGGGCGGGTCGTACCATTCGCTCTCCCAGTAGATCCCGAACTCGTGGCCGTCGGGGTCGGTGAACAGGTAGGTCGGCCCGATCCCCTGCTCGCCATCGGTCCAGCCGATGCCGTAGCCGGTCGCCTTGATGGCGCTGACCCGGCGGGCCAGCGCGTCCGGGCCGGACGCGCGCAGCCACGTCCGCCCGATGCCGGCGGCAGCCGCCGCGGTCACGCTGATCGTGAACTGTTCGTAATCGTCCCAGGTGCGCAGGTACGACGACGTCCCGTCCCGGGCGACCTCGGTGAGGCCCATCAGCCGAACGAAGAAGTCGATGGTCTGCTCCGGCACCTGCGTCCGCAACTGCACGGCCGACACGTGGGCCACATCGCGGCATCGTTCAAGGGCCATGCCGTGTTCACCTCCCGGCGCTGGTCTGGCTCCTGCTGGTCGGCAGGCTGTTGAGCGATTCGAGCACGCTGGTGATGTGGTCTCGCATGGCCGCTTCGGCCTCGTCCGGATCCTTGGCCACGATGGCGGCGACGATGCGCTCATGCTGGGCCAGCGACACGGCGGGCCGTCCCGGCACGAGCGACAGCATGAACTGGTGGCGGACCATCTGGGCGCCGAGGCGCTCGATGATGCCCGTCGCGGTCTCGTGGTCGGCGGTCGCGCGGACCAGCGCGTGCAGCCGGGCGTTGGCGTCGCTGTAGCGCAGGAGCTCGGCCGACTCGACCGCCTCGCGCATCTGCCTGATGATCTCCTTCAGATCCGCGGCCTGGGCCGGGGTCACGCGCTGCGCCGCCCGGGCCGCGGTGAGGCCTTCGAGAAGCCGGCGGACCTCGGTGATCTCGATCGCCTCCTCGAACGGGATGACGCGCACCCGGGCCCCCCGGTGCCGCTGCACGTCCACCAGCCCCTCGCTGGCCAGCACCGGAATCGCGGCTCGCACCGCGAACCGGCTGCAGTCGAAGCGCTCACACAGGTCCACTTCGACCAGACGCTGCCCGGCGGCGAACTCGCCCGCCAGGATGGCGGCGCGCAGCGCGTCCAGCACTGCCCCCTCGTCGGCCATGCCTATCCACCCCCGCCCACCGGGCCAGCCAGCAGCCGGCTGCTGGAGACGATCATGGTGGTGATCTCCTCATCCGTGAATCCCGCAGTGTGCAGGGCGTCAGCCATCAGGGCACGTCAGTCCACTGCCTCCAGCGGGCCAGGTTGTCGCAAATTTTGGCGACAATATCTCTGACAACTTCGGCTACGATAGGCGCACCAGTGGAGGCGGTCAAGCGAGAAGCCCAGGGAGGACGCGATGCGCACCGTCCGGGACGCGACTTTCCAGGTGGCCCGTGAACTCGGCCTCACCACCTGGTTCGGCAACCCAGGCTCGACCGAGATCCCGTTGCTCACCGACCTGCCCGGCGATATCGAGTACCTGCTTGCCCTGCACGAGAATGCGGCGGTCGGCATGGCCGCTGGCTATGCCACCGCTACTGGCCGGCCGGTCCTGGTCAGCCTGCACACCGCCGCCGGGCTCGGCAATGCCGTCAATGCCCTGGCCAGCGCACGGGCCAAGAGAGTCCCGCTGGTCGTCATCGTCGGCCAGCAGGACCGCCGCCACCTCGCGTTCGAGCCGTTCCTCGCCGGGCGCCTCCCGGGCATGGCCGGCGACTACCCGGTCGCTGTCCACCTGCCGCTGCGAGCCCAGGACGTGCCCGGAGCCGTGGCCCGGGCTTACCACGAAGCGGCCACCGGGCTCGGCCCGGCGCTCGTGATCGTTCCCATGGGCGACTGGTCGGCGGCCATGGACGACACGGTGATCGCCGCGCCGGCCATCTGCGGATCGGTCACCGGGGTCGCGGCGGCGGACGTGGCGCCCATAGTCCGGATGCTCGATGCCGCGCGGTCGCCGGTCCTGGTGGCCGGGGCGGGTGCGAGCGACCGGGCGACCTGGGATGCCCTCATCCAGCTGGTGGGCGTCCTCGACTGCCCTGTCTGGCAGGAGCCGTTCACCGGGCGGCCCGGATTCCCCCAGGACCACCCCAGGTTCGCCGGTCTCCTCCCGGGCGGCCGCGCAGCGCTCCGGGCCACCCTGGCCAGCCACGACGCGGTGCTCGTGGTGGGCGGCGGGGTACTGCGCCAGTATCAGTACGAGCCCGGGCCGCTGTTCGCGGAGGGCACGGCGGTCGCCGTCATCACGGCCGACCCGGCGGAGGCGCATCGCAGCCCAGCGCAGTTCGCGCTGATAGCACCTCTGGTCGCGGCGTGTGTGCTACTGGCCGGGACGGTCCGTGGTCATGACCCCGGGCCCGACCACGGACAGCTGCGGCGCGGTCAGCCGTTGCCGGATAAAGCTCCGGGCCCTGGCCTGAGCGCCCGGGACGTGTTCGACGTGCTGGCCTCGCGCCTGGACCCGGACACCATCGTGGTCGAGGAGAGCCCGGGCAGCCGGGAGCTGCTGCAGGAGATTCTTCCGGCCAGGGACCCACTTGGCTACGTCGGCGCGCCCATGGGCAATCTTGGCTTCGGCCTTCCCGAGGCCATCGGCCTGCGCCTGGGCCACCCCACCCGTCCCGTGGTGGCCATCCTCGGTGACGGCTCGGCGCTCTACGGCGTCCAGGCCCTGTGGAGCGCGGCGCACTACGGAGTTGGCGTGCTCTTCGTCGTCCTGGCGAATGGCCGTTACGGGATGATGGACCATCTGGCGTCTCAGGGAGGAAAGGCGCCCTGGCCGGGATTCCCCGAGGTGCACGTGGCCCGGCTGGCCGATGGGTTCGGATGCCCGGCCGATAGCGTCTCGACCCTCGATGCCCTGAGGGAAGTCATGGACCGGGTCATCCCGACCCTGCGCGCCCGCAGCGAGCCCCTCTTGGTGAGTGTGGAAATCATTGCCGAGGGGTGGGCCGGGCGATGAGCACTCAGGTCAGGCCGAGGATCCGGGCCGCGTTGGCCTGCAGCACCCGGTCCAGCACATCGTCCGGCAGGCTGAGGCCTTCGAGCTCGGCGAGGCATCGTTCCGGGGTCAGGAAGGGGAAGTCGCTGCCCCACAGGAACTGCCCGGACAGCCGTCCCCGTAGCTCCCCGATCAGCTCCGGCGGGATGCGGCGCGGTGACCAGCCGGAGATGTCGATGTACACGTTGGTTTTGTGCAGGGCCATGGCGACCAGCTCCATGTGCCAGGGCCAGCCGAAATGCGCTGCTACTACCGTCAGCGCGGGATGGGCGGCGGCGACGGCGTCGAGCAGGATCGGGCGGGCGTAGTCGAGCCTGATGCCCTGCCCCCCGGGCTGGCCGGCCCCGATCCCGCTGGTTCCGGTGTGGAACAAGGCCAGCAGGCCGTGCTCCTGGCAGGCCGCGAAGATCGGCCAGTAGGAGGCGTCGTCCGGAGCGAACGCTTGCAGCGACGGGTGAAACTTCACCCCGCGCAGCCCGAGGGCCGCGATGTTCGCCACCTCGGCGACGGCCGCGTCGCCCTTGTGCGGATCGACCGAGCCGAATCCGGTGAAGACGTCGGGATGGTCGCGGCAGGCGGCGGCGACGGTCTCGTTGGGTACCCGCGGCCTGCCCGTCGCCGTCTCGGCGTCCCAGGCCAGCAGGACCGCTCTGGCCCGCAGCTGGCGGTATCTCGCCGCGAGCTGGTCCAGCGAGGCGCGCTGCACGGGCGAGCGGAAGTACGCCTCGGCCGCCTCCACGTACCCGGCCATGCTGCCGTCCAGCCAGTCAGCTGTGGGCAGGTGCACGTGAAAGTCGATGGCCCGGGTGGCGCCAGAGTGGGTGGGCACCGGCCCATCGTAGTGACGGGCGCAGCCGGATGGTCGGCGGCGCGGGCTGCTCCGCGATCCGGTGCGGATCACTCCCTGGCGGCCGGAAGCCCAATGAGCCGCCGGGCTGGCAGTACCTGCTGGGGGAGCGCCCGCCGCCGGGATGAGCCAGCCGCCAGCATGCTGAGATAGCCCGCCCGCGGCATCGGATCCGCGCCGAGTGACCGCAGGAAGGGGCTGTCCCACTGCGCGTCGATCGCCGCGCCGCCCGCATAGGCCCATCGTGCGGCCAGATCGGCGACCGCCACCCTCGCGGCGTTGGGGCGGCGGTTGAACATCGAGTCCCCGCTGAACGTGCCGCCTATGCCGATCCCGAATGCGCCGCCGACGAGATCATCGCCTTCCCATACCTCGACGCTGTGCGCCCACCCCGTCTGATGCAGGTCAAGTAAGCTTTCAAGCAATGTATCGGTCAGCCAGCGCGGCTCACGGCGGCCACGGCATTCCTCGGTAACCCGCTGAAACGAGCGATTGGCGGTCGTCGCCCACTCGGGGCCGTTGCGCAGCTGTCTCCGGACATTGCGGCCGATGTGCACGTGCCGTACGTCCATGATCAGCCGCGGGTCCGGTGACCACCATGCCACGCTATAAGGATCATCCTGGCTGTCGCCGACTATGGCGATCACGCCCGCGGCGACTTTATCCTCGTACCGGAACTCGTCAAGATTCCGGGAATACTCGTCGTGCGCCGGGAATGGGATTATGCCCCGCTGGTAAGCGGCGAGCAGGCTGGCTGGGCTCAGATCACCGCACCAAGCGACCGGGGAGTCTCCTGGGGCTGATGTCAGGTCGAGTGACGCCCAGTCCTGGTGATAACTGACTGCCATGCGGGCCCTCCCGGCTCGAGGAGGCCGGGTTCGCCGGGCGTCCGTCCGGCGGGACCTTGAGGTAGCCCGTGCTGATCAGCCGCGCGGTGTGCAGGTCAAGCAGGCTCTCGTCAACCGGGGGGAAGGCGATGCCGGTGCCGCCCAGCGCCAGCTCAGTATTTTCCCGGCCGTAGGCGGGAAAAATATGATCGAGATACATTTCGGCGACTGTCATGTCGGAGCCGGGGGAGCGGTCGACGAATAGTGGGACGAAGGGTGTCATCGGATGAGAGGGGTGCCCGGCAGCGTAGCGGAGCAGTTTATCGACCCATTCCGGGTAGGGAATCTCGTCGATCACGTATCCGAAGTGCCGCAGCCTGTCCGTCAGCGATCCAAGGAGTGTTCTCTTGGGGCTGGCGAGGTGGTATGTAGTCGCGCTGGCCGCGATGTGAGTGGCGATATAGCTGATGGCCGCCGCGCAAACATCCGCTGGCGCGAAATCCAGCGGCAGGTCGACGTCCGGGGCGATCCCGGTGTCCGTGATGAACCGTATCATGGCACACATTTCTGTGGATGTGTTCCACACCCCGCTGCGCCGGTCGCCGACAATGTCGAGAGGCCGGTAGATGGCCACTGGCAGTCCCTGCCGCGCGGCGTTCCGCAGCATTTCCTCGGCGATGAAGTTGCTCTCCACGTAACCCACGGAAAGATACTCGGCATAAGCGAGCGGCGTCTCCTCGGAGACGTGCCGGACCCCGGCGCGGCCGAAACCCGCGAGCACCGCTGCGGTAGAGACGTAATGTATGGGTATGCTGCGGTACAGCCCGGCGAGGCGGATGAGCTCACGCGTCGCGGTCACATTAGGCGCCCGCAGTTCGCTGTAGGGGTAGATGAAGTTCACCAGCGCGCCCGCGTGGTGGATGACATCTACGCGGCGCGCCAACTCGTCAAAGGTGTCCGGCGGCAGGCCCAGGTCCGGCGCGGCCAGATCGCCGGCCAGCGCGATGACCCGGCCGAGGGGAAGCCGGCCGAGTTCGTAGCGCGCGGCCGCCTGCGCGATGCGCTCCCGCCCGTGACCGGCGTTATGCGCCCGGACCAGGCAATGCACGCGTGCGCTGGTCGTGGCCAGAAGTTCACGTAGCAGGTGCACGCCGAAGAACCCGGTCGCCCCGGTGAGCAGGATGTCGGTGGGCTGCGCCCAGCGGGGCGGCGGCCCGGCGTCGCGCCTGATCAGGACGTCCAGGGCCGCCTCGCGGGCGTAGTCGACGCGGGTGTCCACGCTGTCGGTGCTGAGAGTTCCCGCGCGGGCGTCCTGCGCCGCGGCGGAAAAGCTGCCGAGGGTTGGGTCGCGCAGCAGGCAGCGGGTGAGCGGCCGGACCTGCCGGGCGTCGATTCCGAACATCACCCGCGCCCGGGCCAGCATCTCGGCGGCGAGCAGGGAATTCCCGCCCAGTGCGAAGAAATCGTCATCGAGGTTCACCGGCCGGATGCCCAGCACCTGGGCCCACAGGTGACTCATGCCAGCCTGAACGGGTGTGCGGAGAACCGCTTTCTGGACGGCGCTGGGTGGGATGGCGCTGGGTGGGACGGCGCTGGGTGGGACGGCGCTGGGTGGGATGGCGCTGGCTGGGACGGCGGGGATAGCCAGGATGGCCAGCGCTGGCTGGTCAACTTGTCCCTCCGGGGTCAGCGGCATCCGGTCCAGCAGCACGAACGCGGCCGGGATCATGAAATCCGGGAGGTGGCCGGAAAGGTATCCGCGCAGGCTCTCTGCGGCGCGCGGGGCCGGTGTCCCGCTGCGGTGACGAAGCGTGTAATACGCAGTGATGCGCTTGCCGCCACCGCCGGGGTCATGCGCGGTGACCGCCACGCGGTCGATGTCCGGGTGGCGGCCGAGGACGCTCTCGATCTCGGCCGGCTCGACACGGAAGCCGCGGACTTTGATCTGGCGGTCAACCCGCCCGAGGACCTCCAGGTTCTGGTCCTGCCGCCAGCGCCCGAGGTCCCCGGTGCGGTACATCCTCGCTCCCAGGGCCGCGGTGTGCGGATTCGGCTTGAAGAACTCAGCCGTCAGCCCCGGTCGGCCCAGATAGCCGCGCGCGACGCCACTGCCGCCGATGTAGATCTCGCCGGTGACCCCGGCGGGAAGCGGGTTCAGGTCCTCGTCGAGAACGAGGACCTGCGCGAGCGGGAGGGGCCTACCCACCGGGACCGGCGCACCGGGATCGACGGGCAGCAGGTCCTCTGTCACCTCGGACAGGGCAGAGGTGATGGTGGTCTCGGTGAGGCCGTAGGCGTTGATCAGCCGGGTACCGGGCGCCCCGCGCAGCGCCGCCCGGCAGTCAGCCGCGTTCGCCTGGTCCCCACCCGTGATCGCGAGCCGGAGAGAGCCCAGCTGGCCGGCTCCATTCTCGCCGTCAGCCAGTATCTGATGCCAGTAGGCGGGGGTCAGGTCGGCGACGGTCACCCGCTGCTGCGCCAGGTAGCGGACCAGGTCGCTGGGGGCGACGGGGCTGGCGCCCGGCAGCATCAGGGTGGCCCCGCTCAGCAGCGTGGCGAGCATCTGCTCCAGCGATGTGTCGAAGGCCAGGGACGCCAGCTGCAGGACCCGGTCCTCAGAGGTAAGCCCGTATTCGCGGATGACTTGCTGGGCTAGGCGGCCAACCGAATCATGGCTGACTGCGACCGCCTTGGGCGGCCCGGTCGATCCCGACGTCCAGATCGCGTAGGCGAGGTTGGCCGGCTGCAGGCCGGCGATCGGCGCTGTGGCCGGGTGTCCCGCTATCTCCGGGGCCAGCTCGTCGACGAGGAGCAGTGGCGCGCCGCCTCCCGCGAATGCAGGCGCATGGCCGCCGTTGGTCAGGACGAACGCGACGCCGGCCTCTTCCCCCATCTGCGCGAGCCTGATGCCGGGCAGCGACGGATCCATCGGCAGGTACGCGCCGCCTGCTGCGAGGACCGCCAGCAGGCAGCGGACCGACTCGGCGCCACGCTCCAGGCCGACCCCCACTAAGGTCTCTGGCCCCACGCCTCGGCCCTGGAGATGGTGAGCGAGCTGGTTGGCCGACTCGCTGAGCTGCCGGTATGTCAGCTCGCCGGCCGCTGACACGACGGCGATCGCGTCCGGCTGGCCGGAAGCGCGCTCGCCGAACGCTTCGTGCACGAAGGCCAGATCACCGCCGCGGCCGGGTGCCAGGCTGATCTCCGTGCCTCGCCGCGCGCCTGCTCCCGGAGGCGCGCCCGCTCGCGGAGGCGCGCCCCCCCGCGGAGGGCCGGCCAGGTCCGCGGCGCGGACGCTCGCGGGCGCGATGTCCGGCCACTGCGTGGTAATGGCAGCCAGGCAGGCCTCTTTCCGCATAGGTGGCCCTTTCGGCCGCCAGCCGGCCGGAACAGCAAGCGCGGATGGCCATATCGAATGTTGCCCTTCCGCGTTGACCACGATGAGATAAACCGTTCCGGGACGGGAATCCAGGGCCCGCTGAGGCGGTGTCGGGTGAGCAGGCTCTGTGTAATTCATGCTTCCCCATCATCGTTATTGCGAGCGAAACACCCGGCCGCGCCTGCCTGGGATAATTCCCAGGCGTGGTCTCTGGTGCAGAAGAATGAATGGGTATCAGGCCGAACGGCCGTTGGTGCTTGTCCACTGGCGCTTGCCCGGTGGCTTTGGCACACGGTAAAGAAATTGGCCCGACAGTCAGGCTGCGTACGCTCACCAACAGCCACAGGCGCACTGGCCTCCGGTATCCGAATAGCTGCGGTCCCCTCGCGCCTCGGGTGCCTGAGGTCATGGCAGCGTGCTATATCCTCTGCTTAAATCTATGCCAGATGCCAAGAGCCAAGGATATCATCCTTGCGATGAGATCAGACCCATAAACCGGCACAGAAGCGACTTATCGGGTGTCAATCTGGTTAGATCGTGTCACTATGTCACCACGTGACCCGAGGCAGACGTGGCAGATCGGTCAGGCAGCCTGCCGGGGCGGGCACGGCTGGGCGAGTATCGCGAAACCCGGGGGGGTGGTTGCGTTGGCATGGCGGCGACACGTGATGACGGCCTATGCCGTCTGGATGACAGTGCTCATCGTCAGCTATTTCGCGCTGCCCGGCCAGCGGATAGTGACGTGGACGGCGCTCGGGCTCAGCGGGGTCATCGCCATCGTGGCGGGCGTGGTCATCAACCGCCCGGCCCGCATGATGCCCTGGCTGCTGCTGGCCGCCGCGAATCTGAGTTTCGCGACCGGCCAGCTGATCTTCCTCGTGTACGCCGACGTCCTGCACAATCATCTGCCGAATCCGTCCGCCGCGGACGTCCTCTACCTGGCTACATACCCGCTCTACGCCGCCGGGCTGTTCATCTTCATCCGCTGGCGCACCGCTGGCCGTGACCGGCGGAGCCTGCTGGATGCGCTGACCCTGACCTGCGGCCTCGCCCTGCTGTCCTGGGTCTACCTGATCTTTCCCCTGGTGCACTCCGCTGGCCTGACGTCGTTGCAGAAGGCGGTTTCGATCGCCTACCCGCTGGGCGACGTGCTGGTCATCGCCATGCTGGTCCGGCTGCTCGCGCCCGGCGGCGGGCGCCCCTGGGCCGTCCGGCTGCTCGCTCTCGGCACCGTCGGCCTGCTCGCGTCCGATGTTTCTTACGGCCTGATCGAGCTTTACCACCCACCGTTCCACAACGGAACACCGGCCGATCTTGGCTGGGCGCTCTTCTACGCGGCCTGGGGAGCTGCCGCCCTGCACCCCACGATGGTCCGGTTGACTGAGCCCGTGCCTGCGCAGCAGGCCGAAAGCACCCGGGTGCGGCTGTCGCTGCTCATGCTCGCGGCGCTGATCGCTCCCGTGGTGCTCTTCGCCGAGGGCCTTGAGGACGGCCCGCCAGATGCCCCAGTGATCGCTGTATTCTCCGCGATCCTCTATGTGCTCGTGCTCTCGCGCCTGGCCGATTCGGCCGCCTCGCAGCGGCGGGTGCTGGGCCGCGAGCGGGTGCTGCGGGCGGCGGGCGCGTCCTTCGCGGCGGCCGTCACCATCGAGGAGGCCGCGGACGCGGTCCGGAGATCGGTGGCGACCCTGACCGCCCCGCACCCGCAGCGGGAGGCGATGCTCGCCGTGCGGGACGGCGGCGTGCTCCGTGTCGTGGGCGTCTCGCCAGACGCCTCGACCAGCGAGATGGGCCGGCTCGACACCATGGCCGAGACGGGGCTATCCCTGCTCGCGGGACCGAATCCGCAGCTTGTCCGGGCCGCCCAGCTCGGCGAGCGGGTGGCCGAGGACCTGGCCGTGACTGACAGCGTGCTGCTCTGCCCGCTCGCGCTCAAGGACCGGCCGTCCGGCGATCCGCTGATCGGCGTGCTGGCCGTGTTCGGCGACGAGAGAAGCCTGGCGGCGCTGTCCGGGACCCTCGAAATCCTGGCCGGCCAGGCGGCCCTGGCGGTTGAACGGGTACTGCTGAACCTCCAGGTGAACCGCCGTAACAGCGAGGAATACTTCCGGACACTGGTGCACGACGCCTCCGACATCATCTTGATCATCGACGAAAGCGGGAACATCCGGTACGCGACCCCTTCCGCCAAGACCATGTTCGGCGACGTCAGTGTGGAAGGGGCGCACCTCTGGGACCTTGTCCGGCGGGAGGAAAGCGACGACGTCATTGCCGCTTTCAAGCGGATGCGCGACCACGAGGCACAGAGTTCTGAAGACTGGCGGATCACCCGACGCGACGGGACAGCCGTTGAGCTCGAGGCCAGGTACAGCGATCTGCGGCACGACCACACCGTCGGCGGCCTGGTGCTCACGCTGCGGGACGTGACCGGCCAGCGCAAGCTGGAGCGTGAGCTGAAGCACCGCGCCTTCCACGACTCGCTGACGGGACTCCCGAACCGGCTGCTCTTCCACGACCGGGCCGCCCACGCGCTGGCCCGGGCCCGGCGGAACGGCACGACCGTGGGCGTGATTTTCGTCGACTTGGACGATTTCAAGGTCGTGAACGACACGATGGGCCACAGTGTCGGCGACGAACTCCTGATCGCCGCCGGGCTCCGGCTTTCCGCGGTGGTCAGGGAATCCGACACGGTGGCGCGGCTGGGTGGCGACGAATTCGCGCTGCTGGTCGAGGACGCCGCCAGCGGTGCCGTCGCGGAAGCGTTCGCCGAGCATATTGTCCGGGCGTTCGGCGAGCCGTTCACCCTGACCGGTGGCTCAGTGATCACCACGGCCACGGTCGGTGTCGCCACGACGGAGGACAGCACCGACGCGGGGGGGCTGCTCAGCCACGCGGACCTGGCCCTGTACGCGGCCAAGGCGGCGGGCAAGCGGCAATGGCGCCGGTACCAGGCGGTCCTCAGCGCTGGCGTGGTCAAACGGCGCGAACTGCAGTCGGCGATCGCCGACGCGGTCATCAACACGGCATTCACGCTGGTTTTCCAGCCCATCGTGGAACTCGCCAGCGGGGAGATCGTCGGGTTCGAAGCGCTGGTGCGGTGGCCGCACCCGCGGTGGGGAATGATCCAGCCGGACCAGTTCATCACCCTGGCCGAGGAAACCGGTCACATCGTGCCGCTCGGTTCCTGGGTGCTCGGGCAGGCCGCCGCCGATACGGTCAGGTGGCAGCGCCGGGTGCCCCGCGAGAAGCCGCTGTACATCAGCGTGAACGTATCCGCCCGCCAGTTCAGGGACCCCGGCTTCGTCGACACGGTGCGGCAGGTGCTCGCGACGTCCGGCCTGGCGCCGTCGGCGCTGCTGCTGGAGCTGACTGAGAGCGTCCTGCTGCGGCGTGACGACCGGGTCCGTGCCGACCTGGAGGAGCTAAAGCGAATCGGGGTACGGCTCGCCATCGACGACTTCGGCACCGGGTATTCATCGCTGAGCTATCTGCGGGAACTGCCGATCGATGTGCTCAAGATAGACAAGTCCTTCGTGGAAGGCATCGCGATTTCCGAGCAGCGGCTGGCGCTCGCCGAGGTCATCATCCGCATCGCCAAGACGCTCAGGCTGACGGTCATGGCTGAGGGAATCGAGAACGAGGTGCAGCGGGATCTGCTGATCTCGATGGGCTGCCAGTTCGGGCAGGGCTACCTGCTGGCCAGGCCGGTGGGAGCCGACCAGGCGGAGGCGCTGCTGCGGCTCGGCCGGGGCCTGGTTTCCGAGCTTCCCCGCCCGGGCAGCTTATTACGGGCCTTCAACCGTCGCGAGCTCCGGCCGCAGTTCCGCCCGCCCGGGGAGGCACCGGGATTCGGGCTGTGATTCGGGGGACACCTGCAGCCGACGGCGGTGTTCGTGATTGGGTGGCGGTGTGGCTGAGGATTCGTGAAGGCGACCGGCCCACGGCTGCCCCGGCCGACGCCGGCTGACCTCGCGGCGGCCCGGGACAAGACGCTCGCCGATGTCGCCGCGCCCGGTCTGCGGGTCCTGTTCTCGGGCATCAATCCCGGCCTGTACTCCGCCGCCACCGGGTACCACTTCGCCCGTCCCGGGAACCGCTTCTGGCCGGCGCTGCACCGGTCAGGATTCACGCCGCGGCTGCTCCGCCCCGACGAGCAGGAGTACCTGCTGGACATCGGGCTCGGCATCACCAACATCGTCGCCCGGGCTACCGCCCGTGCCGACGAGCTACGGCCGGACGAGCTGCGCGAAGGCGGCCGCGAGCTAGCCGCCAAGGTCGGGCGGCTGGGTCCCCGCTGGCTGGCGATCGTCGGCGTCACCGCCTACCGGACGGCGTTCGGCCGCCCCGGCGCCAGCGTGGGACCGCAGGACCCGGCCCTCGGCCGCACCCGCGTATGGGTACTGCCCAACCCCAGCGGCCTGAACGCGCACTGGAGCGCGGAGTCCCTCGCGGGCGAGTTTGCCCGGCTCCATGCCCGGGCGAGCACAGGTGACCGTTGACCATCACGGATAAAATCTGATATATCAGACATCTGATTGCCCGTGTCCAGGAACTGCCGTGTCCAGGGAAGGGTGGCGGCCATGGCCGATGCGACGGACGAGCTAAAGGTCTTCGAAGGGGTGCGGCCCACCCACACCGGTGACCTGGCCCTGGAGAGCCAGGGCATAGCCCCGATCCCGGCCGACTCCAGGTACGGCGGAGTGCACCGGATGTTCACGGTCTGGTTCACCCCGAACATGGAGCTGTCCGGGGTGTTCACCGGCACCCTGGCCGTGGTGTTCGGCCTCGGATTCCAGCTGGGGCTGGTGGCCATCATCGTGGGCACGATCATCGGCTCCCTGCCGGTGGCCATCCTGTGCACCTGGGGTCCCAGGACCGGCACAGCGCAGGTGCCGCTCGCGCGGCTGCCGTTCGGGAAGACGATCGTCTTGCCGGGCACCGTGCAGTGGCTGTCGTCGATCGCCTGGGACGCCCTCGTCGGGCTGTTCGGCGGGCAGGCGGCGCAGCTGCTGTTCCATGTGCCGTTCTGGCTGGGCGTCGCGATCGTGCTCGTGCTCGAGGGCGCCGTCAGCGTCTACGGCTACGAGTTCGTGCACCGGCTCCAGCTATGGGGCTCGGCCATCTTGCTGGTGCTGTTCGTCGTCCTGTCCGTGCGGATCTTCCAGCACCATGTCGTCCTGCCGCACAACACGCTCCATGGCGGAGCGCTGTTCGGCGCGTTCGTGCTGATGGTGACCGTCTCGCTCAGCGCTGGGATCTCCTGGGCGACGTATGCCTCCGACTACAGCCGCTACATGAAGCCTGGCTCGTCCAAAGCGGCCATCTTCTGGCTCACCCTTGCTGGCCTGACGGCTTCGTACGTCTGGGTGGAGACCATCGGGCTGGCCGGTGCGAGCGTTCTGGGCAACCAGACGGCGGCCGGCGTCCGCACCCTGATGGGCGGCGGCTTCCTCGGCATCCTGGCCCTGGTCGCGATCGTGTTCGGCGCGATCGCGTCCAACTCGATGAACGACTACACCGGCTCGCTGGCCTTCCAGGCGCTTGGCGCCCGGGTCAGGCGGCCCATCATCGCCGCGGTCGTGGCCGTGCTGGCCTTCGCCGCGATCTTGTGGATGAACGCCGGCGACACCTCGGGCAAGTTCACGAACGTGCTGCTGTTCATCGGCTACTGGATCGCGCCGTTCTGCGCCATCGTGATGATCGACTGGCACTACAACAAGGACAAGTACACGCCGCACTTCCTGCGCACGGCGCTCAACTTCGGCAACCTGCAAAACGGCTGGGCCGCGCTGGTCGCCTTTGTCGTGGGTTTCGGGGTCATGGTGCCGTTCATGAACACCACACTAATTACCTGGCACCCGGTCGCGGACGCGCTCGACGGCGCCGACCTGGCCTTCTACGTCGGGTTTGTCGTAGCCGGAATCCTCTACTACTCCCTGAGGAAGTGGGTGGCCGACCCGGCGCCGGCCCAGGCTGCCGTGCCCGCGGTCGGGGTGGCCGGCGAGGCAGGATCCGGCCGCCCGGAGGAGTGAGCTCGAGTGCTGGAGAACATTGATCTCGACCGGGCCGTGGAACTGGTGCGGGAGGTCTGCCGCATTCCGAGTGTCCTCGGCGAAGAGGGCGAGCTGGCCGCGTTCCTCGCCTCGGTCATGCGGGAATCCGGGTTCGAGGGGGTGGATCTCCAGCCCGCGGCGCCCGGGCGGCCGAATGCCATCGGCGAGGTCAGTTTCGGCCCCGGCCGACGGGTGGTGCTCACCGGTCACACCGATACCAAGCCCGAATCGCACGGCTGGCGGCGGGCGGCCCCGTTCTCCGGAGACCTCATCGACGGCGCGGTCTACGGGCACGGGGTCATGGACATGAAGGCCGCGCTGGCGTGCCAGATCGTCGCTATCGAGGCGGTCAGGGCGAGCGGGCTGCCCATCTCGGGCACACTGGCGATGGCGGCGGTCGCCGATCACATGGGCGACCAGGCCGGCTCCATCGCCTACTTCGACGCTCACCCGGCCGACCTGTGCGTCCTCGGCGAGCTCACCGACAATCAGGTCTGCCTCGGGCACCGGGGCAGGTACTACTTCGACGTGACCGTGCTCGGGCGCTCGGCGCACACCTGCCACAAGCATGCCGCGGTCAACGCCAATACGCTCGCCGCCCAGGCGGTGCTCACCCTGGACGCCTCCCGGCTGGAACCCGATCTCGCGGAGGGCGTCGCCGACCTGTTCGGCACGGAAACCTACATCGTCCCCGGGCGGATCTACGGAGGACTGGCCCCTGGTGGCCCGTCCATGATCCCGGACGAGTGCGTGATCCGCGTGGACTGCCGGCCACAGCCGGGGGTCACCGTCGAGCAGGTGCGCGCCGAAGTCGACCGGTGCCTCGCCGAGGCGGCGAAGGCCGACCCGCGGTTCGCCGCGGAGGTCAGCCTGGCCGACGTCAAGAGCGGCTATCTGGCCCGGCCCGGCGACGAGGTGGTGCGGCTCATGGTGGACGCGGTCCGCCAGGTCCGGGGCGGGGAGCCTAAGCTCGTCACCGAGAACTGGCTGGGGGACACCGCGAGTTTCGGGGAGAAGGTCCCCACGGTGATCTTCGGTCCCGGCGGGCCGCCCGTGTACTGCCCCGACGAACACCTGTCGGTCGGGGACATCCACGAGGCCACCAAGGTGTACGCGACGTTCGCGGCGCTCGCCCTGGGAGACACGCCGCGGGACCCCACGGCCGGGCCATGAACCAGCGCGACGGCGGCTTCGACACGCTTCTCGATCAGTGCCTGGGCGTCCGCCCGGGCGAGCAGGTCGTGCTGCTCACCGATGAAGGGACCGACGGCCGGGTGGTCAGCCGGCTGATCGAGTCGATCGGGGGGCGCGATGGGATTCCGCTCGTGGCCCAGATGCCCGTGCCTCCGCTGCCCGGCTCCGAGCCGCCCCGGGCGGTCGCGGCGATGATGGCCGAAGCGTCCGCCGTCATCGAGCTCACCAGCCTGTTCATCGGTTCCAGCCGGGCCCGCCGCAGCGCCACCGAGCGGGGCGTCCGCTACCTCGCCATGCCCGGGGTGGTGCTGGAGACGTTCCGCCCGGGCGGCCCGATGGACGTCGACTTCGAGCAGTTGCGCGACGACGCGGAACGGGTGGGCCGGGCGTGGGGCTCGGCCCGCGATTTCCGGCTGACCACCCCCGCGGGTACCGACCTGCGCGGCTCGGTGGACGGCCGTCCCGGCCGGGTGCTGCACGGGATGGCGCGCGACCCGGGCGCCTACATGGCGCCGCCGGACATCGAATCGGGCACCGCGCCGGTGGAGGGCACGGCCTCCGGCGTCGTCGTGATCGACGGCGACCTGCTGTTCATGGGCCGCGGCCCGCTGCGTGAACCCGTCGTCCTGCACGTCGAAGACGGAAACGTGGTGGGCATCGAGGGCGCCGAGCGCGCCCGGCTGACCGGGATGCTGGAGCGCTGCGCGGATGCGCAGATGGCGAACCTGGCCGAAGTCTCCATGGCCTTCAACCCGGCCGGGACCATCTGCGAGGTCCCGATGGAGACCGAGTCGGCCCGGGGCACGGCCCACGTCGCGCTGGGCAACTCGATCGCCTACGGCGGCCAGGTCAACGCCATCGCGCACCTGGACTGCGTGATGCGTGACGCCACCCTGGAGCTCGACGGCCAGTGCGTAATGACCGAGGGTGACCTGTGCTGAGACCACCCCGAGTGCTCCTGGCGAAACCGGGCCTGGACGGGCACGACCGGGGGATCAAGGTCGTCGCCATGGCCCTGCGGGATGCCGGCGCGGAAGTCATTTACCTGGGCCTGCGGGCGACGGCCGGCCAGATCGCGGCGGCAGCCGTGGCCGAGGACGCCGACGTCATCGGGATTTCCTCGCTGTCCGGCGCGCATCTGCCCATCGCGGAGCAGCTGCTGGCCGCGATGAGCAGCGCCCACATCGACGCGCCCCTGGTCATCGGCGGCACGATCCCCGTGGATGACGTCGCGGTACTGCTACGGCTCGGGGTGGCGGCCGTCTTCCCCGTGGGTACCCCCCTGCCCCGTGTGGTCGAGGGCGTGCTCCGTGTGGCTGGTTCCCGGACGGCAGCCTAATGGCTGGCCCAGAGCCGGTCAGCACGGACTCGGGAATCCCGGTGGCCCCCGTTTACACGGCGGATGACGTGGCGGGCGGGCCCGCGGGCCTGGCCGCCCGCCTGGGGCGGCCCGGTGAGCCGCCATTCACCCGGGGGCCCTACCCGTCCATGTACCGGGGCCAGCTCTGGACCATGCGCCAGTTCGCCGGGTACGGGTCCGCGGAGGAGACGAACGCCCGCTTCCACTTCCTGCTCGGCCAGGGCCAGACCGCCCTGTCGGTCGCGTTCGACCTGCCCACGCAGCTCGGCTACGACTCCGATCACGAGATGGCCCGGGCCGAGGTCGGCCGGGTGGGTGTCGCCATCGACACCGCCGAGGACATGACCGACCTGTTCACCGGGCTGGCGCTGGACAAGGTCTCGGTGAACTTCACCATCAACGCCACCGCGCCGATCATCCTGGCCACCTACCTGGTCGCCGCGGAGCGCCAGGGAGTGCGCCACGACCAGCTCACCGGGACCCTGCAGAACGACATCCTCAAGGAGTTCCTCGCCCGCAAGGCCTATGTTTTCCCGCCTGGCCCGTCCATGCGGCTCGCGGCGGACGTGGTCGAGTACGCATCCCAGACGCTGCCACGGTTCAACCCGATCTCGATCACCGGGTACCACGCGCGGGAAGCGGGCTGCGACGCGGTTCAGGAGCTCGGCCTCACCATGGCATCGGCCATCGCCTACTGCGAGGAACTGACCGGCCGGGGGCTGGCGTTCGATCGTTTCGCGCCCCGGTTGTCTTTCCACTTCGCGACCACCCTGGACCTGTTCGAGGAGATCGCGAAGCTGCGGGCCGCCCGCCGCCTCTGGTACCAGATCGCTACCCAACGATTCCACGCCGCTGATCCCGCCTCCGCCCGGCTGCGGTTTTTCTCGGGGAACTCGGGGACCACGTTGACCGCGCAGCAGCCGCTGAACAACGTGATCAGGTCGACCGTCCAATGCCTGGGCGCGGTGCTCGGCGGGGCTCAGTCGATTCACGTAATGGGCTACGACGAGGCCTTTGAGCTCCCCAGCCAGCAGGCGGTGACGCTAGCGCTGCGCACCCAGCAGATCATCGCCCTGGAGACGGGGGTGACCAGGACGGCGGACCCCCTGGCCGGCTCGTTCTTCGTGGAGGCGCTGACCGACGAGATCGGGCAGCGCGCCGGGGCGGTGATGGCGCAGATCGAGGACGCCGGGGGAGCGGTCCGCGCGCTGGAGCGCGGCATTCCGCAGCGGTGGATCACCGACGCGGCGTACCGCGCCGAGCGGGACATTGCTGACGGACGCCGCCCCAAGGTAGGCGTGAACGTGCACGTCACCGAGGAGGGGGGCGGGGACGGGGATGGTCCCGGGCAGGCGATGGAGCTCTTCCAGCTCGATCCGGGGATCGCGGAGCGGCAGGTGGCCAGGACCCAGGGGCGGGTGGCGGCGAGGGACGAGGCGGTCTGGGCGGCGGCGATCGAGCGTCTCCGCCGCGACACCGACGAGGGGTGGAACGTCATGCCAGCGCTCGTCGAGGCGGCCCGGGCGGGCGCCACCGTGGGGGAGATGTCCGACGTGTTCCGCGCCGCGTTCGGCGAGTTCCGGGAGCCGTCCCCGTGGTAGGCGGAATGCTCAGTGCTGGCCAACACGGGGCTGGCCAACACGGGGCTGGCCTACTCGGGGGCCTGCGGGTGCTCGATTTGACCCGGTTCGTCGCCGGGTCCCAGGCGACCATGCTGCTGGCGGCCATGGGCGCCGACGTGGTGAAGATCGAGATACCGCCCGGGGACCCCTACCGCTGGCAAGGCACGGAAACCAGCGGCGGGGAGTCGGTCCTGTTCATGGCCCTGAACTCGGGCAAGCGCAGCGTGGCCCTCGACTTCAGGAAGCCGGCCGGCCGCGCGGCGATCGAGCGGCTGCTCGCCACCTCGGACATGCTCGTCGAGAACTCGCGGCCGGGCAGCCTCGCTCGCCGTGGGCTGGACTGGGAGTCGGTGCACGCCCGCTTCCCCGCGCTGATCTACGGGTCCATCTCGGGCTACGGGGATATCGGCCCGGAAGCCGCCAAGGGCGGTTTCGATCTGATCCTGCAGGCCGAGAGCGGCGTCATGAGCGTCACCGGGACCCCCGAGTCGGGCCCGGTTAAGGTCGGGGCGCCGGTGCTGGATGTGGGCGCGGGGCTGAGCTGCGCCCTGGGCCTGCTCGCCGCGTACATCGAACGGCGGCGGACCGGCGTGGGCCGGCTCGTTTCGTCCTCGCTGCTCGAATTCGCGCTGGCCAGCCTGGGCCCGCTCGCCGCCAGCGTCATGGTGTCGGGCGCCGTGCCTGGCCTGCTCGGCACCCACTCGCCGACGTTCGCCCCGTACGGCGGATTCCGCACCGCTGATGGCTGGATCGTGCTGGCCGGTGCGGGGTCCGAGGAGATGTGGCTGCGTGCCTGCCGCGTGCTCGGGCTCGGTGATCTGGCCGTCGACCCGCGGTTCACCGACAACGCCAGCCGGGTGGCCCACCGGGACGAGCTGACCCAGCAGATCGAAGCCGTGCTCGCCGCGCTGCCCATGGCGCACTGGCTGGCCCGGTTCGAGGAAGCGGGGGTGCCCGCCGCGCGGGTGCAGGACCTCGCGCAGGTGCTGCACCGGCCCCAGGTCGGTGCGCTGGGCGCGGTCCAGGAACTTGAGCACGCCACCGCCGGGGCGTACCGGGTGATCGGCCCGCCGCTGCGGGTTGACCAGGCCGCGCTCGGCTATCCGTCGCCCGCCCCGGCCCTGGGATCCGACACCCGCGAGGTGCTCACTGAGGCCGGCCTGACGGCCGGCGATATCGACCGCCTGGTGGCGGCGGGGATCGCGGTGACCGCATGATCGGGCGGCGGGATGACCGGGCGAACGGGATGACCGGGCGGGCCAGCGCACGGGACCTGGCCCCGGGCGTGATCCGGCGCACGATCGAACTGGCGGAGACTCCCGCGCCGACCGGGGCCGAGCAATCCCGCGCCGACCTCGTGCTCCGCTGGTGGGCCGAGGACGGGTGGGCGCCGCACACCGACACCGCGGGCAACGTGTGGGCGCAGGTGGCTGACGGCCCCGGCCCGGGGCTGCTGGTCTGCGCTCACCTCGACACCGTCTTCCCCGCCGACCTGCCGCATGTGGTCGCGGCCGAGCCTGGCCGGCTGTGCGGGCCGAGCGTGGGGGACGACAGCATTGGTGTGGCCGCGCTGTCCGCCGTGGCCCAGTTGCTGCGGCCCGTCGCTGGCCTGGGACCGGAGGCCGGCGCTGGCCCGGGACCGGTCTGGCTGGTGGCGACCGTGGGCGAGGAAGGCACCGGAAACCTGGCCGGGATCAGGCACGCGCTGGCCCACCCGCCCGCGCCGGTCTCGGCGGTGATCGCGGTGGAGGGCAACTACCTCGGGCGGGTCGTCATCACGGGTGTCGGCTCGGTCCGCTGGCGGGTTCGCTACGCCGGTCCGGGCGGGCACGCATGGGAGCGGTCCGAGGCGCCGAGCGCGGTGCACGCGGCCGCGGGCGGCGCGGCCAGGCTGGCCGCGCTCGTCGGCCGGGCCACGGCGGGTGCCCGCTGCACCGTCAACGTGGGGCTGATCGGGGGCGGCGAGGCCATCAATGCCCGGGCCCGGGATGCCTGGTTCGATGTTGACCTGCGCGGCGAGGGCAGCAAGGCGCTGCAGCGCCTGGAGAAGCGGGCCAGGGGGATCGTGTCCGTGATCCCGCCGGGGATCTCCGTCGAGGTCGAGGAACTGGGCCGCCGCCCCGCGGGAAGTGTCACCCCGGCGAGCCCGATCGCCCGGGCCGCGGTCGCCGCATTGCGGCGGGCGGGCCTTCCCGCCGAGTTCAGCGCGGCCAGCACCGACGCCAACGCCGCACTTGACCTCGGGATCCCCGCTGTCGCTCTCGGCGTGACCCGTGGCCAGGGTGAGCACACCCCAGCGGAATGCATCGAGACGGATCCAGTACCTGCGGGCCTCATGGCCCTGGCCGACACGATCTGCCTACTGAGGGAGGACCACGGGTGACTGAACCACGGGCCGGGGTGGTACTCCAGGGCGTGGACGCGCCCGGGGTGTTCTGCGGCATGGTCGAGGAGATCGAGAGCCTCGGCTTCGATCACCTGTGGCTCACCGACTCGTCCCTGCACGCCCGCAACTGCTACTCCTACCTCACGCTGGCCGCCACCCGGAGTTCGCGGCTGCTGATCGGCACGGCCGTGACCAATCCGGCCACCCGCCACCCGGCGATCACCGCGGCGGCGGCCGCCACCGTCGACGAGATCGCCGCGGGCCGGATGATCCTCGGTATCGGGGCCGGCGACCGGCCGCTGCTCGCGCTCGGGCTCGGGCCCAGCCGACTGGCCACCGTGGAGGCGGCGATCGGGGGAATCAGGCAGCTGTGGCGCGGCGAGACGGTGGATCTGGAGTCGGCCGGCTCAGGCCCAGGGGAATTCAGCCTGGCCGGGGCGCACCTGCGATTCCCCGCGCGGGCCGGCATTCCCGTGTTCATCTCCGCGAGCGGGCCGAAAACCCTGGACCTGGCGGGGCGGATCGCCGACGGCGTGATCCTGCTGGTGGGCCTCTTCCCCGAGGCGCTCGACTGGGCCATTTCCCGGGTGGCCCGGGCCGCGGACACCGCGGGCCGGCCGCGCCCGCACGTCGCGGTCTTTGCCTACGGGGCAATTGCCGAGGATGAGGCGGCGGCGCTGGCGGACGCCCGGTCGATCGCGGCTTGGTTCCCGCAGACCGCCCCGCATATCTGCGCCCTGGCCGGCCTGCCCGGCGAGGTCACGGCGGCCGTGCGGGCCGGTTATGCCGGTGGGGAGTTCCAGGAGGCGGCCGCCGCCGCCCAGGGGCTCCCGGATGACTTCGTGCGGAAGGTCGCCCTGGCCGGGAACCAGCGGCGGGCCGCGGGGCAGATCAGGGCCGCGCTCGACGCCGGGGCCGATTCCGTCCATGTCTTCCCGCTCGGGCGCGACCGGATGGCGACCGTGCGGGCCTTCGCCGGCTCCTGGTCAGCTGCGGCCGGCCCGGGGCCACTGGAGGCCGGTGACGAGATATCACATACCACGCGAAAGACTACCTAGGATTGGCATCGGCGCACGTCGCTGTGCTCCGGTCGCAGAAAGGGCAGAGGGTGGCCAATCACGTCGCCGATGAGAGCAGGGCGCGGCTGGAGTCGGTCTTCAGTGGCCGGCACGACCGCCGCAAGGTGACCGACTGGGTCTACGAGGAGCTCAAGAGCGCGATCGTCGATCTGCGGCTCGCTCCTGGTGAGCCTCTCCGGGAGGCCACGCTGGCGGACCGGCTCGGGGTGAGCAAGACGCCGATCCGGGAGGCGCTCACCCGGCTCGAGCAGGAGGGCCTGGTCGAGACGACCTCGTTCAAGGGTGCCGTGGTGACCAGGTACTCACGGCAGGACCTGGTCGAGATCTATGAGCTGCGGGAGCTGCTGGAGAATGCCGCGGTGCGGGCTGCGGCGCAGTCCATGACCGCGCAGGACCTGACCCGCCTCGAACGCATCGCCTCGGAGAGCCGCCGCCTGCAGGGTGGCACAGACCGAGGCGGCACAGACCGGGGCGGCACAGACCGGGGCGGCACAGACCAGGGTGGCCAGGACCGGGGCGAGCTCGCCGCGCTGATAACGGAGTTCGATGTCGTCCTCTACGACCAGGTGCGCAATCACCGGATCCAGGCCCTGATCGAGAATCTGCGGGCGCACCTGACCCGCATCGGCCAGCTCACCGCCGAGATCCCCGGACGGATCGACGCGTCGGTGGACGAGCACGAGAAGATCGTCGAAGCGATCGCCGCCCGTGATCCCGCGCTCGCTGAGCAGCGCATGAGGGACCACATCCGCAGCGTCCGCGATGATCAGCTCAGGGCCCTGGAAGATGCCCCGGAGCAGGCCTGATCCCGGCCGGGATCCGCTTGACGTGGGAGAATAAGATCTGATGTGCTGCGCATTATGTCGGATATGCCAGCCTCCAGCATGTCCCTGGGCCTGCGGGAGCGGGGAGGGCCGGCCTGGGCGGCGGCGACCAGCCATCCGATGGTGCGCCAGATCGGCGCGGGCACGCTGCCGCACGAGACCTTCCGCCGTTATTTCGAGCAGAACATCCTCTACCTGGAAGATTACGCGAGGGCCATCGGCCTGATCATCGGCAAAGCACCCGATGCCGAGGCCCTCGATGTGCTCAGCCGCTTCCTGCGGCAGATCGCCGGCACCGAGATCCCGTCGAACATCGCCTTCCTGCGCCGGCTGGGCGGATCGCCCGGCGGGATCGGCACCATGAACACCATGCTGCCGGTCACCTACTCCTACACCCGGCACCTTCTCTATACGTCGGCCCAGGGCAGCTGCGCGGAGGGGCTGACCGCCGTGCTGCCCTGCCAGTGGAGCTACGGCGAACTCGCCACGCCGCTGATGGCCGCGCTGCCCGGTGACCCGGTCTACGCCGACTGGGTGTCGATGTTCGGCCACGGCGACTACTCGGCCCTGGTGGCCGAGACGACTGGGCTCCTGGACCGGCTGGCCGACCCGGGCGACCCGGCCACGGTGGCCCGCCTCGCGTGGATCTTCGATATCTCGACCCGCTATGAAGTTCAGTTCTGGGACATGGCCTATGGCGAACCCCACCGGAAGGAGCCTGGCCGATAATGCGAGCAGCCCGAATCTTCGAGGACCTGACCCTGCGCCTGGACGACATGGAAGCCCCGGTACCCGGCCCCGGCGAGGTCCTCGTCCGAGTGCACGCCGCCGGCGTGTGCGGCACGGACCTGCACATCCTCGACGGCATGATCAAGCCCGATCCCTATCCGATGACCCTGGGACATGAAGCGGCGGGGGTCGTGGCGGCCACCGGCGAGGGCGCCGGCCTGCGTCAGGGAGACCGGGTCGCGGTCTACAACAAGCTGTTCTGCGGCTGGTGTGAGCAGTGCCTGGCCGGGCGGCCCAACATCTGTGACCGGGAGCCGGGGCAGCTTGGCTTCAACATGGATGGCGGCGACGCGGAGTACCTGGTGGTCCCGGAGCGCAACCTGGTGCCGGTTCCGCTCGCGGTGGACTTCGCGACCGCCGCCGTGCTCAGCTGTGCCGGGATGACGGCGGTGCACGCGGCGAAGCTGTCGGCGCTGCGGCTGGGCCAGACGGCGGTGGTGAACGGCATCGGTGGCGTCGGGATCCTGGTCACCCAGGCGGCCAGGCACGCCGGAGCGCGGGTGATCGCGGTCGCCGATTCGGAGCGCAAACGGCAACTGGCCCTTGACCACGGCGCCACCGACGGCGTGGTCGTGGGGACGCCCGACGACTATGAGAAACTGCCGGCCGCGGTCCGGGAGCTCACCGGCGGACGCGGCGCCGATGCCTTTTTCGACCTGGTGGGGACCACCGGGTCGATGACCGCCGGGATCCGGTGCCTGGCCAAGCGGGGCCGGTTCGTCTCCACGGGATACACCGACCAGCCGCTCAGCGTCCATCCCATCGAGTTCATCCTTTCCGAGACCTCGTTCGTGGCCACCGTCGCCGCGACCAGGCAGGACCTGGTGGACGCCCTCGCCCTGGCGGCCAGCGGCGCGATGACGGTGCCCATCGCGGGCCGCTTCCCGCTGGACGGGGTGCAGGGCGCGCTCGACGCACTCCGTCAGCGCGGCGTGCTCGGCCGGCAGATTCTCGATCTCGCCTAGCCCGCGGCGATCAGTTCGCCCAACCAGCACCGGAGGAATAGCGATGAGCGACCGCATGATCATCACCAACGGGTCCGTCGTGACCATGAACGACGCAGGCGACGTCCTGTTCGGCGGGGCGGTCGCGATCGAGGGTGACCGCATCGTCGACGTCGGCGAGACCGCCGAGGTCCTGGCGCGCCATCCCGCCGAGGGCGCCCGCGTGATCGACGCCTCCGGCCAGGCCGTCCTGCCCGGCCTGGTCGACCTGCATTACCACACGGCACTGGGGAAAGGGTGGAGCGACCATCTGCCGCTGTGGGAGTACCTGGAGACCTGCTGGTACCCGATCATCCGGGCGCTCGACCACGAGGCGGCGTACTGGGCCGCGCTGGCCAGTTACAGCGAGTCCATCAAGTGCGGCGTCACGACCGTCAACGACATGTACCGGCAGCTCGGCGCGCTGGCTGAGGCGGCCGAGGAGATCGGGATCAGGGCGGTCCTGTCCAACGACGTGGCCGACGCCGAGCATGACCTCGACACCCTAGAGGACAACAAAGAGGCATTCCAGGCCAAGCACGGGGCGGCGAACGGGCGCATCGAGATCTACATCGGCATCGAGTGGCTCCCACTGGCGTCCGAGGAACTGCTCAGGGACGCCCGCCTGCTTGCGGACGAACTCGGCACCGGCATCCACATCCACCTGAACGAGTCCCTCACCGAGGTGGAGAACTCCAAGCAGCGGTTCGGCCGCCGCCCGACCGAGGTCGCCTACGACGCCGGAATCCTCGGCCGCAACTGCATCGCCGCCCACTGCGTGTGGCTCTCGGACACCGAGATCGCGCTCATGCGGGAAACCGGCACCCAGATCTCGCATAACCCGTCGTCGAACGCGAAGCTCGGCAACGGGATCGCCCGGCTGCCGGAGATGCTGAACGCCGGCCTCAACGTGGGTATCGGCCATGACGCGGCCGAGTGCAACAACAGCCGGGACCTCTTCGAGGTCATGAAGTTCGCGTCATTGATCCACCGGGCCAGCCGGGTGGACTCCAGCCTGCAGCAGGCGCCCGACGTGGTGCGGATGGCGACCAGGAATGGTGCGGACGCGCTGGGCCATCAGACCGGACGGCTGGAGCGCGGCCGGAAAGCGGACGTGATCCTGGTCGACCTCAAGAGCCAGATGTTCACGCCGCTCATGCCGGAGAATAAGGCGCACCTGTTCTCGCATCTGGTCTTCGCCGCGAACGGAAGCTGCGTCAACACCACCATCATCGACGGGAAGATCGTGATGGAGAACCGCCAGCTCACCACGGTGGACGAGCAGAAGGTGCTGAGCGAGGCCAACGACGCCTTCCGCCGGATCCTGGGCCGGATGACAGTACCTCCTATGACCACATGACCCGCTGCCTGGTGCTGGGCGACCCGGTCGTCTCCCTCGGCGCCCAGACCCTGATCCCCGACGGCGGCCTCGTCGTCTCCGGCGCCACCATCGTCGCCGTCGGGCCGCGGCCCGAGATGGAGGCCATGGGTCCGTTCGACCGTGTGCTCGGCGGCGCGGGGCATTTCGTCCTGCCGGGCTTCGTGAACTGCCACTACCATTCCGAGCTCGCCATGGGCCCCGGTCTGTACCAGCACATCTTCGAGAAAGCGAACGTCTACATCCAGGGCGCGGTCGGGCCGATCGCCGAGGAGGACCTCTACTACGGGATCCTCTGGGGACTGATCACCGCGATCAAGGGCGGCCAGACCGGCACCGTGGACATGTACTACGGGCGGCCCAGCCTGCCGGACTTCGGCTGCGAGCCGGCCCTGCGCGCGTACCAGGATGCTGGCCTGCGCACAGCGTTCGGCCTGGTCAGCCGGGACCAGAACATTTATGCGCACGAGCCGGATGATCAGTTCCTGGCCCGTCTTCCTGCGGCCCTGGCCCGCGAGGTCCGCGACTCGCCCATGGGGTACGCCTGGCCGGTGGACGAGGTGATGGCGAGCTTCGAGCGGCTGTCGGACGCCTGGCACGGGCGGGACGACCGGATCCGGATCGTCACCGCCCCCGACTGGACGCCGGCCTGCTCCGACGGGCTCTACCGGCGCTGCCGCCAGGCGGCTGACGAGCATGGCACCGGGATGATCACGCATGTCCTGGAAACGCGCGCCGAGATGCTGTTCAACCTGGAGACATACGGCAAGCCCGCCGTGCGCCGTCTGGCGGACCTCGGGGTTCTCACCCCAGCGACGGTCCTCGAGCACTTCGTCTGGGTGACCGACTCCGAACTCGGCATCTTCGCCGACTCGGGGGCGGTGGCGTCCAACAACCCCGGCTCGAACCTCCGGCTGTCCACCGGGATCTGCCGGGTCCGCGACATCATGGACGCCGGCGGCCGGATCGGCTTCGGGACCGACGGCATCTCGTTCTCCGACCGCGACGACTTCTTCACCGAACTCCGCCTGGCCGCCTATCTGCAACGGGTGCCGCGCGATTTCGGGCTGGGCCGCCTGGACAGCGAGCAGGTGCTCCGCGCGGCCGCGGTCAACGGCGCCCAGGCGCTCGGCAGGCCGGCCGCGCTGGGCAGCCTGGAGCCGGGGAAGTACGCGGACCTGCTGATCGTGACCAAAGAGCGGATCTTCTTTCCGCCCGGCCGGTACGACGGCGAGCCGTTCCTGGATGTGGTGCTCGACCGCGCCGAGTCATCGGACCTCGACACGGTGATGGTGGGCGGCCGGGTCCTCATGGAGGGCGGCCGGGTCACCGTCGTGGACGAGGCCCTGGTCCGCGAGCGCTTCGCCGAGGCCATGGCCGAGCGGGTGTACCGCCCGTCGGCCGAAGTCCGCCGGTGGGCGGAACTCGGCGCCCTGGTCGAGCCCTACCTGCCCGACTTCTACCGCCCCTGGTACGAGACCCCCATCGACCCCGCCTACATCTACAACCCGAGGAACCCGCCCTCGGCCCGCCAGCCGCGTCCTCCAGTTCCATGATCGCGGAAAGCTCTTGGCCGCATATCCCAAAAACTTTCCGTAGTAATAGGGGG
>JAWWPY010000453.1:0-7939 GCA_033854735.1 Streptosporangiaceae bacterium | reverse complement strand
CCGGCAGCCTCCCGCCGGGACTGCCCGCGGATACCTATGCCCGGCTGATCGAGATGGCGGCCGCCGCCCGGGTGCCGGTGCTGCTGGACGCGCACGGGGAGGCGCTGCGGCTCGGCGCGGCGGCCGGGCCCGCCATCGTCAAGCCGAACCTGGCCGAGCTGGAAGCCTTCGCCGGCCGGCCGCTGTCCGGTCCGGGCGGCTCTAGTGCGGGTGGCTCTGCTCATGCCGGCGTGGACCGGCGGGCCGTGGCCGCGGCGGCCCGGGAGCTCCGGATGTCCGGCCCGGAGGCGGTCGTGGTCTCGCTGGGCGCGGACGGGCTGCAGGCCGACACGGGCGACGGCTGCTTGGAGGCGGTCCCCCCGGCTGTGGTGGCCGGGAACGCGACTGGGGCCGGTGACGCCGCGGCCGCCGGACTGGCGCACGGGCTGGCTTTGGGGTGCCCGTGGGACGAGCGGCTTCGGCACGCGGTCGCGCTCGGCACCGCGGCGGCCCTGGCCCCGGTGGCCGGGGAGTTCAGCCCGGCGGACTACGCCGCGGTGCGGGCCGGGGTGACAGTGATGCGCGCGGGAGGCGAGGCCGCGGGTCATGGGTCAGCCAGCGAGCTGGGCGTGGCGCCGGGGGAGGGCGGCTGATGCCCGCCGCCGGGATGGGCGAGATCATCGGGTCCGCCCAGGCGGTCGGCCGTGGCGTGGGAGCGTTCAACGTCATCGGCATCGAGCATGCCGAGGCGATCGCCGCCGGGGCCGAGGCCGCCCGGGCTCCGGTGGTGCTGCAAGTCAGCGAGAACTGCGCCGCTTACCACGGCGCCCTGGAACCCATCGCCCGCGCCTGCCTGTCGATCGCGCGGTCAGCCCGGGTGCCAGTCGCCGTGCACCTGGACCACGCGACCAGCGTGGAGCTGGTTCACCTGGCCGCCGGGGTGGGCCTCCGGTCAGTCATGTACGACGCGTCGGCCCTGCCCTATGCCGAGAATGTCCGGGCCACGGCCGACATTGCCCGGTGGTGTCACGCCCGGGGACTATGGATCGAGGCGGAACTTGGCGAGATCGGCGGCAAGAATGGCGTGCACTCACCGCTGGCCCGCACCCGTCCAGACGAGGCGGCCAGTTATGCCGCGGCGACTGGCGTGGATGCGCTGGCGGTCGCGGTCGGCAGCTCGCACGCGATGCTGACCCGCGATGCGGTCCTGGATCTCGGGCTCATCACCAGGATCCACCGCGCCGTCAGCGTCCCGCTCGTCCTGCACGGCTCGTCTGGCGTCCCGGACCGGGACCTGGCCGCGGCGGTCCGGGCGGGCATGACGAAGATCAATATCGCGACCCAGCTGAACAAGGTCTTCACCGCCGCCGTCCGCAAGTGCCTGGCTGGCGACACCGCATTGGTGGATCCCAGGCGATACGGTTCGGCGGGACGCGAAGCGATCGCCCCGGAGGTGGCCCGCCTGCTCGGGGTGATCGGTGCGCCGGAAGTATCGGCACGCGAGTTGGGCCGCACAGGCAGGAGGTGCCGGTGAGCCGCTATCGCCGGTGGAATGAGCTACTGGAACTGCTCGCCACGGACGGTCAGCTCCAGGTCGAGGACGCCGCGAAGGCGCTGGACGTGTCCGCGGCGACCATCCGCCGGGACTTCGATGAACTCGCCAGCCAGCAGATGCTCACCCGGATCCGGGGCGGTGCCGTCGCCCAGGGCGTCACCTATGACCTGCCGCTGCGGTACAAGACGGAGCGCCGTCCCTCCGAGAAGCAGCGCATCGCGGCGGTGGCCGCTGGGCTGGTGCGGCCCGGGCAGGTAGCCGGGCTCAATGGCGGTACCACCACGACCGAAGTGGCCCGGGCGCTGGCCACCCGGTCCGACCTGAACTCGGGCCCGCCGCCCGCGGTCACGATCGTCACCAACGCGCTGAACATCGCGACCGAGCTCGCGGTCCGCCAGCACATCAAGATCGTGACAACCGGCGGAGTGGCCCGGCCGCAGTCCTACGAGCTGACCGGGCCGCTGGCCACCGGCGTGCTGGAGCAGGTCACCCTCGACGTGGCGATCCTGGGAGTGGACGCCATAGACGCTGTCGCCGGTGCCACCGCGCATCACGAGGGAGAGGCAAGCATCAACCGGCTGATGGCCCGGCAGGCCAGCCGGGTTGTCATAGTCGCGGACAGCTCCAAGGTGGGCCGCCGCGCGTTCGCCAGGATATGCACGGCCCGCGAGATCGACGTCCTGGTGACGGACAACGGCATAGCCACCGAAGACGCGGCCCAGCTGGAAGAGGCCGGGGTTGACGTTGTCACCGCATGACCCGGTGCTGGCCGACACGGTGCTGGCCGACCCGGTGCTGGCCGACCCGGTGCTGGCCGATATAGGGCCGGCCGCCGGCCGGGATGTGGATCTGGTCGTGGTCGGCGACTGTAATCCGGATGTACTCGTGCTCGGCGACGATGTGACCCCCGCGTTCGGCCAGGAAGAGAAGCTGGTCCAAAGCATGTCCCTGGTCATCGGGGGGTCCGCGTCGATCACCGCGGTCGCCGCGGCGCGGCTTGGGCTCAGCGTCGCCCTGGTCGCAGCCGTCGGCGCCGATCCAGCCGGGGAGTTGATCCTGGACCAGCTGGCCAGGGAAGGGGTCGATGTCGCCGCCGTGGTCGTGCGCGGCGAGGCGGCGACCGGGATGACCGTGGCGCTATCCCAGGGCGGGGATCGTGCCATCCTGACCGCGCTCGGTGCCGTTGCCTCGCTGACCGCGGCGGATATCCCGGACGCGCTGCTCGCCCGGGCCCGGCATGTTCATGCCAGCTCTTACTTCCTGCTCGAGGATTCTCTGGGGCCTGGTCTGGCTGCTGTGCTGTCGGCCGCCCGGGCGGCGGGCGCCACCACGTCGCTGGATACCAACTGGGATCCGTCCGGGCGATGGGGTGATGACCGCCTGTCCGCGGCGATCGCACAGACCGATGTGCTGCTCCCCAACGAGGCCGAGGCTCTGCGGCTGAGTGACGAGACGGACCTGGCCACAGCGGCGCGAGCCCTCACCGCGGCCGGATCGAGGCTCGTCGTGAAGCTTGGCGAGCGCGGCGCGCTGTGCGTTGAAGGGCCCCATCAGCGGCGTGTCAATCTTCCGTCGCTGGTGCCCGTTGACACGACCGGCGCTGGGGACTGCTTCAACGCGGGGCTAATCGCCGGCCTGCTCGATGGCCTGGCCCTGCCCCAAGCTGCCGCGCTCGGCTGTGCCGTCGGCGCGCTTTCGACCCGCGCGCCTGGGGGCACAGCGAGCTGCCCCAATCTGGCCTCTGCGGCTGCGCTCGCCCAGAAGGCATCCATCACGAGCGTCGCGGCGGGGACGTCATCTCCATGACCGTGTGGCATTGCTAGCGACAGGCCTGGCACTCGCCGAGAGTAGTCAGTAGTTGCCTGTTGCCGCGGCGGGCCATCCGATCGCGTCAAAGACTGCTAGCGGGTCGAGGTAGTCCCGCCAGTGCGCGATCTGGCGGTCGACGATCGACAGCACCGAGATGTAGCGGTTGCTGTAGGGGTTTCCAGTCGGGATGGCGCGGCCCTGCGAGGCGTATTCGAGAACGACAACGCCCGTGGCTTGGTCGTGGTGGACGGCCAGGTCATAGCAACGATCGAGAGAGAATGTGGCGCCATACGGGCGATACAGCTCGGCTACGGCTTGGCGCCCTTCGACACGGCGCGGGTAGCCCGGGACCGTAATGACGTACTCGAAGACGACGTCCTCGGCCAGCAGGTCGAAGAAGTGCTCACCGTCCACCAGCCCGGCCACGCCTTCCTCGATGATCCGGAAGAACGGGTCCAGGGCCTGGAAGTCGGCGAGTTTTCCGACCGCCGTCATCGGGCCTGGTCCCGGTCCAGGCCGCGGCCGGTAGCGCCGAGTACAAGTGTAAGAGAAGTTGAGGTCAGCATGATTCCATCTTCTGACCTGGGGTCGGGCTAATCAATGCGCCATGAGCCCGACGGCCCCTCGCTGGTATCAGGCCTAAGTGATCCCCGGTGCACGTCATCAGCACCGGAAGGAGAGCTTAGTGTCTACCGTCATCGGCACCACAGCGGGGAGGCGGCAAAATGAAAAACGGTGACCGGCCCATCACCATCATCACTGGGGGCAGCCGCGGTATCGGGGCAGCAACCGCTGTCCAGCTGGCCCAGGCCGGCCATGACCTCACCCTCGCCTACCGGCAAGACGACAGTGCAGCCCACGAGACCGCCGCCCAGGCGCAGGCCGCCGGAGCGCGGTGCGTCCTGGCCAAGGTAGATATCACCCGCCAGGACGACGTGGAACGATTGTTCTCCATCACCGCCAGCCAGTTGGGCATGGTAACCGGCGTAGTGAACAATGCTGGCGTCACCGCTCACATCGGCGATCTCGCCGACACTCCCGTTGAGGTGATTCGGCGGGTCATCGATGTGAACTTCCTCGGCGTGATCCTCTGCGCCCGGCAGGCCAGCAAGGTCATGTCGCTGCGCCGCGGAGGGCACGGCGGAGCCATCGTCAACATCTCCTCCGCAGCAGCCACACTCGGCTCCCCGCACGAGTACGTCCACTACGCCGCCGCCAAGGCGGCGGTCGAGGCACTCACCGTCGGCCTGGCCAAGGAACTCGCCAGTGACCAGATCCGCGTCAACGCCGTGGCTCCCGGGACAATCCGCACCGCCATCCACGCGGCAGCCGGAGACCCCGGCCGCCCGGACCGGGTCGCTGGGAACATACCGCTGGGCCGGGCCGGTGAACCCGGCGAGATTGCCCCGGCCATCGCCTGGCTGCTCGGGCCCGAAGCCTCATACGTAACGGGCGCGGTGCTCCGCGTCGCCGGCGGCCTATAAGCCGGGTGGCCCGATCGGGCCACCCGGCCAGCTAGCTACCGGCAGCCAGCTACCGGCCAGCTAGCTACCGGCAGCCAGCTTCACTGGACACTGGCGTCGTCGAAGAGGGTATAGGTGGGATCGCCGGGATAGTTGTCGTCGCGGCTGGTCAGTGTGAGCGTGTAGGAATGCCCGGAGGTCACCGCGTGGGTCACCTGCCGCCAGCCGGAACTGGCGACGCAGGTCCGGGCCAGGATCGTCGTTGTGGTCCCGGTGGTGTTGTCCCGCAGCGTGGCGGTCGCCCAGTCATAGGTGACGGTGTCCGGGCAGGTCACGTTGTACCAGAAGGACAGCGTGCTGCCGCTGGCGGCGAAGGTCTGGATGATGTTCGAGTTGCCGTTGGTGGGTGAGCTGGAACCGGCCCGGGCCGCGAAGGTACCCGAGTGGGTCCCGGCGGAGACGATCGACGTGGCCGCGCCGCTGGTGGTCCAGCCGGAGAAGGTACCGGCCTCGAATCCGCCGTTGGTGATCCCGCCGCCGCCGGTGCCACCCGAGGAACCGATCGTCCAGGTGAAGCTGGACGATCCGAACGCGCTGGTGGTGTCGGTGGCGGTCGCGGTGACGCTGTAGGTGCCCGCCGTGGTGGGGGTGCCGCTGATGAGGCCGGTGGAGGAGCTGATGGACAGGCCTGATGGCAGGCCCGTGGCGCTGTAGGTGAGGGTCTGGCCGGACGCCGAGTCGGTCGCGTTGATCTGCAGGCTGGTCGCCGTGCCGACGGTGCCGGTCCGGGCGCCTGGGTTGGTGACCGTCACGGTGTTGCCGCCGCCGCCGTTGGCGACGATGGCGTGGCTGGCCTGGCAGGTACCCGCGCCGCCCGCGCCGTCGTTGCCCCAGGTCGTCTGCATGGCGAAGGTGCCAGTGGACGTGCTGAGGTCGAACGACCCGCCACTGGTTCCTGGCGTGACCCAGGCGCACTTGTCGCCGTTCTCCCCGCCGCTGTTGTCGGTGTAGCCGCCGGGCGGGTTCTGGTCGGTGCTGGTCTCCGCGTACTCGTGGCCCTCGACGATGGAGATGCCGTCCTTGGCGCCCGCGCTGCCGGAGTTGACGAAGCTCGCCCCGCAGGAGGCACCGGCGTCGGTGATGTAGGGCAGGTTCGTGAAGGCGATGTCGCCGTCGGGGGAGCTCACTGCGCCGCCGCTGAGGGTGGAGTCGCCGTTGTAGTCGTGCCAGGCGCAGAACCCGTTGGTCAGCCAGCCGTCCGGGTTGGCGCCGTGCGGCGAGATGATGACGTACTGGGCGTCCCGGTTGGCGGCCGCGGTGGTGTTGCCGAAATGGCCGGCCGCGTTGACCGCTTCCACCCCGAGCTGGTGGCCGGTGGCCGAGCTCGGCGAGGCGGTGCCCTCATCGACCCACACGCCCGCCAGGGCGCCGCCGGTCGGGTAGGCGACATGCTGGGTGTTGCTGGCCGGGCAGGACTGGGCGCCGACCGCGACACCGTCGCAGTACTGGGTCAGCACGCCTGACCACAGCTCGCCCCCGGTGCCCAGGCCCTTCATGAACTGCTGGAGGTAGGGCGCTTCCCCGGACGGGTCGCCGGACAGCGTGACGTTCCCGTTCGCGTCAGTGCCCTGGGTGCCCCACTGGGAGCCGTAGAAGACCAGGTAGACCTTCTGGTGGCCGGTGGTGACGCCGATGCCGTCGATGCCGCCGCCATAGTTGAGGTCATTCGCTGACAGCGCTCGGGCAGCTGGGTGGCTAGCCTGCCAGCTTCGCATTTTCCCAGCCTGCGGAATGGTCGGGAGCACGCCATGGCGGTAGGCGTGATGGTAGGCGGGCGAGTAGGGGTTGCTCGTCGCGGGGGTAGGCGTGGTGACGGCCTGCGCCGTGGTAAAGGCGGCCATTGTCCCGGCCGGAAGGGCCAGTGCGGCGAACATGGTGATGCTGCCGCCAGTGACCCATCGCCGGATGGGGGTACGGAGTGACATCCTGCTCCCTTCAACAACGCCCACAATCGGCGTCGGCCTGTCTGCCGGGCCGAAGTGGCACCGCGGGTAGCGGTGCTTGCGCGAAACATAACCAGGAGCCGGTAGCGGGTCAATGTCCGCAGCGTAAAATTGGCGGATCAGCCGTTAGTATTGGCCAGCGAATACTCATGGCAATTGACGCGGCAGCGCCGCATTATCCTGAATGGCCGCCGCCGTCAAGAGGCCGGCCGGACCGACCGCCACTGGCTGAGCGCCTCATTAACCCCCAGGAGCGAGCAAACTCGCCTGGCTGTCGAGCGGGGCCGGGGTCGATCAGGCATGCTTTCCTGGTACCGCCAGGTCGCTGTGGCGGAGTCGGCATGAACACCGTGCAGGTCGCGCCCGCGACGTCACGTGAGAGGCGGTCATTCCATGCGTTCCGACATCACCCCCGGCGGCATCTTCCCCGATTACGCGCTGCCCGACCACACCGGCACCGTCCGCACGCTCAGTGAGCTCCAGGGCGGCGATCCGCTGATCCTCACGCTCGCGCGCGGCCACTACTGCCCGAAAGAACACCAGCAGCACCTCGAGCTCGCGGCGTTCCAGCCGAAGATCGCGGTCGCCTACACCCAGATAGTCACGATCTCGACCGACGAGCACCACACGCTGCAGGAGTTCCGCGCGTCGGTGGGCGCCCAGTGGGCCTTCCTCTCCGACCCCGGGCGGACGATCCAGAAGGACCTCGACATCGCCGAGTACACCGACCCCGAGCACGACCCGATGATCCCGCACACGCTCGTGCTCAAGCCCGGACTGGTCGTTCACACCGTCTACAACGGCTACTGGTTCTGGGGCCGCCCGTCGGTCAGCGACCTCTGGCGTGACCTGCGCGCGGCGACGAGCGAGATCCGCCCAGACTGGGATCTGAGCGCGCCGGGGCTCCGCGAGGCCTGGGCCGCGGGCGACCGCTCGCCCTTTCACGGATGGGACAGGCGGTCCGGGTGAACCCCTTGCTTGGGAGAGAAGCGGCCAGGGCGCTCTAGTTGGCGCCGATGACTTTGAAGTTCTGGTTGACGAAGATGTGGTGCGGCCAGTTGACGCCGATGTAGTGGACCTCGTATTCGCCGTTGCTCAGCTGCACAACACGGTCGACGACGCCTCCCGGG
>JAWWPY010000452.1:0-3145 GCA_033854735.1 Streptosporangiaceae bacterium | reverse complement strand
TTTCCGGTACCCCGACGGCGGGCGGCACGTCGACGGTGACGGTCACGGCCCAGGACGCCACGGGCGCCTCGGGATCGACCACGTTCACCTGGACCGTTGCGGCTCCCGCCGGGGCCTGCGCGGTCAGCTACTCGACCCAGAGCCAGTGGGCCGGTGGCTTCGTGGCCAGCGTGACCATCTCCAACCCCGGCCCGTCGCCGGTCAACGGCTGGACGCTGGGCTTCACCTTCCCGGGTGACCAGAAGATCACGAACTCCTGGAACGGGGTGGCGGCCCAGAGTGGTAAGGGCGTGACCATCACCAACGAGAACTACAACTCGGCGATCGCCGCCGGCGCCAGCACCTCCGTCGGCTTCCAGGGCACCTGGACCACCAGCAACATCGCCCCCACCAGCTTCACCCTCAACGGCACCGCCTGCACAACCTGATGAAGGCGTATTGCGGTGGATTGGTGGTCATGGACGACCCCCAATCCACCGCGATCATGGTCAGTCGCCCTTGACGTTGACGATCTGGCGCAGGGTGTGCCGGACCTCAACGAGATCCTTGGCGTCGTCCATGATCACGTCAATCGGTTTGTACGCCCCGGGGATCTCATCCAGGAAGGCGTCGCTGTGCCGCCACTCGATGCCTTCCATGGCGGCATCAAGCTGGGCGCGGGTGAACTCCTTGCGGGCGCGGGACCGGCTGTACTCCCGGCCCGCGCCATGCGGCGAGGAGTTCAGCGCCAGGCGGTTGCCCTTGCCGACCACGACGTACGAGCGGGTGCCCATCGAGCCGGGAATCAGCCCCGGCGTGCCCTCACTCGCGTCGATCGCCCCCTTGCGGGACAGCCATACATCCTTCCCGAAATGCTTTTCCTGGGCGGTGTAGTTGTGGTGGCAGTTCACCGACTCGGCCATCTCGACATCACGGCCGATCCAGGCCGCGAAGCAGACGATGACGCGGTGCATCATCTCCTCGCGGTTCAGCAGCGCGAAATGCTGCGCCCAGCGCAGATCCCGGATGTAGTCCCAGAACTCGACAGTCCCCTCGACCAGGTAGGCGAGGTCGGGATCGGGCAGCGCGATCCACCACTTCGTGGCCAGTGCCCGGGCGATCTTGATGTGCTTCGTGGCGAGCTTGTTGCCGACGCCCCGCGAGCCGGAATGCAGGAACAGCCAGACCCGGTCCTCCTCGTCGAGGCTGACCTCAATGAAGTGGTTGCCCGAGCCCAGAGTCCCCAGCTGGAGCCGCCAGTTCGGGGCGATCCGCTCGGCGCTGTCGGCCCCGTCGCGCTGCTCAAGGGCCGCCACCCGGGCATCGGTCTCGGCGCCGTAGCTGGCCGTGTTGTAGTTCCCCGCGGCCAGCGGGACGGCGCGCTCGATGGCCTCACGCAGCGCCGCCAGATCGCGGCTCCTGACGTCCTGGGCGGTGAACTGGGTGCGGATAGCGATCATGCCGCAGCCGACGTCGACTCCAACGCAGGCTGGCATGACGGCGCCGAGGGTGGGGATCACGGAGCCGACCGTCGAGCCTTTGCCCAGATGTGCATCAGGCATGAGGGCTAGGTGCGGGAAGATGAACGGCATCGACGCCGTGCGCCGTGCCTGTTCAAGGGTCTGCTCCTCGAGGATCGATGCCCAACTCATCAGTTTCTTGCTGATCTGCTCCATGGCTGCCTCCGGTTGGCGGCCTAAAGATAGCTGTGGCCTGCCTCCCGGCGCATCAGGTTTCCCTGGCGCACCAATCAGTGCAGTGCATTGCGGCCACGCCGTAGGGGCACGCAATGCACCGCACTGGCTGTCTGCCGTCTAGGCCGTGCGGCTCAGCACGACTTTCAGCGCGCCGGTGTCGGCGGCCCGGCCGAACACGTCGTAGGCCTTATCGAAGTCATCCAGCGAGAAATGGTGGGTGATGAGCCGCCCCGCATCGATCTGGCCGGTGGCGAGCAGGCGCAGCAGCGTCGGCGTGGAGTACGCGTCGACCAGGCCGGTGGTGATGGTGATGTTCCTGATCCACAGATCCTCGAGGTGCAGCGTGGCGGGCTCGCCGTGCACGCCGATGTTGGCGATGTGCCCACCGGGCCGGGCCAGCTGGGCCGCGAGCTCGAAGGTGGCGGGCACGCCGACCGCTTCGATGGCGACATCGGCGCCCAGACCGTCAGTCAGTTCGCGGATCACTTCCAGCGCGTCCTGGCGGCCGTTGTTCACCGTGACATCCGCGCCGAAGTTCTTCGCCGCCTCCAGCCGGGCGTCAGCCAGGTCGATCGCGACAATGTGGCTCGGACTGAACAGGCGGGCGCCGGTGATCGCGGACAGGCCGATGGGGCCGGCTCCGACGATCGCGACCACGTCACCCGGCCGCACCTGGCCATTGAGCACGCCTACCTCATAGCCGGTCGGCAGGATGTCCGCCAGCATGAGGATGTCCTCGTCGCTGGCGCCGTCCGGCAGGGGGTAGGTGGAGGTGTCGGCGAAAGGCACCCGGACATACTCGGCCTGGGTGCCGTCGATCTTATGGCCGAGGATCCAGCCGCCACCGCCGAGGCACTGCCCGGCGTGGCCCTCGCGGCAGAACCGGCAAGTCCCGCACGCGGAGATGCAGGAGACGAGAACACGGTCGCCGGCCTTGACGGTCTTCACGCCGCTGCCGACCGCTTCGACCGTCCCGACCGCTTCGTGGCCGAGGATCCGCCCGTCGGTGACGGCGGGCACGTCGCCCTTGAGAATGTGCAGATCCGTACCGCAGATTGTCGTGGCGTCGACGCGCACTATGGCATCCGTGTCGGCAGTGACCTCGGGTGTCGGCACGTCCTCCCAGGCCTTCACTCCCGGACCGTGGTAAACAAGCGCTCGCATGACCATCTCCCGTTTTCCGCCCCGGGTCCGGTCCTCAGTGACCATCTGCCCGGGTCTGGTCACCACGATGCTCGCTGGGCCACCCGCCGGGGCAGAGCCGGACGTCCCACGTACCGGGCCAAATGTCACTCGCCCCAGGCCTGTCCTAGCGCGGCGGCAGCCAGTACCCCTGTTCGCCTCGATCCCGACCCTAGCGCCGACAATGGATGGGTGATCGACGTTGAACCGGGCCGGTTCGAGGAAATGGTCGTCGTGGCCCTGGACGGGCTGCCGGATGATCTAGGCCGGCTGATGCGCAACGTGGC
>JAWWPY010000451.1:0-8912 GCA_033854735.1 Streptosporangiaceae bacterium | reverse complement strand
ATACTCTGGGGCTTCTGAGACGCTTGAGACTGACGAGGCCAGTGAGTTCGCCGAGTCCACCGGGTCGACCTGGATCTTTGAGGCATTCGGGGTCTTTAAAGCCGCTGAGACCCCTGAGACTGAGGAGATTTCCCAGTCTGCCGGAGCCTCCGGGGCCTCCGGGGCCCCCCGAGCCTCCGGGGCCTTCCGAGCCTCCGGGGCCTCTAAGGCCTCTAGGGCCTCATGGGGGGGCAGGGCTTCCACGGTATTCGGGGCCTCTAGGGTCTCAGGGCGGTCCGGCGCGTCCAGGGCAGCCGGGGCCGCTGAGATTCCGCCGGCCGATCCAGATCCGCGGCACGCCCGGCCCGGCCGCCCGCGGATGGGGCTGACCCGGAGGCAACGGGCGCTGGCTGTGGTCGCGGGCGGCCTGATCGCCGCGGTATTCGGGGTCGTCGGCCTGATGACGCTGAAAGGGAGGCCCGCGGACGTGCCCCGCCCGGTCGCCAAGCTGGGAACCGTGCCATCCGGGGCCGCCGTGACCGGGCCAAGCCCGTCCGGCCACCAGCGAGCGGCTCTTCCGGTATCGCTGGCCATCCCGGCCATCGACCTCCGCAGCAAGCTGACCAGGCTGGGCGTGACGGCCCAGGGCACCCTGCAGGTGCCGTCGAGTACTTCGGTGGCGGGCTGGTACACCGGCAGCCCGCGTCCCGGTGATGTCGGCTCGTCGATCATCGCGGGGCACATCGACTCGGTTCAGGGTCCCGGCGTGTTCTTCCGGCTGCGCCTGCTGCGCCCTGGCGACCTCGTCTACGTGCGTCAGGCCGACGGCCGGCTGGCCGTGTTCCGGGTCACCCTGGTGCGTAGCTACCCGAAGAACCACTTCCCCACGGCCGCGGTTTACGGTCCCGCACCGGACGCGGAACTGCGCCTGATTACCTGTGGCGGGCTTTTCGACTACGCCACGGGCTCCTACCTCAGCAACGTCGTCGCCTACACGACCGAGGTCAGCTAGCCCTTACCAGCCGCGCGCCCGCCACTCGGCCGTGTGCGGGCGCTCCGCGCCGAGCACCGTGTCGTTGCCGTGGCCCGGGTAGACCCAGGTGCCGTCCGGCAGCTGGGCGAACACCCGCTCCTCCAGGTCGTCCATGAGCTGGGCGAAGCGTTGCGGGTCCCGCTCGGTGTTCCCCGGGCCGCCGGGGAAGAGTGAGTCGCCGGTGAACAGGTGCGGTTCGCTGGTCAGTTGGCCGCCGGCCTCGTAACACAGCGCGATGCTGCCGGGCGTGTGGCCGCGCAGGTGGATGACCGAGATCTCGCACGAGCCGACCGGCACCGCATCGCCGTTGCTGACCAGGGTGTTGACCTTTACGGGAAGCTCCCCGGCGTCGTCAGGGTGCGCGACCACCTCGGCCCCGGTCGCCGCCTGCACCTCGGCCAGCGCCTGCCAGTGATCCCAGTGCCGGTGCGTGGTGATGATCCGGGTCACCGGCGTGGCCCCGATGACCTCAAGCAGCGTGGCCGCGTCGTTGGCCGCGTCGATCAGCACGGCCTCACCGGTCTCGCGGCAGGTGAGCAGGTAGGCGTTGTTGTCCATGGGCCCGACGGCCACCTTGGTCACGGTCAGGCCCGGCAGTTCACGCGTGTCGGGCGCGCCGCCAACGGTCACGTCTCCGGTATAGGCCACAAGATTCTCCTCTGCTCAGCGTCCCTCCTTTCTATACCTGACGAACAAGGCCACCGCTCCCTACCGCCACGCCGGCAGCGTCGGCACGGCGCTTCCCGACCCGACCCGCAGGCCGGTGCCGGTGCCCCGGCCGAGCAGCCAGGCCAGCAGGTCGCGGGCGGGTCCGGCGACCACCAGGGGCGCCACGCCGTCGTCCGGCGGGCCGATCCAGAACCCTTCTCCGGCACCATCGGGGAGGACGCGGCACCCAGGTGTGTCCGCCCGGCCGGCGAACGACCTGGCCACCCGGGGCAGGCAGCCGGTGATGAAGTCCTCCGGCCAGTCCCCGGGCCCATAGCCGGCCGCCAGGTCCACGTGGTGGATCTGCACCTCGGAGAGCCGCCGGTCGAGCACTTCGCGGGCCGGGAACGTGGGGCCGGCCCGCGGCCGCACCGGGACCGTCCAGGCTTCGGCGCGCAGGCTGGCAGCCCGCACCGCGAACGCGGCAGCGGAGTCGCGCACGTCCGCCGTCAGTTCCGCCGCGCCGCGCCCGGCCCCGGCCTCGATGTCGGCGGCGCGGGCCTGCGGGCTGGCGTACATCGGGATCTGGGCGCCGGTCGCCGCCCCGCGCAGCAGGTTGCCCAGGCCGTCGGCGTTGCGGGCGACGTGGCTGAGCACGTGCCCGCGTGTCCAGCCCGGCAACAACGAAGGCTCGCGCACCTGCGTGTCGGTGAAGCTGGCGGAGGTGGCTAGCAAGCGGGCCGTCGCCGCGCCGAGGCGGTCCAGCCACTCGCTGACTTCGTGGTCCACGGTATTGCCCCTGTCGGTGTTGCCCCTGCGGGTGTTGCCCCTGCGGGTGTTGGCCCTGCGGTACTGCTCCCTGTCGGTCTGAGGTGCTCCCGTATTTGCCGCCGTTCGGGTCCATCCTCGCGCAGGGCGGTGAGAGTCTGGGAGGGGCGGACGTATTGCCGCGCCGCCCGCCGGGCCGCCGGGGAAGTCGGCCCGCGGAAACGGTGTTCTGTCAGTACCCCCGAATATCATGGCGTGTCGCTATGTCGGAGCGCCCCTCGTCACCCGGAGAGCAGAACGCAGTGGCTGATCGTCTCGTGGTCCGCGGAGCACGCGAGCACAACCTGAAGGACGTGTCGCTCGACTTGCCCCGGGACGCCCTGATCGTGTTCACCGGCCTGTCCGGGTCGGGCAAGTCCAGCCTGGCTTTCGACACCATCTTCGCGGAGGGCCAGCGACGGTACGTGGAGTCGCTGTCCGCGTACGCGAGGCAGTTCCTCGGCCAGATGGACAAGCCGGACGTGGATTTCATCGACGGGCTCTCGCCCGCGGTGTCGATCGACCAGAAGGCGGCCAGCCGGAACCCCCGTTCCACGGTCGGCACGATCACTGAGGTCTACGACTACCTGCGGCTGCTGTACGCGAGGGTGGGCAAACCGCACTGCCCGATCTGCGGGCGGCCTATCGCCCGGCAGACCCCGCAGCAGATCGTGGACCGGGTGCTGGAAGCCGGCGAGGGCACCAGGTTCCAGGTGCTCGCGCCGGTGGTCCGGGGCCGTAAGGGCGAGTACGGGGAGTTGCTGCGGGAACTCCAGTCGAAGGGGTACTCGCGGGCCAGGGTGGATGGCACGGTGATCCGGCTGGACGATGCGGCCGCGGGCACCCTGCCGACCCTGAAAAAGTACGAGAAGCACACCATCGAGGTGGTGGTGGACCGCCTGGCCGTCAAGCAGGACGCGCGGCGGCGGCTCACCGACTCGGTGGAGACGTCGCTGTCCCTGTCCGGCGGGGTGGTGGTGCTCGACTTCATCGACCTGCCCGAGACCGACCAGCACCGGGAACGGATGTACTCCGAGCATCTGGCCTGCCTCTACGACGATTTGTCCTTCGAGGACCTGGAGCCGCGGTCGTTCTCCTTCAACTCGCCGTGGGGGGCCTGCCCCGAGTGCACGGGGCTCGGCACCCGGATGGAGGTGGACCCCGAACTGGTCGTGCCTGATCCGGCGAAGAGCCTGGCCGACGGGGCGGTCGGCCCGTGGAGCGGCGGCCACGTCAGCGACTACTTCATCAGGCTGATCGAGGCGCTGGGCGCGTCCATGGCGTTCAGCATCGAGACCCCCTGGTCGAGGCTCCCGGCCGCGGCCCGCAAGGCGCTGCTGTACGGCTACGGCGAGCAGGTCCATGTCCGGTACAAGAACAGGTACGGCCGGGAGCGCTCGTATTACACATCGTTCGAAGGAGCGGTCCCGTACATCGAGCGGCGTCACTCCGAGGCGGAGAGCGACTCCAGCCGGGAGCGGTTCGCAGGCTACATGCGCGAGGTCCCCTGCCCGTCGTGCCACGGCTCGCGGCTGAAGCCGGTATCCCTGGCGGTCACGGTGGACGGCCGGTCGATCGCCGATGTCTGTGCCCAGCCCATCGGCGAGATGGCCAAGCTGCTGCTCGGCCTGGAGCTGTCCGACCGGGACATGCAGATCGCCGGGCGCATCCTCAAGGAGGTCAACGCCCGGCTGGGGTTCTTGCTGGACGTCGGGCTGGACTACCTGACCCTGGACCGCGCGTCCGCGACGCTGGCCGGGGGGGAGGCGCAGCGGATCCGGCTGGCCACCCAGATCGGCTCCGGCCTCGTCGGGGTGCTGTACGTGCTGGACGAGCCGTCCATCGGCCTGCACCAGCGGGACAACCACCGGCTGCTGGAGACCCTGGTCAGGCTGCGGGATCTGGGCAACACACTGATCGTGGTGGAGCACGACGAGGACACCATCCGGGCGGCCGACTGGGTCGTCGACATCGGCCCGGGGGCCGGTGAGCACGGCGGCAACATCGTCGTATCCGGCCCGGTCGAGGAGCTGCTGGCCAGCAGCGACTCGCTGACCGGCGCGTACCTGACGGGCCGCGAGTCCATCCCGCTGCCCGCCGTGCGCAGGAAGCGGGTGCGCGGCCGGGAGGTCGTGGTCAAGGGCGCCACCGAGCACAACCTGAAGAACGTGGATGTGGCGTTCCCGCTCGGCTGCTTCATCGCCGTTACCGGGGTCTCGGGGTCGGGGAAGTCGACCCTGGTCAACGACATCCTGTACAACGCGCTGGCCCGGGAGCTGCATGGGACGCGGATCGTGCCGGGCAGGCACCTGCGGGTCACTGGCATGCAGCACCTCGACAAGGTCGTGCACGTGGACCAGGGGCCGATCGGGCGTACGCCGCGATCCAACCCGGCGACCTACACCGGCGTGTTCGACCATGTCCGGCGGCTGTTCTCGCAGACCACCGAGGCCAAGGTCCGCGGCTACCAGCCTGGCCGGTTCTCCTTCAACGTCAAGGGCGGCCGCTGCGAGGCATGCTCGGGCGATGGCACCATCAAGATCGAGATGCAGTTCCTGCCGGACGTGTACGTGCCGTGCGAGGTATGTCACGGCGCCCGCTACAACACCGACACGCTGCAGGTTCACTACAAAGGCAAGACCATCGCCGACGTGCTCGACATGCCGATCGAGGAAGGTGCGGAGTTCTTCGAGCCCATCCCCGCCATCCACCGGCACCTGAAGACCCTCACTGACGTCGGGCTGGGTTATGTCCGGCTGGGCCAGCCGGCGCCCACGCTCTCCGGCGGCGAGGCGCAGCGGGTCAAGCTCGCCTCGGAGCTTCAGCGCCGTTCCACCGGCCGGACCATCTACGTGCTGGACGAGCCGACCACCGGGCTGCACTTCGAGGACATCCGCAAGCTGCTCGGCATGCTGGACCGGCTGGTGCAGGGCGGGAACACGGTCATCGTGATCGAGCACAACCTCGACGTCATCAAGACCGCGGACTGGGTCATCGACCTGGGTCCCGATGGCGGTTCGCGCGGCGGCGAGGTCATCGCGACCGGTACTCCCGAGCAGGTGGCCGAGGCCGAGGACAGCTACACCGGCCAGTTCCTCAAAAAGCTGCTCAACGTCTAGCCCGGCACTGGCCGCGGGCCGGCCCGGCACGGTCGCGGGCGTCATCTAGGTAAAGCTCGTGCGCGGGAAATGCGCCGGTGAATCGATGCTGGCCAGTTCCCGCGTGAGATGGTGGGCGAGCCTGGCGGCCAGGCCCTTCTCGTGGGGCCACCTACGCTTCACAGCAGCTGGAGGTGGTGGATGTCACCGACCTTCCCTGGGAGTGCCACCCATCCCGGGCCCGGGAGCCAGGATATGAGCGGATGATTGACCCAGGGCTTGGCGGGCGGGTGGCCCTCGTCACCGGGGCCAACCAGGGGATCGGCGCGGCGGCCGCGCGTGCGCTCGCAGCCCAGGGTGTCGCGGTATTCATGACTTTCCTGCGGCTGGATCCCGCCGAGCATGCGAGCGAGGCCGCGTACCCGGAAAGCTACGGCGAGTCGCGGGCCCGGAGTGCCGAGGACACCGCACAGCAGATCCGCGCCGCAGGCGGGGCGGCGGAATTCATCGAGGCCGACCTCGCCGATCCCGCGGCTCCCACCCTGGTTTTCGACCGGGCCGAGGCCGCCCTCGGCCCAGTGGAGATCCTGGTCAACAACGCCAGCAGCTGGCTGGCCAACACCTTCCTGCCCGGAACCCAGGACCGGTTCGGGCGTCCGCTGCGGCCGGTGGACGCGGCCAGCCACGACCGGCAGTTCGCTGTGGATGCGCGGGCGTCGGCCCTGCTGATCGCGGAGTTCGCCCGGCGGCATGTCGCGCGCGGCGCACGCTGGGGCCGCATCATCGGCCTCACGTCGGGAGGCCCAGGCGGGTTCGCCGAGGAGGTTTCGTACGGCGCGGCCAAAGCCGCGCTCGACAACTACACGATGTCGGCGGCGCAGGAACTGGGACCCTACGGGGTTACCGCCAACGTGGTGCAACCCCCCGCCACGGACACCGGGTGGGTCACCCCCGAGGTCGAGCGGGCCGCCATAGCCGCGAGCCCGCTCCGGCACCTGGCCCAGCCCGACGAGATCGCCGAGGTCATCACCTTCCTCGCCACTCAGCAGGCGCGCTACATCACCGGGCAGATCATCCGCATGTCCTGACGATCCCGGGGCCGGCTGGGCCGCAGCCCGGGAAGCTACGCTGCGTGGCGTGGACATAGCGACCAGCGATGGCGTGGCGCACGTGGGGCTGACCGGGCCCGCGGCGCAGCCGCCCGCCATCCGAGTCCCGGGCGCGGGTCAAGCCTGGGACGGCAAGCCGGCCTTCCTGTTCGTGCTTACGCACGGCGCCGGTGGTGGTGTCGAGGCGCCAGACCTGCGCGCGGCCCGGGACGCGGCGCTGCGACTGGGCGGCGCGGTGGCCATGGTGACTCAGCCGTACCGGGTCAAGGGGCGCCGGGCGCCCGGCTCCGCGGCCCGGCAGGACGCCGCATGGGTGGAGATCATCACGGCCCTGCGCGAAACGGCAGGAGCGCTGCACGCGGCAGGCGGCCTCGGTATCCCGCTGATCCAGGGCGGGCGCAGCAACGGCGCGCGTGTCGCCTGCCGTACGGCGCGCGCGGTGGACGCACGGGCCGTGGTCGCGCTCGCGTTCCCGCTGCATCCGCCGGGCCGCCCGGAACGCTCTCGCCTGGCGGAACTTCGCGAGACCGGCACTGACGTGCTCGTGGTCAATGGGGACCGGGACCCGTTCGGGATTCCGGGCCGCGCGGATGCCACCAGGGTGGTGGTACTGGCGGGGGAGTCACACGCCCTGTCCAGGCGGCCCGAGGCAGTCGCGGATGCGGTCGAATCCTGGCTGCGCGACCTGCTCGCCGCGGCGCGCTAGCGGCCGCTGCTACGCAGCGGGCTGTGCCGACGAACCAGCATCGGGCGAGTCGAGGACGGCCAGGACCGGCGGCATCCGCACGTCCGTCGGCCGGTGCGGAGCGATAGCGCCTCCGCCAGGAAGCAGTTCGCCAGTGTCCTCGAATACGACGATGCCGTTACAGAGCAGGCTCCAGCCCTGCTCTGGGTGGCTGACGATGGTACGGGCCGCCTCGCGGTCCGGCGCTTTCGCTTCCGGGCACGATGGCGTGTGCGGGCACATTCGTGTGCCTCCTGGTCATGGTCTCGCTGTAGCTTTGATCACATAATAGTGTGCCGGGGCAAACACAGTCTGCGACATAGTCCGTTGTGACGGTTTTTTGAGTCACCCTTTGTACGTTCTGGTAGATGCGCTTTCCGGGTGATTATGGATATCCGCGATAGCGGAAACCTCCCCGTCGGAGAGCCGTGTCGGGCAGTTCCCTCAGTGTGCCCCATGTGGGCGCCTCATGGGACTAGTCACCATGGGTTGGCCGGGACCAGATCGGACTAACCGCCGCTCGCGCGGGATTGCCCTGGGGTGCTGCGGTGAATTGGCCCCGGAGTCAGGCTGGCCGGGCGGCGGGGGTCGGCGGCAGCCGGACAATGCCGGTGAGCTGGTGACTCTCGCGGAGAGTCAGCAGGCGTTCCGCCTCGGCGGTCCAGGCGCGCACGGCGGGGGTCGCTTTCGCCTTGCGCCGGTAGATCCGGTCGTCGTACCCGCGCGGCCCGATTTCGGCCCGCTCGGCGGCGAAGGCGGCCCGCATCACATCGGTGAGGGCCCGGTCCAGATCCTTGCCGAGCCGGTGCAGGTCGGCGAGCGGCGCCCGGGCCGCCTGAGCGTGACGCAGCGCATGTTCCGAGTCCTCCGCGCGCGTGAGCAGGTCGTCGAACCGCTCGGCGAGCACGGTGTCAGCCTCATACTTGCGCTGAGCGTCTTCGGAAACCGGCTTACGCCTGGCGATCGAGAGCACGGGACTCAGCCTAGCGGACCCCCGCACTGCGTCACCGGCCGGCGTGTCGCGACTAACCGTGCGAAATAGTGCCAGCCGAGCCACCAGCCAACGGAGGATGAGTGCCCGGCCGGCCCGGGCCCGCATTAGTCCGGCCCGCATTAGTCCGAGCCCCGCCATTCGCCCACCGCTGGGATGCGTGAGATCCGCCGCTGGCCGGTGGCCCCAGTGTGATCATGGCGCCCGATCACCAGAGCGAAACAGATGAGGTAATAACGGATTGTCACGATCCGGTCACAGCCGGACCAGTCCGCAGCCAGCAATGGCCGGCAGGTCACGTGCCGGGTACCGTTTGTCACGATCCGGTCACAGCGGCACCAGTCCCGAGCCAGCAACGGCCGGCAGGTCACGTGACGGGTGCCGTTTGCACCCCATTGCCCGCTGGACAGGTGCGCGTTCCTCGCCTACCGCTCAGGCGAGGCTGGCTCGCCAGTCCGCGTGCAGCGCCGAATACTCACCCGCAGCCGCGAGCAGGCGCTCCGGCGAGCCGTCCTCCACGATC
>JAWWPY010000450.1:0-7456 GCA_033854735.1 Streptosporangiaceae bacterium | reverse complement strand
TCGCCCCGGTGCCAGTCGTCCCAGGGCCAGTCGTCCCGGTGCCAGTCGTCCCAGGGCCAGTCGTCCCGGTGCCGGTCGCCTCCGCGCCGGTGTCTGCGTACGGGTCGAGGTCGGGATCCAGCTCGCCGAGCCGCAGCCGGAGCAGCAGCAGCCTGCGGACCGCGCGGTCGACCTCGGCCAGGGTCAGCAGTCCCCGCTCCAGCGCCTCGGTGATCCGGCCGACCGTGACCGAGGAATCTTCGCCATGATCGGTGAAACTGTCCACTCCGGCCCGCAGCGCCGCGGCATGGCCGGCCGGATGGTCGGCAAAGTAGTGCTCGGCGTCCACGAGGTTGGACGGGGCTTCCGCGTCGCTGCACACCACGAGCTCGTCATCGGTCCACTGGCGCAGCTCGCGCTCCAGGTAGGGACTGACGTGGTTCGGCCGCCCGTTCACCAGGTTGTAGGACGGCATCACGCCGACGGCCACTCCCGCGGCGATCGGTGCATGAAATACCGGCAGCTCATATTCATGCAGGACCCGCGGCCGCAGCACTGACGAGGCAGTCGCCCGGTCGGTTTCGTTGTTGTAAGCCAGGAAGTGCTTGAGCAGCGGAGCGGTGCGCAGGTACACGGGATGGTCACCGCGCAGCCCGCTGCAGAAGGCAACGGCGGTGCGGCCGGTCAGCAGCGGGTCCTCCGAGTACCCTTCCTCGTTCCGCCCCCATCGCGGATCCCGCAGCAGGTTCACGACGGGGGCCCACACATTGAGGCTCACGGACGGATCGCGGCGGTGGATGGCCCGCACCTCCTCGCCTACCGCCGTGCCGACCGCCTTGACCAGGTCCGGATCCCAGGCCGCGCCCAGGCCGACCGCCTGCGGGAAGACCGTTGCCACCCCGAGCCACGCGACGCCGTGCAGCGCCTCGGTGCCGGTGCGGAACGGCGCGATCCCCAGCCGGGGCACCCCGGGTGAATGCTGGTGCAGCATGGCGATCTTCTCGGCGCTCGTCAGCCGCCCCAGCAGGTCATCGGCGCGGTCGCGCAGCGGCAGGCCCGGATCCAGGAAGGCGGGCAGCTCGGCCTGGGTGCCCAATGGCATCCGCGACTCTCCGGGGTCTGAGATCGAAGCGCTTCGACGTTTCCACCGCCCCGCTGTCCTGTCAAGGCCAATCCGGATGGTGGCCATCCGCGCCGCGGCTCTCTAGAGCCCTCGGTTGCTCCGGCTGCGGCACGCCGTGTTACCACTTGGCGTCATATCGGATGAATTCCCGGTTACCTCTTGCCCGCCCTTCTGACCTGACGTAACCTCAGCGCAAATTCGAAGCGCTTCGACAATCGCCACCTGCACACCCGGCCAGGTGGCGATCAGCACCACCCCAGAGCACTGCCACCCCAGGCCGGCCTGGCCGCCGGCCAACCGTCCACCGAAAGAACGCCGGACGAAAGGTTGAACCAGAAATGAGCGCCGAAGGGACGGGGATTCCCCTCAATCGCAGGTCCTTCCTGGGCGTAGCGGCCGCAGCGGCCGGCGCCGCCGCCGCCTCACCGCTGCTGGCTGGCTGTGGCACGACAGGGAGCCAGACGGGCACCACGAGCTCTTCACAGCTGGCCAAGATCCTGCCGGCCTACGTCCCCAGCACTGTGGTCAAGCCGAACATCCCGAGCGTGAACGGCTCAGATCCGGCGTACTTCACCTACCCCACTGACCTGGTGCACACCGTCAGCGAGATGCCGGGCGCCGGTGGCAAATACACCGCCATAACTCCGCTGTGGGCCTCGATCCCGCCGGCCGGCAATCAGTACTACCAGGCGGTCAACCAGGCACTTGGGGCGAGCCTGACCGTACAGCCGTCGAACGGCAACACCTACAACACCGCGCTGCCGCCGCTGTTCGCCGGCAACAAACTGCCGGACTGGCTCAACATCCCGTCCTGGAACATGGCGCCGCTCAACCCAGGCCAGGCGGTCCAGGCCAGGTTCGCGGACCTGACCCCGTACCTGAGCGGCAACAATGTCAAGAAGTACCCGAACCTCGCGAACGTTCCACCCGCCGCCTGGCAGGCCGGCGTATGGAACAACAAGATTTACGGCATCCCGGTGTACCCGTCCAACGTGGTGTTCGGCGGCGCCCTCTTCTACCGCCAGGACATCCTCGCGAAGCTGGGTATCGGCACCCCGACCGTGAAAACGGTCGCCGACCTGCTCGCACTCGGCAAGGAGGTCAACGACCCGAAGGGCAGGCGGTGGGCCTTCGACGACATCTGGCCCCACCTGGGCCAGCCGTTCGGGATCCCGCTCAACCCGCCCAACAACTGGGTCACGAACGCCAAAGGCGACCTGGTCGCCTCGTGGGAGACCCAGGAGATCATCGAGGCGCTGAACTGGATACGCGGTGTGTTCAAGGCCGGCCTGGTGCATCCTGACGCGGTCGCCCTGGACACCAGCTCGGCCAAGCAGCGGTTCTGGAGCGGCCAGGAGGTCATGACGTTCGACGGCACCGGGGCCTGGAACGGCTCAGACGCCGTGTCTGGCACGGCCGCGAACAAGAGCTACGTGCGGATGGCCTTCCCGCTGTTCACCGCCAACGGCACCGGCACCCCGACGATCGCGCTGGGCAACGGCGCCGGGCTGTTCAGCTACCTGAACAAGAACCTCACGAAAAGCCAGATCGAAGAGTGCCTGAGGATCGCGAACTATCTCGCGGCCCCGTTCGGCTCCTACGAGTACACCCTGATCAACTACGGCCAGCCGAGCATCGACTACACGATGTCGTCAAGCGGCCCCGTGCTGACCGCCACCGGGAACAAGAACGTCGCGGGCACCTACTCGTTCCTGGCTACCGCCCCCTCGGTGACGAGCCCGCAGAACGGGTACGTCTCAGTGGCGCGGGCCTATGCGCTGTGGCAGCAGGGCGCGGCCAAGGGCAAATACAAGCCGCTGTTCTATGACATGAACGTGGCCACGCCGAACAGCCTGGCCACGGCGCTCGCGGCCCCGACCTTCACCAACACCGGCAACATGCTCCAGAACGTCGCCCGCGGCCGCAACACCATCGCCGACTACCAGGCCGCCGTCAAGGATTGGCAGCGGAACGGCGGCAATGCCCTGCGCAGGTTCATGGAAGGCATCCGCTCGAAGTACGGCGACGCGTAGCAGCCGGGCCCAGGTGACGCGCAGCAGGCGGGCACGATGGCATCGGTGACCACGGACGGCGGCACGCCGCGCGACGGTGGCCAGGGTGCAGCGGTCCTGGCCACCCCGGCCGCGGTGGATGTGGCACCAGGGAAGCTCCGCCGCGGCGGGCAACGCGAGCACGGCACTATGTCCTGGCGGGTCAGGCTCCGGCGCGACAAGGCGCTGGTCCTGATGACGCTGCCCGCGATCGTGCTGCTCGCTGCCTTCGGCTATGCGCCGATGCTGGGCCTGGTGATGGCGTTCCAGAGTTACGACATCTATAACGGGTTCCTGCACAGCCCGTGGGTCGGCCTGGCCAACTTCCAGCAACTGTTCGGCGACCCGGGCTTCTGGCACGCGTTCTGGAACACCTTGGCGCTCTTCTCGGTCCAGCTCGTGCTCTTCTTCCCCATCCCGATCGCGCTCGCGATTCTGCTCGACAGCCTGCTGAGCCGGAAGCTGAGGTCCTTCATCCAGAGCGTGGTGACACTGCCGCACTTCTTCTCCTGGGTCCTGGTCGTCACGGTGTTCCAGCAGATGCTCGGCGGCGCCGGGCTAATCCCCTCGTTCCTGCGCCAGCACGGCGTGACCAACCCGTTCGACATCATGACCAGCCCCGCCACGTTCAAGCTCCTGGTCTCCTCCCAGCTGATCTGGAAGGAGGCGGGCTGGGGGACGATCGTGTTCCTGGCCGCGCTCGCCGCCATCAGCCCCTCGCTGTACGAGGCGGCCGCCGTGGACGGCGCGGGACGGTGGCGGCGGATGCGGCACATCACGCTGCCGGGGCTCAAGGGCATCACGATCCTGTTGCTGATCCTCAACCTCGGCTACGCGCTGACCTTCGGCTTCGAGCAGATGCTCATCCAGCGCGGCGCGGTCGGGCCGGGCGCCTCTGAGGTGCTCACCACGTTCTCGTATGAATTCGGCATCGTGAACGGGAACTACAGCTACGGCGCGGCCGCCGGCCTGTTCCTCGGCGTCACGTCGCTGGTCCTGATCCTGGCCGCCAACAGGGTGGCCCATCTCTTCGGCGAAGACGGGCTGTACCGCAGATGACGACAACGGCCCAGAAGATCCCGGCGGTCCGCGGCACGGCGGCACGGCGGCGGCGCGGGGCCGCGCGACGGCCGGTGTGGCAGGAGGCGCCGACACCGGTGGGCCAGGCGGGCAAGGGCGGCGCGCTCCTGGTGATGCTGGCGCTCATCGTGGTGCCGATGTACTCCGTGGTGCTGACCAGTTTCTCCACCCAGGGGTCGATCAACATCGCCGGCGGCCTGGTGCTGTGGCCGCACGGCCTGACCCTGAACGCCTACCGGCTGATCATCAGCGGCGGTGTGGTGATCCGCGCGCTGGTGATCAGCCTGGCCATCACGGCGGTGGGCACCGCGTTCTCCCTGGTGGTCACGATCCTGGCCGCCTACGGGCTGTCCCGCGCGCGCTCATTCGGACACCGGACGATTCTGATGATCATGCTGATCACGATGTTCTTCAACGGCGGGATCATCCCGCTGTTCCTGGTCGTCTCCGCGCTCGGCGGCTACGACCAGTACTGGGCGCTGATCGCGCCGAGCGCGGTCTCCGTGTTCAACATCATCGTGATGCGGGCGTTCTTCAGCAACGTCGCCATCGACCTCATCGAGAGCGCGCGGATAGACGGGGCGAGCGACTGGCGCATCCTGCGGTCGATCGTGCTGCCCGTGTCGAAGGCGGTGACCGCGGTGATCGCGCTGTTCTACGCGGTCGGCTACTGGAACTCGTGGTTCAACATCCTGCTCTTCATGCCCGCCGACAGCCAGAAGTGGCCATTGCAGATGGTCATGTACAACTACGTGACCGAGGGCATGAGCATGGCCGGCGGCGGGACCTCCGGCGTAGGGCAGTACCTCGGCAGCCAGCAGATAGCGGCGCTCTCGCTGCAGATGGCGGTGGTCGTGCTGACGCTCCTGCCGATCTTGATTGTCTACCCCTTCGTCCAGAAGCACTTCACCAAGGGCGTGCTCCTCGGCGCGATCAAGGGCTAGCTGGACCTCCGTCCCGAGAGGACACATGCCATGCCAAGACTCCTGCCCCGTGGACGGCTGCGGCCGGTGCTGCTGCCGCTGGCCGCGAGCGCCGCCCTGCTGACCGGCATGGCGGCCCCCTCGGCGGCCGCCACCCAGCACCCATCCGCCGCCACGCCGGCCTCCAGCGCCGCGAACGCCGCATCCACCGCCGCGTATTCATGGAAGAACGCGCAGATCGTCGGAGGCGGCTTCGTCGACGGGCTGGTCTTCAGCCCGGCCCAGCGCGGGCTCGCCTATGCGCGGACCGACATCGGCGGCGGGTACCGGTGGGACGCCAGCACGCGGCAGTGGATTCCGCTGATGGATTTCACCGGCTTCAACGACTGGAACACCCTCGGTGTGGAGAGCATCGCCGCCGACCCGGCCAACTCACAGAAGGTATGGGTGGCGGCCGGGGAGTACACGCAGTCCTCGGCCGGCAACGGGCGGCTGCTGCGCTCCGCCAACCAGGGCCGGACCTGGCAGATCACGAACCTGCCGATCGAGCTGGCGTCCAACCAGGACGGCCGGAACATGGGCGAGCGGCTCGCCGTCGATCCGCGCGATGACCGGGTCCTCTACCTCGCCTCGCCGGCCAACGGCCTGTGGCGCAGTACCGACGGCGGCGTGGCCTGGTCCCAGGTGGCCAGCTTCCCGGTGGCGAGCACGCCCGATGACATCGGCCTGTCGTTCGTCACCTTCGACTCCCGCGGCGGCCGCCGCGGCACGCCGACGTCCACGATCTTCGTCGGGGACGCCACCGGCACGGGCACGAACCTGTACGAGAGCACCGACGCCGGGGCCACGTGGCAGCCGGTGCCCGGCGAGCCCACGGGCCTGATGCCGCAGCACGGCGTGCTCGCCGCCGATGGCACGCTCTACGTGGACTACTCCGACCACCCCGGCCCGAACGGAATGACCAACGGGAGCGTGTGGAAGTACAGCACCACCACGGGTACCTGGGCGAACATCACCCCTGAGGCACCGGGCGCCAGCGGCAACCCGGCCTTCGGCTACGGCGGCCTGGCCACTGACCCCGAGCATCCGGGCACGGTCATGGTCGCCACCAACGACCGCTGGTTCCCGGTCGATGACATCTTCCGGTCCACCGACGGAGGCGCGACCTGGAAGTCGGTCAGCGCCACCGCGACACTGGATGTCTCGGCCTCGCCGTTCCTCCGCTGGGGCGCCGCACCCAAATTCGGCTGGTGGATGGCCAGCGTGGCGATCGACCCGTTCGACTCCGCGCACGTCATCTACGGCACCGGCGCCACCGTGTTCGGCAGTGACGACGTGACCGCGCTGGACAGCGGCGGCGGCACTCACTGGTCATCCGCGGCCGCCGAGGGCATCGAGGAAACCGCGGTGCAGGATCTGCTCAGCCCGCCGGCCGGCCCCGGGCACCTGGTCAGCGCGCTCGGTGACATCGGCGGGTTCTACCACGACACGCTGTCCGCGTCACCGGCCGAGGGCATGAGCAGCAACCCGATCCTGGGCACCGGCACCTCCCTGGCCGAGGCCGGCCTCGTCCCCGCCGACGTGGTCCGCGTCGGCTGGTCAGATGGCGCCTGGTCGTCCGATGACGGGCAGACCTGGACCCCGATGACGCTGCCGGCCGGCGACCCGAACGGTGCCGGGGTCACGGCGGTGTCCGCCGACGGCCAGACGGTGCTGTGGGCGCCGGAGGACTACTCCTGGGCGCCCCAGGCCGGCACCCCCGTCTACAGCACCGACCACGGGCAGACGTGGGCCGACGTGTCCGGCCTGCCGGCCGGCGACATGCCCGTGGCCGACCCTGCGGACGCCGGGGTGTTCTACGCTTTCGACCCCACCACCGGGAACGTGCTGAAATCAGCCGACGGCGGCGTGAGCTTCGCCCCGGTGGCGACCGGGCTCCCGGCTGGCGTGGGCGCCGAGGAGACGAGCAGCCTCCCGCAGTTGCACACCGTGGCGGGCCGGGCCGGCGACTTGTGGCTGACCAGCGGCTCCGGAGTGCTTTACCACTCGGTGGATGGCGGCATGACTTTCCGCCCGGTGACCAGCGTGGCGACGGTCGCGACCCTCGGGTTCGGCCGGGCCGCACCCGGCGCCAGCTACCCGGCCGTCTACCTGGCCGGAATCGTGGGCGGCGTGCAGGGGGTCTTCCGGTCCGTCAACGAGAGCGCGACCTGGACCCGCATCAACGACGGCCAGCACCAGTACGGCTGGATCGGCCAGACCATCACTGGCGACCCGCGCGTGTTCGGCCGCGTCTACCT
>JAWWPY010000449.1:0-27781 GCA_033854735.1 Streptosporangiaceae bacterium | reverse complement strand
CCCGCAGCTCGGCTCTGGCCCGGTCCGGATCGGTGTCGAGCAGCCGCTGCGCCAGTTCGGCCTTGATCGTGACGACGGTGAGCGAGTGGCCCAGGATGTCGTGCAGGTCGCGGGCGAACCGGCTGCGCTCCTCCGCGCGGACCAGGCGGGCGATCTCCTCCCGCGCCGCCGCGAGCTGCCCGTTGCGCTGGATCAGCTGCGCCACGCCCCACACCGCCACCGCGGCCACGAAGATCTGAAAGGTGGTCGACGGGCTGGGCTGCCATCCAGGCACGATGCTGGGGATCGCCAGCGACCAGACCAGGATCACGGCCACCACCGTCCAGCCCACCCGGCTACTGAACAGGAAGACCGCCATCACGGCCACGTAGATGAACAGGCCGGTAGCGTCCTGGCCGAGGGTGAGGTAGCCGAGCGCGGCCAGGATGCCGGCGGCGCCGGTCACAACCACCCGGGCCGGCGGCGACAGCCCCCCGCTCGGCCCGCGCAGCCAGCCCCGGGCGCGCAGCCTGCGGCTCAGGCCGAAAGCGATCAGGTACACGGTACCGAACGCGGCCAAGGTGGCCAGGCCCGCAAAACGGCGCACCAGGTCCGGGTCATGCCAGAGCCGCGTGACGGCGGGCGCGAGGTAAATGAGCCAGATGGCGCCCAGGGTCCAGCCATACCGGCTCCAACGGCCGCCGGCGAGACCCTCCGCGGGCGGCCCGGCGCCCGGCGGCCCGGCGGCGGCCCCGGACTGGCCGTCGTGGTGGCGGGCGGGCGCGGCGGTCATCCCGGCGCGGCACCGGCCGGGGACTGGCCCGCGGCGAGCACGCCACGGCCGGCCGGCCATGGCCGGAGAATCGCGAGAGAGCGCATGGTAAGAGTCTGATGGAAGAGCGGGCTGCGGGCTACCTGGCCGGCGCACCACGCGGAGCCAGCCCGTGCCGAGCAGGGCGGCCGCGAGCAGAGCATTCGCCATGCTCTTTATCGTGCGGGCCGGGCGGGCGGCCGGCTGCTGCCGTATGTCGTGCCCCGCCCATGACATCCGTCATGGGCCCGGCGTGACCGGCAGCCCTGACCCGGCCCAGGCCCGGAATCCGCCCGCGAGATCGGTGGCGTTAACGAGCCCGAGATCCTGCAGTGACGCCGCCGCCAGGCTGGAGGCGTAGCCCTCGGAACAGACGACAATGACCGGCCGGCGGTAGTCACCGGCCTCGGGCAGGCGGGCGTCGGATGCGGGATCCAGCCGCCATTCGAGGACATTGCGCTCCACCACGAGCGCGCCCGGCAGTTCCCCTTCCGCCGCGCGCTGGGCCTGTGGCCGGATGTCCACCAGCAGCGCACCCGCGTGCATCGCGTCGTACGCCTGCTGGGGTCCCAGGCGCTTCAGGCGGCCGCGCGCCTGGGCCAGGATCTCGCCGACCGGGCGGCCGCCATCGCGCTGCGCTGCTCCGGTCACCAGTTCTCCTCCGCCATCTCGACTGCGGCGAGCACGAGGCCGGCCGGGGTCAGCTCGTAGCGGCGCATCCCGGCCAGCGAGGGAGAGTACGCGTGGATGCTTACCGCGGGTTCGGCCGCGCCGTTGACCACTTCGTGCACGTGCCGCGGCCCAAATGCCCTCACCTGCCCGGTGGCGAAGGTGGCCACGGCGACGCGGGCATCCGCAGCGGGCGCCATCCCGCGGCCAGCAGCGCGCGCGGCGATCACGGTGTGCTCCTGCAGCTCGCCGCTGACCACCGCGAACGCGCCGGCCGATCCGAAGTGATCATGAAACCCGGTGCGCTGCCCAGGCAGCCAGCTCAGCAGCCATAGTTCGTGACTCTCCGCCTGGTCCAGGCGCTGGTACCAGCGCTCCCCGGAACGGTAGCGCACGAGGCCGGCCCATCGCTGCGGGCTGGCCGCGACGGATCGGACAACCTGAGCCAGCGAAGCGAGGCCCGCGGCCGGGTGAGTAACGTCGATGAGAGACAAGCTAGTTATCCGATCGACTTGATAGTAAATTGGCTATGAGCAGGCTAGCACGTCACCCCCCGCACAGCGGGGATGCCGGTCCTGTTGGGTGATTCTGGTGCCGGAAGGCCTGTCCCCCGGGCGTCACGGTTGCTGACGCGGGGGCGCCCGCGCCAGTCCCCGGGGACGGTTACGTTCGCACCGGCACGTAAAGTGTCTGCCGTGGAGGCAGGCACAGGCGACGCGGGCCAGCAGGTGCCGGACATGCCGGTTGTCCGCACCATCCCCATCGCCGACCCCGGCGCCTTGGTGGGCCGGCTCCCAGGCCCGGAGGCCGTGGCCTGGATTCACCGCGGCGAGGGACTGGTGGGGTGGGGGGAGGCGGCCCGGGTCACCCTGCCTGCGGGCGAAGACAGGTTTACCGCTGGCGAGAAGTGGCTGCGCGCCCTGTTCGACGAAGCCCGGATCGACGACCAGGTCGGCCTGCCGGGATCCGGGCCGGTGGCCTTCGGGAGCTTCACCTTCGATCCCACCTCTGACGGCTCGGTGCTGGTCGTGCCGCAGACAGTGATCGGCAGGAGATCGGGCCGCGCCTGGCTGACCACGATCGGCGACGCACCCGCCCCGCCCGGGCGGCCCCTGCCGGTAACCGGTCCCGCCGTGGTGCGCTGGCACGACGGCAGCCTGTCGGCTCCGCAATGGGAGCGCGCGGTCGGCGCGGCCGTGGCCCGGATCCGGGCCGGGGACCTGCGCAAGGTGGTTCTGGCCCGGGACCTGCACGCTACGGCCTCGGTCAGCGTCGATGACCGGCTGCTGCTCGGCAGGCTCGCCGCCCGGTACCCGGACTGCTACACGTTCGCCTGCGCGGGGCTCATCGGTGCCACCCCCGAACTCCTGATCAGGCGGCAGGGCCGGCAGATCACCTCGCTGGTGCTGGCCGGCACGATGCCGCGCAGCCGCGATCCGGCCGAGGACACGGTGCTCGGGACGGCGCTGCTGGCCTCGGCCAAGAACGCCGAGGAGCACGAGTACGCGACGGCCAGCGTGCGCGACGCCCTGGCCCCGCTGTGCGACCGCCTGACGGTCGAGGAGCACCCGTCGCTGCTGCGGCTGGCCAATGTGCAGCATCTCGCGACCGCCGTCACCGGGCACCTGGCCCCGGCGTCGCCTCCGGGTACCGTGCATTCCGTCCTGGCGCTGGTGGATGCCCTGCACCCGACGGCGGCGGTGTGCGGAACGCCGACCGAAACGGCCATGGAGCTGATCCGCGAACTCGAGGGCATGGACCGGGGGCGCTACGCGGGCCCGGTCGGCTGGGTGGACACCGAAGGCAACGGCGAGTGGGGCATCGCGCTGCGGTGCGCGGAACTCGACGGGCCCCAGGCGCGCCTGTTCGCCGGCTGCGGAATCGTCGCGGGCTCCGACCCGGCGGCCGAACTCGCCGAGGCGCAGACCAAGTTCCGGCCCATGCAGTTCGCCCTGGAGGCGTGACCGCGCGCCGTCAGTGCAGGCGGACCCGTGGATCGAGGACCGCGTAGAACGCGTCCACCACGATATTCGCGACCACCACCGCGGCGGCGGCCACGATGACGACCCCGATGATCACGGGCAGGTCGGACTGAATGATCGCCGAGACCGCGGTATAGCCCAGGCCCGGCATGCCGTACACGTACTCAGTGATGATCGCGCCGCCGAGCAGCACCCCGACGTCGATGCCGTACTGGGTGACGACCGGGGTCAGCGCGGCGCGGAGGGAATGCCGGAAGATCACCCGCCGCTCGGACAGGCCCTTCGCCCGGGCGGTGCGGATGTAATCCTCACCCATGACGTCGAGCATCGATCCCCGGGTGAGCCGGGTGTAGGCGGCCGCCGACACCAGCGCCAGCGTGAACCAGGGCAGGATCAGGCCACGGAGCCACTCGAACGGGTTCTGGGTGATCGGCGTGAAGCCGGCTCCCGGGAACGCGCGGATGCCGTGGATCGTGAAGTCGTAATAGAACACCAGCAGGAAGAGCAGGCCAAGCACGAAGGTGGGCATCGAGTAGAAGAACAGCGCCAGGCCGGTGAACGTGCGGTCCCAGACCGACCGGCTGCGCACCGCGGACAGCACGCCGCTGAGCACTCCCATGACGACCCACAGGATCGCGGCGCCGATGACCAGCGACAGGGTGATCGGGAACGCCGCCGCGATGATCGAGTTCACGGACTGGTCGTGGTAGAAGTCATACCCCAGGTTGCCGTGCAGCAGCAGCCACAGGAAATGATCGTACTGAATGTAGAGCGGCCGGTCGAGCAGCAGCCGGTGCGACACGGCCGCGACGGTCGCCGGTGTCGCCTGCCTGCCCGCCAGTCGCCTGGCCACGGAGGCTGGACCGGGGCCGACGAAGAAAATGAGAAAAGTTGTGATCGTGACCAGCCACATGACAAGGATCCCCTGAAGGATCCGGCGGATCAGAAAGCGCGTCACCAAAGGCTCCTAGACGAACAACTGGTCGCCGCGCGGGTCGAACGCGTCGCGGACACCGTCTCCGAAAATGTTGAACGCAACCGTCGTAATGAGCAGCGCGAGGCTGGGGAACACCAGGAACCACCATGCCCCGTACTGGTAGACGCTCTGCGCGTCACTGAGCATCTGCCCCCAGTCGGGGGTGGGCGGGGGGATGCCGACGCCGAGGAATGACAAAGACGCCTCGGTCACGATCGTGAGCGGGATAAGCAGGGTCGTGTAGACGATGATGGGCGCCATCACGTTCGGCAGGATGTCGACGAACATGATCCGCCACGGCCCGGCGCCGAGCGACCGGGCCGCCTCGATGTACTCCTTCTCCTTGATCGACAGGACCTGGCCGCGGACGATGCGGCCGACGGCGACCCAGCCGAAGAGCCCGATGACGATGATGACCACGGCGAACCCTGGGCCGATGACGGTGACCAGCGAGATGGCCAGGAGCAGGAAGGGGAACGCGAGCAGCAGGTCCATGAGCCGGGCCAGGACCGAGTCGGTGATCCCGCCGAAGTAGCCTGCGGCGAGGCCGATGACCGCGCCGACCGCGACCGTGATGGCGGTCGCGACCACGCCGACGATCAGCGAGATCCGCGCCCCGTAGGCGATCCGCACCAGGATGTCCCGGCCCAGGGTGTCCGTGCCCATCAGGAACTTGGCCGAGGGCCCCAGCGGCCCGCCCGCCGGTGTCAGGCCGACCGGGGCGTAGAACTGCTGGTCCGCCCCGTGCCCGGTGATGGCCGCGAAGACGGGCGCGAAGATCGCCACCAGGACGACGAGAACGATGACGGCCAGCGAGATCATCGACGTCCGGTCGTGACGCAGCCGCTCGATGCCGAGCCGCAGCGGGCTGCGCCCCTCGATCTTGCGGGCCGCCGGTGCCTCGGGAACCTCAAGGACGGATTCCTCCGCCACGCCGCTGACCTCTGCCTGCTCGCTGCCGAAGCCGAGGCTCATGAGAACTCCCTTCAGCCGGACCCGGGCAGGCCGGCTGACGAGCCGCCCAGGATCCCGGTCTCGATGATGCGTTCCTCGGCGCCGATGCTCGGCCGGGCCTTCGAGATGTCCTCCCCGTCCTCGACCGGGAAGTGGCAGGCCGTCAGGTGCTCGGGGGCGTCGCCCAGCCGGGGCTCCAGCACCGGATCCTCGGCGACGCAGGTCGGGGCGGCCTTCGGGCACCGCGGGTGGAACCGGCAGCCGGACGGCGGGGCGATCGGCGACGGCACGTCTCCGACCAGGATTATCCGCTCGCGCCGGTCGGCGGCGTCCGGGTCGGGGACGGGAACCGCCGACAGCAGGGCGTCCGTGTACGGGTGCCGCGGGTGCGCCCAGAGTTCCTCGACCGGCGCGAACTCCGTGATCTGCCCGAGGTACATGACCGCGACCGCGTTACTCACGTGCCGCACGACAGACAGGTCATGGGCGATGAAGATGTAGGTCAGCCCGAGTTCCCGCTGCAGGTCGGCGAGCAGGTTGATGATCTGCGCCTGGATGGAGACGTCCAGCGCGGACACCGGCTCATCGCAGACGATGAGCTTGGGCCGGAAAGCGAGAGCGCGCGCCACGCCGATGCGCTGGCGCTGGCCGCCGGAGAACTCGGCCGGGAACCGGTTGTAGTGCTCGGGGTTGAGCCCGACCAGCTCCATGACCTCCTGGACCCGGCGCTTGCGGTCCTGACCGCTGGCGATGCCATGGATCGCGAACGGATCCCCGATGATCGACCCGACCCGGCGGCGCGGGTTCAGGGACCCGTACGGATCCTGGAAGATCATCTGCATCTCGCGCCGGAACGGCCGCATGCTCCGGCGCGACAGCGTGGTGATGTCGTGCCCGTCGAAGGTGACCTTCCCGGACGTGATGTCGTGCAGCCGGACGATGCAGCGGGCCAGCGTGGACTTCCCGCACCCCGTCTCGCCCACGAGACCGAGGGTCTGCCCCTGGCGTACCTCCAGGTTCACGCCGTCGACCGCGTGCACGACGTCCCGCTGCCGCTGGAACAGCGATGCCGACTGCACGGGAAAGTACTTGACGAGGTTCTCCACCCGGAGCAGGACATCACTGTCGCTCGCCGGGGCGGTCGCGGGCACGCCCGCGTCCGTGGCCACGCCCTCACGCCCCAGCCGGCGCGGCGAGGCTCTCGCCCACGACCTTGCGGCGCACGGCATCACGGGCCGCGGAGTCGTGCGGAAGCCAGCAGGCGGACAGGTGCTGCGGGTCGCCGCCGACCGCCGCGAGCGCAGGCACCTCCGTGCGGCACCGGTCCATCACGTACGGGCACCGGGGGTGGAAGGGACAGCCCGGCGGCAGGGTGATCAGGCTGGGCGGCTGCCCGTGGATCGGCCGGAGCCGCTCACGCTCTCCGCCGTAGGCGGGCAGCGACTGCAGCAGCCCCTCGGTGTAGGGATGATGGTTGGCGAAGAACGTGGTCCGCCGGTCGGCCTGCTCCATCACTGCCCCCGCGTACATCACCACGACCTCGTCCGCGACGTCCGCGATCACCCCGAGGTCGTGGGTGATCAGGATGACGGCGGTGCCGAACTCCTCCTGCAGCGTGCGGATGACCTGGAGAACCTGGGCCTGCACGGTCACGTCGAGCGCCGTCGTCGGCTCGTCGGCGATGAGCAGTTCCGGGCTCAGCGCCATGGCCATCGCGATCATGGCGCGCTGCCGCATGCCGCCGGAGAACTGGTGCGGGAAATCGTCCACCCTGCGGTCAGCCTGCGGGATGCCGACCAGGCGGAGCAGCTCGATGGCCCGGGTGCGGGCCTGCGCCTTCGACATCTCATGATCGTGCTCACGGATCATTTCCACGATCTGCCAGCCGACCCGGTAGTAGGGGTGCAGGCTCGACAGCGGGTCCTGGAAGATCATGCCGATCTTCGCGCCGCGGACCGTCCGCAGCTGATCGTTGGTCTGCGTGAGCAGGTCCTGGCCGTCAAACATGGCCCGGCCGCTGATCCTGGCCCCGCGGGTGAGGCCCATGATGGTCTGAGTGGACACGCTCTTGCCCGAACCGGACTCTCCGACGATGCCGAGGGTCTGCCCGGTATCGACCTGGAAAGACACGCCACGGACCGCCTGCACGACGCCATCCGAGGTCCGGAACGACACGTGCAGGTCTTCGACCTCGAGGAGCGCCACGCTACCTACCCTTCGCACAGTGCGGCCCGGACCTGACGCCAGTTTGCGCAGCCCACACCGCTAAGCCGACTGTAATCCCGTCGGCCGCCCCACGGTAGCGCCGCGGGGCGGCCGACGGGATGTCAGGCCTTCAGCCTCAGTTCCGCTGGTTACGGAGTGGACAGCCAGACGTTCGTCGGGTCAAGCTGCTGGACCGCCGGGATGTACACCGCGTTGTGCACATAACTCGCGTGGTACAGCGGCTGCTGCGGGTCGGTGATCGGGTAGATCACCGCATCCTGCATGATCTTCTGATCCGCCTGGGCCCAGATGGTCGCCGCGGCGGAGGACGTCGCGGCCTTGGCGCCCTGCGCGATCAGGCTGGTCACCGCGGGATCGCTGTAGAACCCGAAGTTGCTGCCGTTCGGCGGGTAGGAGGCCGGGCCTGAGTACAGCGGCCCGAAGAACGACACCGCGGCGTCGCCGTACCAGTCCGGGCCCCAGCCCGCCAGGGCGATGTCCCACACACCGCTCTTCGCGGCGGTCGGCACCTCGAGGTACTTCGTGTAGAAGTCCGAAGGCGTGGCCGACAGGAGCTTGATCTTCACTCCGATCTTGGCCAGGTCAGACTGGAGCGTCTGCACCATCTTCGCCTCGATCGTGCTCGACGGCCGGTACAGCAGGGTCAGGTTCAGCCCGTTCTTGTACCCGGCCGAAGCGAGCAGGGACTTGGCCTTGCTCAGGTTGAGCGGGTACGGGTCGTAACCGGACGGCAGGTCCTGGGACCCGTTGATGCCCGGCGGGACAATGTGGGTGAGCGGCGGGCTGACTGACGCCCCGCCGGCGTCCTGGATCAGGTGCGACCGGTTGATGCCGTAGTTGATCGCCTGGCGGACGGCGACCTTGGCCAGCGCTCCGCCGTTGTTCGGCGACACCTGGTTGTACACGACGTACGGGTTTGACGAGTAGGTCGGCCCGAGGTTGAAGTTGTGGTTCAGGCCAGCGTTCATCTGGCTGATGAGCCCGGCGGTGGCGGCCACCGGCGGGAAGGCGTCGAACTCCATCCCCGCAGCGGAGGTGTTGGTCTGCAGCTGCTGCTGGACGCTCGGCTGGTTGCCGGTCTCCGAGACCACGATCTTGTCGACATAGGCCTTGCGGATCGGGTCCGAGCTCGCCTTCCACGCCGGGTTGCGGACGAACACGATGCTGCGGGTCGGCACGTAACTCTGCACGGTGTACGGCCCGTCGGCGATCGGGTGCTGCTGCGACGCGGCGCTGGCCGGGATGTAGTTCAGGCTCTCGGCGGGCGCCGGGTTGAACGGGTCGAGGGTCAGCATGGTCCCGAAGTACGAGGCCGGGTGCACCAGCGTGTAGGTGATGGTCTGCCCGGACACCGTCACGCCGGAGATCTGGTGGCTGTTGATGAAGCTCTTGATCGCGGCCACGGTCGCGGTCGAGCCGAGCTTGGCGAAGTCGGTGCAGAAAGCCTGGTAGCCGGCGATCAGCGTCTCGAAGTCCGGCAGCCCGCCGAACGGCTGGACCGGGTTGCACGAGCGCTTCAGCCCGAGGAGCGCGTCGGCCGCGGTGACCGGCCGCGCCGGCGAGGTGTCCCACTGCGCTCCGCTGCGGATCGTCACCGCGTAGCTCTTGCCCCCGTTGCTCACCGTCGGTGCCGCGGTCGCCAGGTCCGGTGAAGGCAGCGTGGTCTTCCCGGGGATGGCCGCGTAGGCGTACAGGCCCCGGATCCACATGCGCTGGCCGAGGCCGCCGATCGTGTAATAGCTGATGTTGGGGTCCATGAAGTCGACGTCACCCTGGCCGAGCATGTTGAGGGTGCCGCCCTTCTTGGGCGTGCCTGTACCTGGATTGAGTCCCTGGAATCCGGCGGTTGTCCCGGTCGGGGACGTGCCGGGCTTCGCCGTGCTGCCTCCACAGGCCGCCACGGCGAGCGCGAGGGCTGCCAGGCCGACCACGGCCCCATAGCCTCGCGTGCGTTTCCGCATCGACACTCTCCTCCTCTATTCTCCGCGAAGTTCGTCCGCGGCTAACGACCGGAGGCCAACCGCCCCACGGCACCACGGCACGCCAGACTAGGCGGCCGACGGGATCATGCTAGGAGCCGGACAGTGGGAGTGTGAACAGGCCCAATGCAGCGACGGCGAATCGTGATCCGACGGTAATCTGACGATTATCAGACCGCTACCCGCCGCGAGCCGGCATCGTGACCCTAGCGCAGTCATCTCATGAGCGCATTTTCCGGCCGCCGGCGGCCTATTCCGCGGTGCCGTGCCGGCCGCCCGCGCGCTGGCACCGCCGGCGCGCTCATCCCTCAGGACGCGTTTCCGGCCCGGCCAGGGACCGGCGCAGTCCGCTGCTCGCAGCGTCGCGAAGGCGGGCGCGGAGCGCTGTGCCGGCCGCCCGGTCCGCGGCGACCTCGATGATGCGCAGCCCCCGGCCGCGCAGTGCAGCGGGCAGCTCGGCCGCCTGGGCCAGCAGCGAATGCGGAATGCCCGCGGCCGCGGCGAGGTGGCCCAGCCGGGCATGATGCGGGGTGCCGAAGACCCGCTCGAACGGGCCGGGGAACGCGGCCGGCTCCAACGCCGAGAAGATCCCGCCGCCGTCGTTGTTGATCACCACGAGGGCGAGGTCGGGACGGGGCTCGTCCGGGCCGAGGAACAGCCCCGCCGCGTCGTGCAGGAGGGCGAGATCGCCGAGCAGCGCGGCGGCCCTGCCGCCGCCGGCCCGCTGGTGGGCCAGGGCGGCCCCGATCGCGGCGGACACGAGCCCGTCGATCCCGCTCGCCCCCCTGCTGGCCAGCACCCGCAGGCCCGAACGCGGCGCCAGGTGATAATCCAGGTCCCGGACCGGCAGGCTGGAGGCCACCCACAGCAGGGACCCGCTGGGCAGCGCGGCGGCCAGATCACGTGCGAGCCGTGGCTCGGTGAGTACACCGCCGGCGCCGAGGACCACGTCGGCCGCCCGCCGGGCCGCAGCATCCGCGGCCAGCCAGGAACTGAGCCAGGAGCCAGCCGGGGAACCGGGCCCTGGTGCCCGCACCAGCCGGATGCTGGCGGCCACGTCAGTGGCACTGCGGGCCGGATCGGCCCAGCGCCCCGGCCCCTGGGCGACCACCACATGCCGGGGTGCCGGGCCGGCCTGCCCGCCGCCGGCAGCGGGCCGCCGGTCACCCGCCGGGCCGCCCAGGAAGGCGATCTGGCCGCGGGACAGCCCGGGGCGCCCGGCCGACACGATGAGATCCGGCCGGTGGCGGGCCAGGAACTCCGGCGCGTCGAGCAGGTACTGGTAGGCCGACAGCGCGTTGGGGCCGCGGCGCGCACCCGACGACGGCTCGGCGAGCACCGGCCAGCCGGCGTCGGCGGCCAGCCGGAGCAGCGGCGCCGCGTCGTAGCCGCCGTCGCCGCACACCAGCACGCCGCGCTCGGTCCAGGGCAGGTCCAGCGCCACTGCCCCGGTGGGTATGACACCGAACGGCTCAGGGCCCGGGCCGGCTGGGGACACGGCCGCGATGGCGGTCCACGGAGCGCCGTCCGGCCGCCCGTCCAGCGGCTCCGGCCAGCCCGCGCCAGCCGCGCCCGGGCTCCCGCCGGCCGGCGCCGGGTCAGGCACCAGCGGCTCCCGCAGCGGGACGTTCACGTGCACGGGCCCGGGGAACCCGCCGAGCGCCCCCGAGGCGCAGGCCCACGCCCGGCAGGCCAGCGAGCGCCAGTACGCCACCTGGCCGGGCCGCTCCTCCGGCACACCTGCCTCGCAGAACCAGCGGACGGCCGCGCCATACAGCTTCAGCTGGTCGATGGTCTGGTTCGCGCCCGTACCGCGCAGCTCGGGCGGCCGGTCCGCGGTGAGCACGATCAGCGGCACCCCGGACTCATCGGCCTCGATCACCGCGGCGTGGAAGTGCGCCGCCGCGGTGCCCGAGGTGCACAGCACCGCCACTGGCCGCCCGCTCGCCTTGGCCAGGCCGAGCGCCAGGAACGCCGCGGACCGCTCGTCGATCCGCACGTGCAGCCGGATCCCCCCCGCTTCGGCCGCCTCATCACCCGCTTCGCCTGGCGGGTCCCCCGCGGGATGCTGCGCCCGCTCCCACAGCGCCATGGCCAGCGGGGCACTGCGCGAGCCGGGGGCCAGCACGGCCTCCCGCAAGCCGCACCGGGCCAGCTCGTCAACGAGCACCGACGCGAACGCAGTGGCCGGGTTCACGCCGCGCCCCTCCGGCTCGCTCACGTGTCCAGGTGCTCCGCGGCCGCCGCCGCCCGCGCCCGCCACGGCGCCGGATCGATCTCCCACGCGGCCAGCCGGGCCGGGTCGACAGGCGGCCGCCTGGTCGGCAAGCCGCCGTCCTCGGCGGTCAGCGGGGCCGCGGTGACGTCACCGGTGAGCAGGCTCATCGTGGCCAGCCCGGACGCGTAGCGCAGCTCCGGCAGCGCGGCGGCCAGCGCCACCCCGGCGGCCAGGCCGACCGACGACTCGATGGCGCTGGACACCACCACCGGCAGCCCGCAGGCCTCGGCGATGCGCAGCGCCGCCCGCACGCCGCCGAGCGGCTGGACCTTGAGCACCACGATGTCGGCGGCTCCTGCGGCCCGCACCGCCAGCGGGTCCTCGGCGCGCCGGATCGACTCATCCGCGGCGAGCGGCACGCTGACCCGCCCGCGGAGCGTGGCCATCTCCGGCAAGGTGGCGCAGGGCTGCTCCGCGTACTCCAGGCCGAACCGGGCCAGCGCGCCCAGCATCCGTTCCGCCTCGTCGACATCCCACGCGCCGTTCGCGTCGACCCGGATCCGGCCGCCGGGGCCCAGCGCGTCCCGGACCGCCTCCACCCGGGCGATGTCGTCGCCGGCCGGCTGGCCACGCTCAGCCACCTTCACCTTGGCGGTCAGGCAGCCCGAGGCCGAGACGATCGCGTGCGCCGCCGCCGGGCCGACCGCGGGCACGGTCACGTTCACCGGTACGCGGTCGCGGACCGGTGCGGGCCAGCCCTCGGTGGCGGCTTCGATGGCGCACGCCAGCCAGCGGGCGCTCTCCCGCGGGCCGTACTCGGCGAAGGGGGAGAACTCGGCCCATCCCGCCGGGCCCTCGACCAGCGCGCCTTCCCGTACGGTGATGCCGCGGAACCGGGTCCGCATCGGGATGGCGAACGCGCGAAGCCCCGGCAGCAGGGCGGCCGCCCGCCCGCGCAGGCCGCCGGCCTGGGCAGGCAGACGGCTCATGGCCGGCGGGGGAACCTGGCGAAGTCCGGGCTGCGCTTCTCCTTGAACGCGTCGCGGCCCTCCTGGGCCTCCTCGCTCATGTAGTAGAGCAGGGTCGCGTCCCCGGCGAACTGCTGCATTCCGGCCGCCCCGTCGGTGACCGCGTTCAGCGCGCCCTTGAGCATGCGCAGCGCGAGCGGCGACTTCTCCAGCAGCTCGCGCGCCCAGGCGACCGTCTCCTCCTCCAGCCGCTCCAGCGGCACGACCGCGTTGACCAGGCCCATCTCCAGGGCCTGCTGTGCGTCGTACTGGCGGCACAGGTACCAGATCTCGCGCGCCTTCTTGAGGCCGACGGTGCCGGCCAGCAGCCACGAGCCGTAGCCGCCGTCGAACGACCCGACCTTGGGCCCGGTCTGCCCGAAGACCGCGTTGTCCGCGGCGATCGTCAGGTCACAGCACACGTGCAGGACATGCCCGCCGCCGATCGCATAGCCGGCCACCATGGCGATCACCGGCTTGGGCGTGCGCCGGATCTGGACCTGCAGGTCCAGCACGTTGAGCCGGCCGATGCCCTGGGCGTCGACGTAGCCGTCATCACCGCGGATCTTCTGGTCCCCGCCCGAGCAGAACGCCTGGGTGCCGGCCCCGGTGAAGATGATCACGCCGATCGCGGGGTCGTCCCGGGCCGCGGTGAAGGCGTCGGACAGCTCGAACAGAGTGGCAGGCCGGAAGGCGTTGCGTACTTCTGGGCGGTTGATTGTGATCTTGGCGATTCCCTCGGCAGTCTCGTACACGATGTCGCTGTAGTCCTGTGCCCGCTGCCACTCGGTCACTCGCGCCCTCCCGGTCGATGCCTGATCTGCCCGGTTAACCTTACGACGGTGACCGCCCGGCCTCTGCACGCAGTACTGCTCCCGCCCGCTTCCGGGGCCGGGCGGCTGATGGAACTGCTCGCGGCCGCTCTGGACGGGAGCGGGCCCGCGGTCCTGCCCGTCGATCCGGACCTGCCGCCGGCCAGGCTCGCCGCGCTGCTCGAGGCGCTCGCACCGGCCACCGTCGAAACCCCCCAGGGCACCCAACGCATGCCCGGCAGCCCATCCGCCACCCGCGGACTCGGCGGCGCACCGGCCCCGCTCGGCCAGGACACCGCCGTGGTGATCGCCACCTCGGGATCCACCGGCGAGCCCAAGGGGGTCGAACTGAGCGCAGCCGCGCTGGTCTGCTCGGCCCGGGCCAGCCTGGACCGGATCGGCGCCCGGGCCGGCGACACCTGGCTGTCCTGCCTGCCGCCGAGTCACATCGCGGGGCTGCAGGTGTTCATCCGCTCGCTGCTGGCCGGGACGGCGCCGGTGGTCCGTGAGCGCCTCGACGGGGCGGTCGCCGCGGCCGCGGGCTGCCAGTTCATCTCCGTGGTCCCGACCCAGTTGCGGCGGCTCGCCCGTGGGCCGGACGCCCGGGCCGCCCTGTCGGGGTTCCGGGCGATCCTGCTCGGCGGGGCCGCGGTGCAGCCGGCGCTGCTCGAGGCGGCACGGTCAGCGGGCGGGAAGGTGACCACCACCTACGGCATGACGGAGACCTGCGGCGGCTGTGTCTACGACGGCGTCCCCCTGGACGGCGTGTCGGTCGAGGTGGGCGCGGCCGACCGGATCCGGATCGCGGGGCCGGTGCTGTTCTCGGGCTACCGCGGGCGGCCTGACCTCACCGGGCAGGCTATGGATGGCCGCTGGTTCGTCACCTCCGATGTGGGCGAGCTGGGCCCGTCGGGCCGGCTGGCCGTCCTGGGCCGGGCGGACGGGATGATCAACACCGGGGGCGAGAAGGTGGCCGCGGACGAGGTCGCGGCGGCGCTGGAGGCGTCGCCGGGGGTGCGGGAGGCGGCCGTCACGGGCCAGCCAGATGCCGAGTGGGGGGAGATCGTGACCGCGATCGTGGTGCCCGCCGACCCATCGGCGCCGCCCGTGCTGGCCGATCTCCGCGCCCAGTTGCGGGGCAGGCTGCCGGATTCCGCGCTGCCGCGTGCCCTCGTACTGGTGGCGGCCCTGCCGCTGCTGCCGTCGGGGAAGCCCGACCTGCTGGCGCTGCGCGCGCTGGCCCGTTCGGGGGCGTGAATCGCGGAATGGGGCGTGATCGGCGAAACGGGGGATGAGCGGCGAAACGGGGGCACGATCGGCGAAACGGGGGCACGAGCCGCGGAACGGGGGCACGAGCCGCGGAACGGCGGGCTGAATGCGGGCCAGCGGGGGCTGAACGCGGGATGACAGGGCTGTGTCACACACCGCGCCGATGCCTGCGAGAATGTACCTGGGCAATTCACCCGGGCGCAGCCCGGGTGGCGGCATGATGGCACCACACGGGAACAATCGAGCCCATTCAGCGTTAGTAGATAGTGCCCGCGTCTCACAGTAGCAACCGCGGCGGACCGCCGCCGCCCAGCGAACTCGTCGAGGCGCTGCGACAGATGCCTGCGCGACATACGCGCCCACGGAGGGAGGTGCCTCGATGCCCAAGAGTGTGACCGCCAGGTCGCGTGAGCGCGGCCATGAGCCAACCAGTACCGGCGTGGATGAGCTGATTCAGCGCGGACGCGGCCAGGGGCATATTTCCCTGCCCGAACTGCGCGCCGCGTTCGGACGGGCCGGGATCTCGCCCGCCGAGGGCCGGTCCATTATCCGCGAGCTGGCTGAGGCCGGAGTTCAACTTGGTAACGAGCCTGCCGGGGACACCGCGCCCGGCGGCGCAGCAGGAACGGGCAAGGAGGCCATGAAGACCGCGAAGCCCGCCGAAACCCCGGACCCCGCCGACCTGATCGGGCTGGACGGCCTGGACACGGCTGCGGCAGAAGCCGCCGCGGCCGCTGTCGCCGCACAGGCCGCCGCCGCCGAGGTGGACCTGGACGACCAGACGTCCGCCATGGGCGACTCCGTGCACACCTACCTGAAGTCCATCGGGCGTACCAGCCTGCTCACCGCTGAGCAGGAGGTGAACCTGGCCAAGAGGATCGAGGCCGGGCTGTTCGCCGAGCACAAGCTGGCGACGGAACCCGACCTTCCGGCGGCGTACCGCCGTGATCTGGAGGAGGTCGCCGAGGACGGCAGGCGCGCGAAGGCGCACATGCTGGAGGCCAACCTGCGCCTGGTGGTCTCGGTGGCCAAGAAGTACAGCGACCGCGGGCTGTCCCTGCTGGATGTGGTGCAGGAAGGCAACCTGGGACTGATCCGGGCCGTCGAGAAGTTCGACTACACCAAGGGCTACAAGTTCTCCACGTACGCCATGTGGTGGATCCGGCAGGCGATCCAGCGCGGTTTCGCTGACTCGGCCCGGACCATCAGGCTGCCGGTGCACGTGCTGGAGATGCTGAGCAAGCTGAGCCGGGTCGAGCGCGACATGCACCAGAAGCTGGGCCGCGAGCCCACGCCCGAGGAGCTGGCCGTCGAGCTGGATCGCACGCCGGACCAGATCGAGGAGCTGCTGCGCACCAGCCGGCAGCCGATCAGCCTCGACTCCACGATCGGCGAGGACGGCGAGACCAGCATCGGTGACCTGATCGAGGACGTGGACGCGCCGGAGGCGTCGGAGCTGGTGGACCGCCAGCTGATGGCGGACCAGCTGCGGCACGCGCTGGACGCGCTTACCCCGCGTGAGGCGACCATCATGGCGATGCGGTTCGGCCTGTACGACGGGAACCCGCACACTCTCGACGAGATCGGCCGGGCCCTGGGCCTGACCAGGGAGCGCATCAGGCAGCTGGAGAAGCAGTCGCTGTCGAAGCTGCGTCATCCCAGCCGGGCCCAGCCGCTGCTGGACTACGCCAGCTGACCTGGGGCCAGTGTGCCGGGACCGACCTCCCGCCGGTCCCGGCACGCACCCGTCTCTCAGGGCCGGGTGATGTCTCAGGGCCGGGTGATGTCTCAGGAACGGGTGATGTCTCAGGGCCGGTGACCGCGTCTCAGGGCGGGGTGACGGCGCCTTCCTGCCATACGGCCGCCACGTCAGCGGCGATGCTGGCCGCCTGGGCGTGTCCCGCCCGGGCCGCCGGCCCGCGGTGCGCCGGATCGAGGAGGTTACGCCCTATCGCGGCCAGGGCCGCCTTGTCCGGCGAAACCACAACGACCGCGCGGCCGGCGGCCCGGAGCCCAGCCACCTGTCTGGCCACGCTGGGCATGGTACGGAACCCGCGGACGAGCGGCGCGATCACCACGATCCGCTCGTACCCCGCGGCCAGGTCCGCGTTGGCGGCCGAGCGCATCCCGCCATCGATCCAGCGGCGCCCGTTGATGCTGACCGGCGGCCACACCCCCGGAACCGCGCAGCTGGCCCCGACCGCGTCCACCAGCCCGACCCCGCTGGCGGCGTCGAACGCGGTGAACTCACCGGACTCCGCGTCCACGGCGGTGATCAGCAGCCGCTGACGTGGCCAGTCAGCCACCGGAAGCCTGGCCTCGATGACCTCGCGCCGCTCCGCCGGGGAGACGGTCCGGGCGGCTAGGGCCATCCGGCCGAAGCGGGCCCGGGCCTGCACCGGATCGCGGGAGCGGGCCAGCACCCAGCCGTACCTGAGCGTGGTAAGCAGTCCCAGCCGGGCGGCGATCTCCGTGCCGGGCGGGGTCAGCTGGGCCGCGTACAACTCCCCCACGCTGACCCCCGAGGTCAGCTGGGCCCCGACGACTGATCCCGCTGAGGTGCCGACGACGAGGTCCGCCCCGCTGAGATCCGAGCCCTGCTGCGCGAGCCCGGCGAGCACCCCGAGCTCCCAGGCGACACCCGTCACCCCGCCGCCGCCCAGCACCAGCGCCCTGCCTGTCATGCCTCCTGTCCTATCCCATATCCCGCACATTTCCCACGGCCCGGCGTATTTTCCTGTGCTGCGGACAAGCCCGGCGGGATGCCGCGGCGTACGTGCTGTACTGGGGCTGTGGAGCAGGCACGGTACTGGCGGCACGCCGGGGTTCCTGGCGTGGACCTGCTGCGGGCCAGGTACGTCACACACCGCTATGCCAAGCACACGCACGAGACGTACACCATCGCCCTGATCGAGGAGGGTGTCGAGGAGTTCGAGCATGGCCGGAGCCTGCTGCGGGCCGGCCGGGGCGCGGTCGCCCTGCTGAACCCGGAAGTCGTCCATACCGGCCACGCCGGCGTCCCGGAAGGCTGGTCGTACCGCGTGCTGTACCCCAGTGTGCGGGTGGTCGCGGGCGTCGCGGCGGAACTGGGCGCGGCCCCGGGCACCCCGTACTTCACTCAGACGGTGGTGGTCGACGAGCGGAGCTCCCAGCTGGTCCGGGCGGCGCACCTGGCGGCCGAGCACGGTGATCCGCTCGCTGCGTCGAGCGTCCTGCATGCCGCTCTGGCCGGGCTGCTGGGAAGGCACGCGCTGCCAGCTGGAAGGGAACCGGCGGCAGGCCACCGGCGCAGCGTGCGGGCGGTCCGCGCCGCCCGGGAACTGCTGCACGAGCGCGTGACGGCCCCGCCGCCCCTCGGCGAGCTCGCCCGGCTCACCGGGCTCGGCCCGCATGCGCTGCTGCGGGCGTTCCGGGCCGAGACCGGGCTTCCCCCGCACGCGTACCTGAACCAGGTGCGGGTGCGGATCGCCCGCGGGCTGCTGGACAACGGCATGCCGCCCGCCGAGGTCGCGGCGGAGGCCGGCTTTGCCGACCAGGCCCACCTCGGCAGGCACTTCAAGCGGATCGTCGGCGTCCCGCCCGGTGCGTACCAGCGGGCGCACGGCCCCGCAGGCCCGCGCGCCGTCTAGATCGGGAGGCCGTCTAGATCGGGAGGCCGCCCGGATCTGACCGCGGGGCCCGCACCGCTCCCGCCCGGCACCGGGCCCTCGGCCGATCAGGGCGCAATATTGTTCAAGACCGCGACCGGGAGCGCCGCGTAGCGTCCCCCTATGGCAGATATCGCCGACGAAGCGGTGGCCGGCGGGCCGCGGGCTACCTCGCCGGGTCGCGCCGCCCGGGATGGGCTGGTGCTGGGGCTGGCCGTGGGTACCTCGGGCCTCGCGTTCGGCGCGGCGGCCGTCAGCTCCGGGCTGAGCGTGGCCCAGGCGTCCGTGCTGAGCTTGCTCGCCTACACGGGCGCGTCGCAGTTCGCGCTGGCCGGGGCCATTGCCGGGGGCGGCAGCCTGGCCGCGGGCGTGGCCGGGGCGGTCCTGCTGGGCAGCAGGAACGGGCTGTACGGGCTCCGCCTGGCCGGGCTGCTGCGGGCCCGCGGGCCCGGCCGCATCCTGGCCGCCCACGGGATCACTGACGAGTCGACCGCCATGGCCCTCGCGCAGGCTGATCCGGCCGCGGCGCGGGCCGCGTTCCGCGGCACCTTCATCAGCCTCTACCTCACCTGGAATCTGGCCACGCTGGCTGGCGCGCTCGGCGCGGGCAGGCTGGGGTCGCCCGCGTCGTTCGGGCTGGACGTGGTCGGGCCGGCCGCCTTCCTGGCTTTGCTCTGGCCCCGGCTGCGCGAGGGCCGGACCGAGCGTGCCGTCGCGCTGGCCGGGACGATGATCGCGCTGGGCACCACCCCGTTCGGCCCGGCCGGCCTGCCCGTGGTCCTGGCCGCGTCCGCGGCCCTGTGCGCCGCGCTCATGCCGGTCAGGCCACCCAAGGACGGAGGGCCGCCCGCGTGACCGCGATCTGGATCGGGGTGCTGGCCACCGGGGCCGGCTGCTACGCCCTCAAACTGGCCGGCCTGACCGTGCCGCCACGGGTGCTGGCCAGCCCCAGGGCCCGCCGTTTCGCGAGCCTGGTGCCCGTCGCGCTGCTCGCCGGGCTGACGGCCGTGGAGGTGTTCGGCCGCGGGCAGGCCGTGGCCATCGATCCGGCGCGCCTGGCCGGTCTCGGCGCAGCCGTCCTGGCGCTGACCGCCCGCGCCCCATTCCTCGTGGTGATCCTGGCCGCAGCCGGCACGACCGCCGGCCTGCGGGCGCTGGGCGTCGGCTGACCCGTCCCCGCGACGACAGGAGGAGAGCGGATGGCAGCTTCCTGGTCACCGTGGCCGATTCTGAAGCGACAGCCGCAGCCATCATGGCGGCGGCGGCCTGAGGCTCGATCCTGTCGCGGCCGCTGCGGTAATGTGCCCGCGTGACTGTGCACGTTGAGGTGCTGCGCGAAGTGACCGACGAGGTGCTCGAGGCGTTCCGGCGCCTGACGCCCCAGCTGTCTTCCAGTGCCGATCCCCCTGATCGGGAGGCGCTGAGCCTGATCGTTGCGTCGCCCGCGTGCACGCTCCTGATCGCCAGGTCCGGGGCTGGCATCGCGGGCACGCTGACCCTGGTGATGTTCCCGATTCCCACCGGCTTCCGCGCCTGGATCGAAGACGTGATCGTCGACCAAGCCGCCCGGGGGCAGGGAATCGGCGAGATCCTGACGAACGAGGCACTGAACCTGGCCCAGGCCGCGGGGGCCAGGACCGTGGATCTCACGTCGCGGCCATCGCGGGAGGCGGCCGGCCGCCTCTACGAGCGGGTCGGCTTCGAGCCCCGCAGCACCAGGCTCTACCGCTACACCTTCGACCGCGACCGAGCCCGCTAACCAGCCGCCCGCCGGTCCTCCCTCCCCACGCCTGTCGCGGCCAGGAATCAACGGCACCAAAGCCACTCCGGTGCCGTCCCCACGGCACCAAAGCCACTCCGGTGCCGTGGCCAGGCGGCAGCGGGAAGGCAGGACCGGCGGGCTGCAGTGTTTTGTCGGACCTCACTGGCACGCTGCGGGCATGGCGAAGTCGACCGCGCTGGATCATGCCGCGCTGACGCGGATCCTGCGAAACCAGCATGCCGTCGTCTCCCGGGAGCAGGCCCTGGCCTGCGGGATGACGCGTAGCGCGCTCCGATACCGGCTCCGGTCCGGCGGGCCCTGGCAGATGCTGCTGCCCGGTGTCTACCTCGCTGTCACCGGGACCGCGACAGCAGACCAGCGCGAGATGGGCGCCCTGCTCCATGCCGGGCCAGCAAGCGTCATCACTGGCTATGCGGCGCTGCGCCGCAACGGAATCGCGGCCCCGCCGCGGCGGTTCGTCGATGTGCTGGTGCCCATGGCCGTGCAGCACGGCAGTCGCGCGTTCGTCCGCGTTCATCGCACCCGGCGGATGCCGGAGCCAGTATGCGTGGACGGTGAGATCCGCTACGTGACCGTTCCGCGCGCGATCGCCGACACGGCGCGCGATCTCGGCCGCCCCCGGGAGGTGCGTGCGCTCGTGGCCACCGCGGTGCAACGACGGCACTGCACGGTGACCATGCTGGTCAGGGAGTTAGAGCAGGGCCCCAGCCAGGGATCGAGGATGCTGCGCGCGGCCCTGGAGGAGGTGGCGGAGGGCATCCGGTCCGTCGCGGAAGGAGACTTCCGGACGCTGCTCAAGCGGGGCCGCCTGCCGATACCGATGTTCAACGCCCGGCTGTACGACGACACGGGCCTGATCGCCATTGTCGACGCCTGGTGGCCACAGGCTGGCCTCGCCGTCGAAGTGGACTCGCGGGAGTGGCATCTGTCGCCGCAGGACTGGGAGCGAACCATGCGCCGCCACGCCGACCTGACCGCCCGCGGCATCCTCGTCCTGCATTTCACCCCCCGCCAGATCAGGAAGGAGCCAGCTACCGTGCTGGCCGCCGTCACGGCGGCCCTGTCGGCCCGGACTTCCCGTGCCCCGCTGGCGATCCGCACCGTCCCCGCCGCATCCTGAACCCCAGCGCCACCCTGACCGCGAGCGCCACCCTGAACCCGGCCGGGCCGGCAGACTACCTGGCGAGTTCGGCGACCGCCTCCAGCAGCCGGTCCACGTCCGACCGGTCGTTGTAGTGGACAAGGCCGGCCCGCACCGCACTGCCCGAGTCACGGATGCCCAGCGCCGCGGTCAGCTCCCATGCATAGTTGTGGCCGCTCCACACGTTGACCTTGCGCTCAGCGAGGTGCGCGGCCACATCGGCCGGGGTGCGCCCGGCCACCGTGAAGTACGCGGTCGCAGTGCGGCTGAGCGCCTTGCCGTACGTCGTCACCCGCTCCATGGCCTCCAGGCCGCCGATCAGCACGCGGAACAAGCGCTTCTCGTGCTGCTCGGCAGCGGCCATGGCGGCGAGCACCCGCTCCCGCCTGGTGCCCGGCGCGGCACCGCCCAGCGAGGCCAGGTGGTCTACGGCGGCCGTGACCCCGGCGAGGTCGGCGAAGGGCGGGGTGCCCTGCTCGAACCGTTCCGGCACGGAGTCCGGCGCGGGCAGCAGCTTGTCCGGGTGCAGCGAGGCCAGCAGTTCCGGGGCGGCGATCACGGCCCCGACGTGGGGCCCTGCCCATTTGTAGGCGCTGGTGGCGTAGAAGTCCGCGCCGAGCGCGGCCACGTCGACCGGGCCGTGCGGGGTCGCGTGCACGCCGTCGACGTAACAGAGCGCCCCGGCGTCGTGCGCCTGGGCGGTGATCGCGGCGACATCGGGGCGGGTGCCGAGGACGTTGCTGGCGGCGGTCACCGCGACCAGCCGGGTGTGGTCAGAAAGCAGCTCACGATACTGGCCTGCGGGAAGCTCCCCGGTCGAGATATCGATCTCGGCCCACCGCACCACCACGCCTGCCCGCCGCGCGGCCTGCACCCAGGGCCTGACATTGGCGTCGTGATCGAGCCTGGACACGATCACTTCGTCGCCAACCTCCCACGACCGGGCGAGAGTGCTGGCCAGCCGGTACGTCAGGGTGGTCATGTTGGGCCCGAGAACGACGCCGTCTGCCTCGCCGCCGGTCAGGTCGGCCACTGCCTGGCGGCACTCGGAGGTCAGCGCGGCCGACCGGATGCTCGCCGGGAACATGCCTCCCGCATTGCCGATGCCCGACCGGTATGCCTCGCCGATCGCCTCGATGACCGGGCTGGGCACCTGCGTGCCGGCCGCGCCGTCCAGATAGGCATAACCGTCGGCCAGGGCTGGGTAGGCCGCGCGCACCGCTGCTACATCGAACGCCATAAGATCAAATACTTCCTTCCGCAACGAGCCCCTGCCCCGGCTCCCTACCCCCCGCGCGCGAGCCGCGGCACTGCAACCCGGACGGGCCGCGACCGGCACTGCGACGCCTGGGCCGGCCGTCGGCCCAGCTGCCCAGCACCTGCCCTTCAGGCCCGGTCCTTCAGGCCCCGTTCTCTAGGGCCCGTCCTGTCGGCCCCGTTCTCTAGGGCCCGTCCTTGAGGCGACCCGTCCCTCAGGCCACCCGGCCTGATGCCCGGAGCATCGCATGCCACGGGTCATCGCGCACAGTCAGCCCCGTCCCGCCGCCGGCCCGGCTGTGCGCGAGCCCGCTGGCCCAGCCGCCCAGCCCGCCCGCGGCCACCATGGCCCGGCCCCCGGCGGCGACGCTGGGCGGGCTGTCCGGCGGCAGGTGCGGCATCCCGGCCCGCCAGCCGATGAGCAGGATGTCGGGGTCGGCAGGACGGTAGTCCTTGCCCTGCGAGCGGGCGAGATCCCAGGCATGCAGATGCCACTCTGCGCAAGCGGCCCCGGCCATGCCGCCCACGGTGACCACGGTGTCCCGGTAGCGGTGGTGCGGCAGGTCCCAAATCGGCGGGAGGCGGCGCGCGTACGAGCGAGCACAGCGGGCGAACGCGGCGATGTGGTCGGCCGCGGGCATGTCGGGAAGAGCCGCGAGTTCGGCGGCGTTCTGCCGGGCCAGCTTGCGGGCCAGGGTGTCGGCGTGCACGCCGGTCGCCATCAGCCGGGCCAGCCTGCTCACGGGCGCGTCGTCGAGGTACTCCTGATAGTCATCGGCCACGCAGCGCAGGTGGCCCGCGAGGTCAGCCACCCGCCATTCGGCGCACGGCGACGGGCCCGCCCAGGCCTCCTCGGTGAGCTGGGCCGCGATCTCACAGATGACAGTGATGCCGTCATGAAAGGCTTCGAGCGCCGGGCCAGGCCACCAGCCCCTCATGGGTTTCCCCTCGAATCCGTGCGCTCCACGGTACCTCCCCCTGCCGAAATCCGGCACCGGTGCGCCAGCCCCCGGGCTAGACAGCGTGCCAGAGATGACGGCCCTCCGCTACCCTGCAACCCGTTGCCGCCCGGCGGCCGACAGCACAGTCATCCCCTGACAACCTATGAACCAGACGTAATCTCCCAGCACCCGGCCATCTCCCGGCGGTCCGGGCCGGCCGGCACGGCCCGCACAGAAATTGAGATGACAGCCTGAGCACTGACAGCTAGCGTCGGAGTAATGCCCCCCCAGCAGGTTAGCCCTGCCGCGCATGCTCCCACGGGGGGAACAGCATTCGCCTCGCTTTGGCGGACGCGTGGCTATCTGCAGCCCTACCTGTGGCAACTCGTATTCATGCTGGTCGCGGCGCTGGTGGCGGTGGGCGCCGAGATCGTCATCCCGCTGCTGACCAAATCTGTGATCGACGGAGCCATCGCGCATCACCAGCGCCGGCTACTGCTGCCCCTCGGCGCCGCCGCGATCGCGCTCGGCGTCAGCCAGGCCGTCCTGAACCTGCTCCGGCGCTGGGTTCAGGCCAGTGCGGTGGCCGGGATGGAACGGTCGATGCGGGCGGACCTGTACGCGCATCTGCAGCGATTGCACGCCGGCTTCCACGACGAGTGGCAGTCCGGGCAGCTGCTGTCCAGGGCGACGACCGACCTGTCGGCCATCCGCAGGTTCGCCGGCTTCGGCACCATCTTCCTCGTCACCAACGTGGTGACGTTCGCCGTCGTGGTGGCGCTCCTCATCCACCTGAACTGGTGGCTGGGCCTGGTGACGGGCAGCGTCCTCCTCCCGGTCATGGTGGTCAGCACCCGGTTCGAGCGCCGCTACCGCGTGCTGTCCCGCCGGGCCCAGGACCAGGCGGGCGACCTGGCGACGTACGTCGAGGAGGCGGCCACCGGGATCCGTGTGCTCAAGGCGCTCGGCCGCCGCGACGAGGCCGCATACCGGCACGGCGCGCAGGCCAGCCGGGTGTTCCAGACTCAGGTCAGCAAGGCACGGCTGCGCGGTACGTTCTGGGCGGGCCTGGACCTGATACCCAATGCCCTGATCGGCCTCATCCTGCTGCTGGGCGCCCTCGCGACCAGCCGCCACGAGCTCACCCTCGGCGGCCTCGTCGCGTTCATCACGCTGACCCTGCAGCTGGTGTGGCCCATCCAGGCGACGGGTTACATCCTGGCCAGCGGCCAGGAGGCCGCCACGGCCGCACAGCGGATCTTCGAGATATTCGACACTGAGCCGGCCATCACGGGGCCGGCCATCACGGGGCCGGCCATCACGAGGCCGGCCATCACAAGCCCGGACGGCGCGCGCGCCCGGGCCCGGCGGCCGCACCGCCCAGCGCCGTCCCGGCTGGTGTTCGACCGGGTCGGGTTCCGTTACCCCGGGGCGCAGCGGGCCGTGCTCCGCGGTGTCTCACTGGACCTCGAGCCAGGCCAGACCGTCGTGCTCGCGGGCGCGACCGGGACGGGCAAGACGACGCTCCTCCAGTTGGTTCCACGTCTCGCGGACGTGACGTCCGGCTCCATCGTGCTCGATGGCACGGACATCCGGAGGCTCCCGCTGCCGGAGTTGCGCGCCCGGGTGGGCTGCGCGTTCGAGGACCCCACCCTGTTCTCGGCGAGCGTGCGGGAGAACGTCGGCTTCGGCGCGCCGGAGGCCGGGGACGACGAGATCGAGGCTGCCTTGGCCGCCGCCCAGGCCGGCTTCGTCCGGGACCTACCCTGGGGTCTCGACACGCGCATCGGCGAGCAGGGCATGGCCTTGTCGGGCGGCCAGCGGCAGCGGGTCGCGCTGGCCCGCGCCATCCTGGCCCGGCCTCCGCTGCTGATCCTGGACGACCCGTTGTCCGCGCTGGACGTGCACACGGAGGCCAAGGTGACCCGCGCGCTGCGGACCGTGCTGGCCGGGGCCACGGCGCTCGTGGTCGCGCACCGGCCGTCCACGGTTACCCTCGCCGACCGGGTGGCCCTGCTCGAAGACGGCGTGATCACGGCCCAGGGCACGCATACCCACCTGCTGCGGAGCGAGCCCCGCTACCGCGAGCTGATGAGCGGGTCAGCCGGGCCGCCCCACGACGCCCAGGTATCTGAAGCACAGCCATCTGAAGCACAGCCATCTGAAGCACAGGCACCCGAAGGCCAGGCACCCGAAGGCCAGGCACCCGAAGGCCAGGCACCCGGGGCACAGGCACCCGAAGCACAGGCACCCGAAGCACAGGCGGCATCATGACCGCGGGCGCGTGGCGAGGCATCGCGGCTGAGGACGCCGACCACATCACCGGGAAGCTCTCCGCGCTGCTGCGCAGGCGCGGCCGGCGCCTTCTCACCAGCCTGCTCCGCCCGTATCGCGGCCGGGTCGCGCTCACCTTCGCGCTGATCGTGACCGCGAACCTGGCGGCGCTCGCCGGGCCGTGGCTGGTCGGCCTGGCCATCGACCTGGGCCTTCCCCCGCTGATCCACGGCGGTGACACCGGGCCGTTGGCCGCGATCGTGGCGGCGTTCGGCGTCGCGGTGGCCGTCCAGGCGCTCGCGAGCCGGGCGTTCATCTTCTCCATGGGGCAGTTGGGCGAGATGGTCGTGCTCGAACTCCGGAACCGGCTCTTCGCCCACTTCCAGCGGCTCCCGGTCGCGTTCCATGAGCGCTACACCTCCGGCCGGGTCATCTCCCGGCAGACCTCCGACGTCGACTCCATCTCCGACCTGTTCGAAGATGGCCTGGACTCCCTGGTGTCGGCCGTCTTCTCGCTCGTGCTGGTCGGCGCGGGGATGCTGCTGCTCGACTGGCCGCTCGGCCTGGTCGTGCTGGCCGGGTTCGGCCCGCTCGCCGCGCTCACCGTATGGTTCAGGCGCGAATCCTCCTCCGCGTACCGGCGGTCCAGGGAAGCGATCGCGCAGGTCATCGTCCATTTCGTGGAGACCTTCGGCGGAATCCGCGCGGTGCAGGCGTTCCGCAGAGAGCACCGCAACGAGGAGATCTTCGGGGATCTCAACGCCCAGTACGCGGACGCCAGCCTGCGCTCCTCCCGGCTGATCGCGGTGTACTCCCCCGCGATCACCTGTGTCGGCAACCTGGCCACCGGCGCCGTGCTGCTCTATGGCGGCCTCCGGGTGATGGACGGCGACATCAAGGTCGGCGTGCTGGCCACGTTCCTGCTCTACCTGGAGCGTTTCTTCGATCCGCTGCAGGACCTGTCGCAGTTCTACAACTCGTTCCAGTCAGCGGCCGCGGCCCTGGAGAAGATCTCCGGCGTGCTCGAGGAGGAACCGGGGGTGCCGGAGCCCGCAACGCCGGCCACCCTGCCCGGCCACGTCGGCCGAGGGCGCGAAGTGCGGTTCGAGTCAGTGCGGTTCGGCTACCGGGAATCCGCCGTGCTGCCCGGGCTCGACCTGACGATCCCGGCCGGCCAGACGGTGGCTCTGGTCGGCGCGACCGGTGCCGGGAAGACCACTGTCGCCCGCCTTCTCGCCCGGTTCTACGACCCCGGCCAGGGCCGGGTGCTCCTCGATGGCACCGATCTCCGCGCCCTGTCCGATCAGACGCTGCGCCGCGAGATCGTGCTGGTCACCCAGGAGAACTTCCTGTTCAGCGGCTCCATCGGGGACAACATGCGGCTCGGCCAGCCGGGCGCCAGCCAGGCTGAGATCGAAGCGGCCGCATCCGCCATCGGCGCGGACACCTTCATCGGCGCGCTGCCCGGTGGTTATGACGCGCAGGTAGGCAAGCGAGGCAGTCGCTTGTCCGCCGGGCAGCGGCAGCTGATCTCCTTCGCCCGCGCCTTCCTGGCCGCCCCGGCGGTCCTCGTGCTCGACGAGGCGACGTCGCTGCTGGACATTCCGGGTGAGCGCGTGGTGCAGACGGCGCTGCGGACCATCCTGGCCGGCCGGACCGCGCTGATCATCGCGCACCGGCTGTCCACGGTCGAGATCGCCGACCGGGTGATCGTGCTCAGCGGGGGGCGGATCGTGGAGGACGGCTCGCCGGAGCGCCTGCTCGCGGCTGCGGGTGAGTATTCGGCGCTGCACGCGGACTGGCGAGCCAGCCTCGCCTGAGCGGTAGGCGAGGAACGCGCACCTGTCCAGCGGGCA
>JAWWPY010000448.1:0-2584 GCA_033854735.1 Streptosporangiaceae bacterium | reverse complement strand
CCGGGCTGCTGGTGTTCCGCAGCGTCTACCTCAGCAGCGTGCCGAACAACGTGCTGCCCGCTAACGCGGCCGCCACCCTGTTCGACACCCTCGTCCGGTTCATCAGGGAAGGGCTGCGCACGATCCTGGTCGCGGGCCTGGTCATCGCCGCTGGCGCGTTCCTGACCGGCCCCTCGGTGAGCGCGGTCCGGACCCGGAACGCCTTCGCGTCGGGCCTCGGCTGGGTGCGGCAGAGCGGCGAGCATGCGGGTGTACGGACCGGCCCCGTCGGGACGTGGACCTACGCGCACCGCAAGGGGCTCCGCATCTCGGCCGTGGCCCTGGCGGCACTGCTCTTCGTGTTCTGGGGCCGGCCCACGGCCGTCGTCGTCGTGGTGATCGCCGTCCTGCTGCTGGTCGTTCTCGGGCTGATCGAGCTCATCGGCAGCAGGCCGCCCGCTCAGCCAGCGGCAGCGGCCCACCCATGAGATCGGCGGTGCCGGACCCCCGGAGGCACGTGCTGACTTCCCGGCGACGGTAGGCGGACCCAGTGATCCTGCAAGCGGCCGGACTCGCGCTGCTGGCCGCGATATCCCCAACCGCACTCCTGGTGGCTGCCGTCTACCTCGGGTCAGCCCGGCCGAGGCTGGTGGGAACCCTCTACCTGGCCGGCGCGATCGTCATGAGCCTGGTCATGGGCCTGGTAGTGATCGCGATTCTGCGGAACACCGGCCTGAGCCATCGCAGTGCACACACCCCCCGCTACGGCCTGCGCCTCGGGCTCGGCGTGCTGCTGCTTGCGGCGGGCGCCGTGCTGGCCCGGCGCAAGCCCAAGCTGCCCGATGCTGAGAACGAGAAGCAGGGGCTCGTGTCGAGGATGATCGCCAATCCCGCCCCGGCCAGCGCATTCGCCGTCGGCCTGCTGCTGTTCGCGCCGGGCATTACCTTCATCGCTGCTCTCCAGGTGATCGCCACCGCCAACGCGAGCGTCGAATCCACCACGGTGGCCATCATCCTCGTCGTGATCATCAACGCGGCTTTCGTGTGGCTGCCCCTGCTGCTGCACCTGGTCGCACCCGGCGTGACAACACGCCGCCTGACGGCGTTCAACAGCGGGCTGCGAGCGAACGGGAACAAAATTCTCGTCACCGTGCTGATCGTGGGGGGCGCCATCATGATCGGCAACGGCATCTACGGTCTGGCCGGTGGCTGACCAGCGGGCTCCGGCCGCAACCGATCGCCGCGGCCTGCCCCCCGAGTCACCCGCCGTGGATGATTTTCATGCTGCTGGCCTGGCCAATACTCAGAGTCGTGGACCCGCGCGATCGACTACGCATCGCTGGCAAGCGCCTGACTGACCCGGCCGAGGCGCTGGCCCAGCGCGTCGCGGAACGCGTGGTCGAGCTGGTGCTCGAGGTCCTGGACGTGAACGCACTGGCGCTCCGGCTCGACCTGAATGCCCTCCTGGATCATGTGGATGTGAATGCCCTGCTCAGCAGGGTGGACGTCGATGCCCTGCTGGCCCGGACCGACGTGGACGCCCTGCTGGCCCGGGTCGACGTCAATGATCTGGTGCAGCGCCTCGACATAGACGGGTTGGTGGAGCAGACGGATCTCGGCGCCGTGATCGCCCGGTCATCGGGCGGGGTGGCGGCTGAGGCGCTGGACTCGGCCCGCAGCCAGGCGGTGGGAATGGACCAGTTCATCGACCGCTGGACGCAGCGTGCTCTCCGGCGCAAGGGCCGTGGACCCGCATCACCCGTGGCCCCGGCCTCGCCGGCTGACCATGCCCGGCCACCCTTGCTGCCCGGCCAGGTTCGGCCGTGAGCACCGCCCGCCATGGTCAGGACCCGGTGACTTCGCAGGGGAACTATGCGGGCTCGGTTTCCCGGTTCGCGGCCTACATCATCGACGCCGCCGTCAGTGCGGGCCTGTTCGCACTGGGGCTCGCGGCCGCCTCACTGGTAGTTCAGGTCGTGACCGGCCATTCGGTGCACTGGACCCGGGCCAATATCGCCGTCGCCATCATTTTCGCGGCGTGGGAGTTCTTTTACTTTGGCTATTCGTGGGCGGCCAGTGGCCGGACTTTCGGCATGGCCGTGCTCGGCATGCGGGTGGTGCGCGCTGATGGCGCGGCTCTTGACCCGTGGCGGGGAGTGGTGCGTTCGCTCGTGTTCCCACTCAGCTTCCTCTGCCTGGGCCTGGGCTTCCTGGGCATCCTTGTGCAGCGCGAGCACCGCGCTCTGCACGATCTCATCGCCGGCAGCTGCGTGATTTACGCCTGGGATGCGCGGGCCGCCCGGCTGCGCTTCCTGGCCCGCGAGGCGGAAGCCAGCCGGAACGGCGGTGAGCCCGTACGCGACCCAGCCGGGGAAACCGCCGACCTGCAGCGGCCCGGCTGAGACCACGGCCCGGCCACGGGAGATGTACGCCGCTGAGCCGAGATCGTGGTAGCGGGTGGCCGGGGATGGTCAGGTCTTCCCGACCACGATGCGCCCGGACCGGTCGGTGTAGGCACCGACAGTCCCAGCAGGAGGACCAGGACCCCTGGCGTACGCCATTACCCGCATGGACTAGTACTGGATGAAAACGTTCGGCACGTAGT
>JAWWPY010000447.1:0-6019 GCA_033854735.1 Streptosporangiaceae bacterium | reverse complement strand
GAGATCGACCGGCGCGTGGAGGTCCGGCTGGAACGCCAGGAAGTGCTGACCCGCACCGACCCGCCACCGCCGAAGGTCAGCATCGTGCTCAACGAGGGGGTGCTGGCACGGCGGGCAGGCGGGCCAGAGGTCATGCGGGCGCAGATCGGGCACCTCATGAAAGAACGCGACCGGGCGAACATCATCGTCCAGATCCTCCCCTTCAGCGCTGGCGAGCATCCAGCCATGGTCGGCCCGTTCACCATGCTGACTTTCATTGACCCTGCCGATCCGGGCGTGGTCAATGTCGAGAACATCACTGGCGCGCACGCCCTGGAGAAGCCCGAGGAGATCCAGTCGTATGAAGAGGTATGGAACGCGATTCAGGCCAAGGCGGTATCGCCGGCTGACTCGCGCGCAATCATGAGAACGTACGCACTGAGATAACCTCTGGGCGGGGAGAACAGGAAAAGGGAAGTGCAATAGGTAATGAAACTTGATCTGTCCAAGGCCGCATGGCGGAAGAGCTCTCGCAGCGGCGCCAACAACAACTGCGTCGAAGTGGCCGGCAACCTGCCCCTCGTCGTCGCGGTGCGTGACTCCAAGCATCCGGGCGGGCCGGTGCTGGTGATCACCCGTGACGAGTGGGGCTCCTTCACCGCTGGCGTGAAGGCCGGCCGGTTCGGCCTGCGGTAGGCGCCTGCTGGCTGCCCCCGCATCAGGGAGTTTCGTGTCTGCGCAGGATACCTACAAACTAAAAGGATCACACGGTGAACGGGATCGAGGAACTGCCGGGGATTGACCCCAGCAAAGCGCACGTGGCCCGCATGTACGACTACTACCTCGGCGGCAGCAACAACTTCGAGTCCGACCGCATCGCATGTATGGAACTCGACAAGTTAGTTCCGGGCACCCGCGGGCTGGCCATCAACAACCGCAATTATCTCGTCCGGGTCGTCCGCACGCTCGCCCGCGACTACGGGGTCCGGCAGTTCATCGATATAGGAACCGGCCTGCCCACCCAGGATAACGTTCACCAGATCGCCAAGGCCGCGCATCCTGATGCGCGGGTCGTCTACGTCGACTGTGATCCCATCGTGTCGGTCCACGGCAGGGCGCTCATCCCCGACGACGGCAGCACCACATTCCTGCTGGAGGATGTCCGGCACACCGACGACATCCTGAACCACCCCGACACCCAGCAGCTCATCAACTTCGACGAGCCGGTCGCCGCGCTGTACATCAGCTTTCTGCACCAGATCCCCGACGGCGATGACCCTGGCGGCCTGGTCCGGCTGATGATGAACCGCCTCGCCCCTGGCAGTTTCGTGGCGATGTCCCACCTCGTGTCGGCCGACCCCGAACTGCGCGCCAGGCTGACCGACCTGATGCTGAACGCCACCCAGGGCAACTGGGGACGGGTGCGCACCAAGCCCGAGGTCGGCACGTTCTTCGCCGGGCTTGACGTCATCCCTCCGGGCCTGGTCGAGATCACCACCTGGCGGCCCGACGACACAGCCACCGAAGAGCAGACTTACGACTGGATCGAATATGGCGGTGTCGCCCGCAAACAAGCCTGAGCCCCTAGGCGGGGAGAGCGGAGCCAGGAGGGCAGGGCAGCGTACCGGTCATACGCGCCAGGAGAAGCAGCGCGGCAGCAGGTCGGGCCTGCCCCCTCGGCGGGGGACAGCACCACCGGGGCGCCGTGACTGACTTGCGGGGCTGCTCTTGACAGCGCAGCCCCGCGAGGAGACATTCAACGGTGTGCGCAAGCCTGCGCAACTTTCTATCTGGAGGCAGCCGTGGCTTTAGTATTCCTTGCAATCGACCCAGGAACCGATAGCGACAACTGTCCAGCCGCGTTCATCGAGGAAGAAACCGGCGACCTGCTGTTCCAAGGCTGGACAGTCACCGACGTGCAGACGCTGGCGGAAATCAGCCGGCACAGCCCCGTCGCCGACAATGAGTCCGTGGTGAGGCTCCCGGCGCGGATGCGAGCGATCATCCAGGAGGCACTCAATGGCCAAGGTGCCACCGTTCAGCGAGCTGATCGCCGCCACGACAGCCTCGGCCGTGCATCTGGAGATGCGCGACGCCTACACGCCTAGCGATCAGCGGTTCCTGGACTGGCTCGCAGGCAAGCCGGTCCAGGAACCAGCGAATCCTGCGTGGTCCGGTCTCGTCCGCACTCATGTGGGCCGGGGCATCGAGTTCCGGCGTGCCCGCGTGGTGTCCGAGCCGCTGGCTGACTTCATCCGGTTCGAATACGAGATCACGAACGGCGTCAACGTCGCTGCTGGTGAGCAGGTGCGCTGGCTGCCACGGCGGCGGGCGTCGGACCTGTGCCTGCCCGGAAATGACTTCTGGGTGTTCGATGACCGGCTAGTCCGGTTCGGTCATTTCGCTGGAGACGGTGAGTTCCTGGATCATGAGCTGTCGGATGACCCGGCCGTGGTCAAAATGTGCGCCAGCGCGTTCGAGGCGGTCTGGGAACGCGCCGTCCCGCACGCCGAGTACCGGCCTACCTGACCACCCCACCCTGACCCTCACCTTCAGACAATGGCCGTCTCGCCTTCGTCCAGCGTCCAGCGGGCCCGGCAAGAGCTAGCCGAGCGGCTGCGGGACCTCCGGCTCGACGCCGGCCTGACCGCGCGGGCGCTGTCCGCCGCGGCTGGCTGGCACGAGGCGAAGACCAGCCGGATCGAGTCGGCCAAGCAGGCGCCCAGTGACGCCGACATCCAGGCCTGGTGCCAAGTCTGCGGGGCACCGAGCCAGGCGCCTGACATTATCGCGTCATCCCGCGCCGCCGACTCGATGTACATGGAGTGGCGGCGGCTGCACCGGACAGGGCTGCGCCGGACGCAGCAGTCGCGCCTGCCCCTGTATGAGCGCACACGCGTGTTCAAGATCTACTGCTCGACGGTGATACCAGGATTTCTCCAGACTCCCGGATATGCGAACGCCCTGATGACTGCAATCACCGCTTTCCGGGGCACTCCCGATGACGTCGAAGAAGCAGTCAGTGCGCGGATGAACCGCAACCGCCTGCTGCACGCCGCAGGGCACCGGTTCACGATGATCATCGAGGAGTCGGTACTACGGTACCGGCTGGGCGACTCAGAAATCATGGCCGCCCAGCTGGGGCACTTGCTGACCGCCATAGCGCTTCCCTCAGTATCTCTCGGCGTGATCCCGTTCTCAGCGGGCGGACGGCCGATGTGGACGCTGGAAGCGTTCACCATCTTCGATGACGCGCGGGTGCACGTCGAGTTGCTGTCCGCGCAGGTGACCGTCACCGCCCCGGGCGAGATCACGCTCTATGCGCGAGCCTTCGACAAACTCGCGGAACTGGCCGTCTACGGGACCCAGGCACGCTCGCTGATCACGACGGCGATCGACACGCTCGGCTAATTGCCTCGCAAGTTCTCGCAAGGCTGTTTACCCGTCTGCAGCAATCAGGCTTGGCTACTGGTAGCCGTGTTGGTACCCGACGGGAGGCCAGTCAGATGGAACGGACAGCGGGGAGTGCCGCTGCCAGACGGCGCGGGCACTGCCAGGCAGGCAGGCATCCCGGCCGCCGGCTGACACGCCTGCCAGACGCCGACGCGACAGTCCGACGACAGCCCACGTCCACGGGGAGGTAACCGTGGAATTATCCGCCTTTCAGCAGGCCGCCAGCGAGACAAGCCAGTTACAGCTCGGCGGCCCGCAAGGTGTCATCGCGCCGATGCTGGGCCTTGCCAGCGAGACCGGCTCGATTCTCAACGTGTATAAGAAGTACCTGCGGGATGGCATCGATCTGGCCGCGAACCGGGATTTCCTGCGCGAAGAACTGGGCGACCTGCTGTGGTATGCGTCGGCTGTAGCGACCGCGTGTGGTCTTGACCTGGACGAAGTCGCTGAGGCGAACCTGCGCCGTGCCCGCGACCGCTACCCGCGCCAGCGCTCCGAGTCCCGGCGGGGTGATCTACCGGTTTTGGATGCCGGCTACCCGGTGCGTGAGCGGTTCCCGCGCCGCCTGGTGGTGGCATTCGCAGAACGGGTACTGCCGTCCGGCCGCCGTGCCGCCAGCCTGACCCTGGTGAGCGTCGAGCCAAACGCGTTCCCCGAAGGCCCGGTGACCATCAGCGGCAGGCCGACCGGGTTCCGGGCTGGCGGCGAGTTGGGCGACCCGCTCACCGACAACTCGCGGCGGGCTGACGCTTACCGCTTCCATGACGCTATCCACATGGGCTTTATGGCCGTGCTGGGCTGGTCACCCACGACACGGGCGCTGCTGCGGATCAAACGCAAGTCCAGCCCCGACACTGACGAATACGAAGACGGCGCGCGGGCCATCTTTGCTGAGGAAGGGCTTGCCGCCGTGCTGTCCCGGCTGGCCAGAAGCCGCACCGGGTTCCTGAGCGAAACGAGCATCGACGGCGACGTCATCGAGGTCGCCAAGGCCGCAGCGGCGGACCTGGAAGTCGAGTCCGCGCCCGCATGGGTATGGCGCAGCGCGATTCACCAGGGATTCCGCGCCATGTACCTCCTGGGCGAGAACGGTGGCGGTTATCTCGTCGCGGATCTTGATAAGCGGGAACTCTTATACCGGAAGGTGTTGTCCTCATGACATCAACTGACGCTGATTTCGCGGAAGTGGTCAGGTGCCTGCACCAGGCGAAGGACGCCGCCTACCGCGATGCGTGGAAGAGGCGGGGCGAGGTCATCTCGATCCTGGCCAACATCGCGCGCAAGGCCGACCGGCTCGAATACAGCCTGGGCGGCGCACCGCCGACCTGGGACGAAACCTGGCTGGACACTGCGGTTGACCTCCCGGTCTACTGCCTGAAATACCAGACCTACCTCGCCGACCTGGACACGAGCATGGCCGGGCTGCTCTTCGGTGCAGGTACTGTCAGCCAGCCCTACAGCGGCGGCCCGCCCGGATTCGACTTGCTGCTTTCGCGCGCAGACCTCGAATCACCAGAGGTAGGCGGGCGGCCCGTTCCCGAGGCCGCCGCACGGGCCTTCTCCCGGTTCGGCGATCTGGAAGCCTGCTTCCAGGCCTTGTCCGGCACCCAGCCGACGGGGGCCCGGCTGCGCCGCGTGCAGGCGCTCACCGATGCCGCCCTGTGCCTCATCGCCGCGCTCAAACGCGCGCACCCGGAGCTACACGCCAGATTCCTCGCCCTCCTGCCTGGAAGGCGTGGCTGATGCGTGACGACGACTACGGGAGGCTACTTGAGGATCTGGAACACGATCTGCTGTCCGGCGCCGGCCCGGCCGGGGTGCTCGGGCTCATTGGCGTGACGCTGCGGCTCTTGGCCTCGCTTGCGTCAAGCCGGCTGGTCGCGGTCGTGGATGGCATCTACGTGCCCGCGATGCATGTTGCCCGCCCGCCCCTTGCGGTGCCCGTGCGCCCGTTTCGGGCGCTCAGCGAGGCGCGTCACGGCGTGCTCGTGGTCGCTGCCGATGAGGAGAAGGAAGACCTGCTGCGCGAGGCGTTTCCGTTCATCCAGGGCGCCCCGAAGGTTATCGTGGCCGGCTACGGGCACCTGGCCTTCCGCGACCGGGTCTTCCATGACGAGCTGGCTCAGCTCCTGGTGCCGTCGCTGGCCAATGGCTACCCGAACACGCTGGTCCACATCTACCAGTGCCTGGTCAACGCGGCCCGGCTGGGCCTGCGTGGTGTGGTGGCCGAGTTCGGCATGTTCAAGGGCGGCACCACGATGTTCCTGTCCCGCGTGATCGAGCGGCTCGGCGCGGACTGGCCTGTGATCGGCTTCGATACCTTCGGTGGTTTCCCGCCGCGCCGCTCACCGCTGGACATGTATGACCATCCCGGCTGCGTCTTCACCGGCCTGGCCGCCGTGCGGCGCTATCTTGACGAGCGGAACGTCGAGATCGTCGCAGGCGACATCACGGCGACCTGCCGGCGGCTGGAGGGGGAAGACCTGGTGCTGAGCTTCATCGACACCGACAACTACACATCCGCCAAGGCGGCGTTAGAGATCGCGGCAGACCGTACGGTGCCGGGCGGCGCCATCGTATTCGACCA
>JAWWPY010000446.1:0-5208 GCA_033854735.1 Streptosporangiaceae bacterium | reverse complement strand
CAGGCTTGGCGGGCCCGCGCCGGCCGGGCCGGGCTGCCCGTGCCGGGCCGGGCTGGACTGCGCTGGACCGGACTGCGCGGTCCGCGCCGGGCTGGGCTGCCCGTCCGGCGGCGGGCCGGTCACGGGGCGGCCGCCGGTTCGCCCGCCCCGGGCCGGTGCTCCGTGAACCGCCGCACGGCCTGCTGGTAGCTGGCCTCATCACCGGCCAGGTACTCGGCGCGGAACCGCCGCCACTCATCCGGGTCCGCGGCCGCCGCCGCGTAGCGCGCCTGAAACGCCTCATCGCGGCCGTAGTCCGGCACGCAGCTGGTGAAGTGCGCGCCGCCCGGGGTCTCCACCACACCGTGCACCATGGCCCGGTTGACCAGCAGGCTCTGCGGCGGCCCGGCTTCCAGCAGGCTCGCGGTCGGCACGATCCGCTCGCAGGACACGAAGGCGCGCCCCGCGGCCAGGCAGAACAGGTCATCGAAGTACGGGTCGGGCCCGAGGTACTGGCCGTTGCCGGCGGCGTCCGAGCGGTTCAGGTGGATCAGCGCGGCGTCCAGCCGGAGGGCCGGCATGGCCACCAGTTCCTCCCCGTCGGCGTACGGGGAGCGGATCATGCGCAGCTCCGGGTTCACCCGCGTGACGTCGGAGCCGAGTCCGGCCCGGATCGGCAGGAACGGCAGCCGGTGCGCCGCGGCAAGCAGGCCCCAGTGCAGCATCCCCTCATCCAGCTCGGTGAGCCCGACCGCCGCGTGCTGGCGCCCCAGCCGGAAATGCGGCTCCAGCGCGATCGTGTCGAGCGAGACGAAGCCGCAGACCACCCGGCGGACGTGACCCCCGGCCATCAGCAGCCCGACATCGGGCCCCCCGAAGGACACGACCGTCAGGTCGGTCAGGCCGGACCGCAGGATGGCGCGGACCAGCGCCATCGGCTTACGCCGCGACCCCCAGCCGCCGATCCCGATCGTCATGCCCGGGCGCAGCTGGCTGACGACGTCAGCGGGGCTCATCACCTGGCCGGTCATGCCCGCACCGTCAGTGCCCGTCCACGAACGCCTGGCGTGCTTCAGCGGCCACGCCGGTCAGGTTGAGCTCGAAGGTGAAGCCCTGCTCGTACCGGTAAGACCGCTTGACGTCGACGGGGTCGATGCCGTTCAGGGACTGCTTGGCCAGCCTGATGACGGCCGGGTTCTTGGCCGCGATCTGGGCGCCGACGGCCAGCGCCGCGGCCCGCAGCCCGGCTGGCGGCACGACGTCGACGACCGTGCCGAAGCCCAGCAGCTCCTCGGCCGTCACCGTGCGGCAGGTGTAGACCATCGCGCGCATCAGGTGCTGCGGCACGAGCCGGGACAGGTGCGTGGCGGCGCCGAGGGCACCCCGGTCCACTTCGGGCAGGCCGAACGTCGCGCCCTGCGCGGCGATGATGATGTCGGCGTTACCGGCCAGGCCGACGCCGCCGCCCAGGCAGAAGCCCTGCACCGCGGCGATGACCGGCACCGCGCAGTCGTAGACCGCGGCGAAGGCTGCGAAGCAGCCCCGGTTGGCGCCGAGCAGGGCGTCATGCCCCGGCGCCCGCTGCATTTCCTTGATGTCCACGCCGGCGCAGAAGCCGCGGCCCTCGGCGGCGACGATCACGGCCCGCACGCCCGGATCAGCGCCCGCCGCGGCGACCGCGCGGGCGAGATCGAACCAGGCCGCGGCGGGAAGCGCGTTGACCGGCGGGAAGTCGATGACTACCGTCGCGATGCCCTCGTTGGTGTGCAGCTCGATTCCCATCGCCGCTTCCTCGCAGTCATCGCGCCCGGGACAGGGCCTGCAGTGATCGTGATAATCAGTGATCTTGACAACGGCTCAACCTAGCGTTTGCTTGGTGATTCAGCCTAACATGGGGTCCGTGGGCGCCGACGATTTCGCGGGCCAGGGCGTCGTCGTCACCGGCGGCACCCGGGGCATCGGGGCGGGCGTCGCCCGGGGATTCCTGCGCGCCGGGGCCCGGGTCCTGGTGTGCGGCCGGACTGAACCGGCCGCCGCGTCCCGGCTGCCCGCCGCGGATGGCCGCACCGCGGCCTTCGTCCGCGCCGACGTGCGGGACCCGGACCAGGCGCAGCGGCTCGTCGCCGCGGCCGTGGACCGGTTCGGCCGGGTCGACGTGCTGGTCAGCAGCGCCGGCGGTGCCCCGCACGCGGACGCCGCGACCGCGTCCCCGCGGTTTCACGCCAAGGTGATCGAGCTGAACCTCATCGCGCCGCTGCAGGTGGCCCAGAGCGCCAACGCGGTGATGCAGGACCAGCCTGACGGCGGGTCGATCATCATGATCGGCAGTGTCAGCGGTACCCGGCCGTCGCCCGGCACGGCCGCCTACGGGGCGGCCAAGGCCGGCCTGCACAGCCTGGCCACCAGCCTGGCCGTGGAGTGGGCACCGAAGGTGCGGGTCAACTGCGTGGTGCCGAGCATGGTGCTGACCGAGTCGGCGGCCGCGGCATACGGCAGCCAGGCCGGCCTCGCCGCGGTGGCCGGCACGGTGCCGCTGCAGCGGCTCGCGACCCCCGAGGACGTGGCGGGGGCCTGCCTGCTCCTGGCATCCCCGCTGGCGTCCTACGCCAGCGGGGCGGCGCTGCTGCTGCACGGCGGCGGGGAGCGGCCGGCGTTTCTAGCCGCGCTGGAGAGTTCGGTGTACCCTCCCAACGAGTAGAACGTGTTCTAGTTGAGGGGTTCTAGCGATGGTCGCATCGATCAAGCCGCACCGGGACGAGGCAGGCCTCAGCGACGGCTCCCTGCTGATCGACGGGCAGTGGCGCCCGGCCCAGTCCGGCCAGACGTGGAGCCACAGTCATCCGGCCACGGGCGAGGAGGTGGCCTCGTTCCCGATTGCCGGGCCGGACGATGTCGACCTGGCCGTCCGCGCGGCCCGGCGGGCCTTTGATGACGGGCCCTGGCCGCGGCTGCGGGCTAACGAGCGGATCCGGCTGCTGCGCCGGATCGCCGACCTGGTCCGCGAGCACGGCGACGAGCTGCTCGCGCTGCAGGCGCTGGACAACAGCGTGCCGCTGAGCTTCGGCTCCGTGTACGCCATGTCATCGGCGTTCGTGGCCGATGTCTTCGATCACCACGCCGGGTGGGTGGACAAGCTGGCCGGCGAGACGCTGCCACCGTTCCAGGGTGGCGACCACATGGTGATGACGCTGCGCGAGCCGGTCGGCGTCGTGGGCGCGGTGGTCCCGTGGAACGCGCCGATCCTGCTGGCCGCGCAGAAGATCGCCCCGGCCCTGGCGGCCGGCTGCACCATCGTGCTCAAGCCGTCGGAGTACGCGACGTTCGCCGTGCTCCGCCTGGCTCAGCTGATGGAGGAGGCTGGGCTGCCGGCCGGGGTGCTCAACATCGTCACCGGCCCGGGCGAGCCGACCGGCGACGCGCTGATCAACCATCCGATGGTCGACAAGCTCTCGTTCACCGGCAGCCGGGCGGTCGGACGGAAGATCATGGTTGCCGCGGCCGGCAGCTTCAAGCGGGTCAGCCTCGAACTGGGCGGCAAGAGCCCGGCGCTGGTGTTCGCCGACGCGGATGTGTCCACCGCCGCGGCCATCACCATGGGCACGGTCACCCTCGGCTTGTCCGGGCAGGTCTGCCTGGCGCAGACCCGGGCGCTGGTGCACCGCGATGTGGCGGACGAGTTCCTCGAGATGGCCGAGATGATCGGCACCATGGTCAGCTACGGCAACCCGTTCGATCCCGCCGTCACCGCGGCGCCGCTGATCAACGCCCGGCAGCTGGACCGGGTGCTCGGGCTGATCGCCGAAGGCCAGGCCGCCGGCGCCCGGCTGGTCTGCGGCGGCACCCGCAGCGACGGCGACCTGGCTGCGGGCAACTTCGTCACGCCGACCCTGTTCACCGACGTGTCCAACGACATGAGCATCGCCCGGGAGGAGATCTTCGGCCCGGTGCTGTCGGTGATCCCGTTCAGCGACGAGGAGGAGGCGCTGCGGATCGCCAACGACACCGAGTACGGGCTGGCCGCCACGGTCTGGACCAGCGACATCAAGCGGGCGATGCGGCTGACCAAGGCCATCAGGGCCGGGACCGTCGGCATCAACGGCTACCAGCTGGAGCCGCACGCGGCCTTCGGCGGCTACCGGCAGTCCGGGCTCGGCCGGGAGGGCGGCCGGGCCGCTGTCGAGTCCTACACCGAGCTCAAGACCGTCCTGCTGCCGTTCACCGACGACATGATCTGACATCCTCCGCGCCATATGCGTGGCCGTAGAGGTCGTGGAGGGCGACAGCGCCCAGGTGGGTGCGGGTTGTTGGACCGGCTCCGTGGTTGGTGACGGTCTCTGCCGCGTCCTGGGCAAGCGCTCCGGGCACGTGGCGGGCGGCGAGGGCGTGGCGGAGGTGGCTTATGCCCTGGGAGGTTGCTCTACCGGCGGCGGAATGCCGCAGTGAGCGCTGGCGTGTAGTTCCACATGTTGTCTGCGACGTTGATCGTGACTGGGGGGGACGATCTGGTCCATGCGGTCAAGCAGATCGCCGGCAGGTCGATCCCGTCGGCGGCGAGGTAGCTGTCCAGGTGTTCCATGGTGCGCGGGCCGATGATCGCGGAGGTGACCGCAGGCTGGCGGGTGACGAACGCGATCGCCATCTGGATGAGGGTCATCCCGGCCGACCCCTTATTCGGCAACAACTGCGCCCGGGTGATCGCCGCATGCCAGCCACTCTTCGCCGCCGCGCAGCGCGCTCGCGAGGTCCGCGACGACCTCGTCCTCGAGCAGGTCCTCGACATGGTCATCGCCATCGCCGCGATCCACGGCGACGCCCGCTACCTCGAGCCAATCCTCCAGGCCGCACTCGACGGCCTGTCCCCCCCGACCGACGTGAAGCCCGCATAGGACGAGGTGGCACGCCGCTTCGAGTACAAGCCTCCCGCTGACCAGCACCGACTTGGCTGCTCGTACACGCGGGCACGATCTGAGTGTTGCTGCCCGCCGATCATTGTGTGGAACATCGTCACCAGGTGCGGGGTCCCATCCTGGTTGATCGTGGCCAGCTGGAGCTTGCGGCCCTCAGCCAGCAGCGGGCCACCTCCCCGGGGTGACATGGCGGCCTGATCGCGCTGCTTCATACGGCCGACCTGCTCATCCGCCTGGCCTGCTCATCCGCCTGCCCCGGTGCCCTCGGAAGCAGCGCCATCGGCCGCGGCGCCCTCGGCCCCATGGCCAGCGGAACCCGGGG
>JAWWPY010000445.1:0-3065 GCA_033854735.1 Streptosporangiaceae bacterium | reverse complement strand
TCGCCGCGTACCTCGGCGGGTCGGACGTGTTCGAGAACGCGATCGCGGACTTCTCGGCCGCCTACGCGGACCAGAACGAGCGCGACTACCAGGCCTTCACGGCAGCCATCGCCTCGGGCCGCCTGGTCGCCGAACGCGGCGTGTAGCCGGCCCCGCACTGGGGCCGCACCGCGGTCTTGCCGCGGCGCGGGCATAGTCAGGGGCCAGGCTCCCGGCGGGGAGCCTGGCCCCTGAGCTGGGGGCCGTTACCGGCTGCTGGGCAGCGGTCTTTCGACGCGGGGGATGCGGCCGCCGTGGTGGCCCGGCACGGACCACATGGACAACGTCCGGCGGGCCGTCCCCGTGCCCGCGGGTGCAGCCGGCGTCCTCTTCGCTCCCTTAATTCCTGATCTCCGGCCCGGCGGCTGTCCTGGCCGCGGGTTCGGCGACGCTGGCTAGCGGCCGCTCAGTTCCCGCAGCAGGAGCCGGGGAAGATGGCCACCGTGGTGCCTCGGCACGGATCGCCACGGCACGGATCGCCCTGGCGTGGGACGGTCCCCGCCCCACGCCAGGCCAGCGCCGCCTATCGCGGTGGCCATCGCAGCGCAGCCCGAGACCGCACTGGGGGGCGCGCAGTTGTCGGGGAGGTTCCCGACCGTGGTCGTGCCCGCGAGGCCGGCGGTGGCACGGTGCGTGCTGTCGTTGAAGATCCCGCCGCCGTCAGTTCCGGCGACGTTGCCGGTGACCGAGCTCCCGCTCACGACGAGCGGCCCGGCGAGGTTCAGCGAGCCGAGCCCGTTGTCAATCCCGCCGCCGTGGGAACCGGCCGTGTTCCGCGCGAACGTGGACTGGCTCACCGTGGTGGTGTAGCCCGCGTACATGCCGCCGCCACTGGCCGTGGCCGTGTTCCGCGTGAAGAGGTCGCCCGTCAGCGTCGCGTACCAGTCCTGGTCGACCGCGCCGCCCTGGCTGGCGTGGTTCGCAGTGAAGACGCTGTCGGTCGCGGTCAGGCCGTCGTAGTTGTAGATAGCCCCGCCGATGCGGGCGGTATTGGCGACGAACGCAGATCCGCTCACGGCTAGTGCGGCGGAGGACAGGTCAAAGACGCTGACCGCTCCACCGACCTCGGCGTGGTTGCTGGAGAAGGTGGTACCGGTCATCGTGATGTTGCTGTCGTCGTACAGGCCGCCACCCGCGTACGTGGCAGTATTGCCGGAGAACTGGCAGTGCGTAATTTCTTGCTTGCCGTACTGGAGATACACCGCGCCGCCCCGCTCCGCGCTGTTCCCGGTGAAGGTACTGTCCGTCACGCTCACGCTGGCGGTGCCGAATATGGCTCCCCCGTCTTCCCCGCTGTTACCAGTGAATGTGGCCCCGCTTACGTGGAGAGTCGTGAAAAAGTTACTTTCTATGGCGGTAGTGTTGCCTGAGAACGTGCCGCCATCCACGGAGACCGCGCCATTGAGCAGATTGATGCCGGGGGCACCGCCGCTGATGTTCAGGCCGCTGACCGCCAGGGTCCCGATGTCCGTTCCGCTCCTGCCGCCCACGGTGAGGATCGCGAAGTCCGGGGCGCCGGCGCTCTGTCCCTCGATAGTGGCGCGATTGCCCTTGATGGTGAGTTTTTCCACTATGGGCGGCAGGGCGGAGGTGAGCCCGTAGGTGCAGAGTGTGGCCAGGCTGAGGGTCTCGCCGCTGCTGGCGCTGCTGACGGCTGTGGTCAGAGCGGCCGCGCTGCACGGCACCTGAACCACGCTCCGCGAGCCGGCCAGTGCCGTCTGGGCACCCCCGCCACCGGCGGCCAGCAGGCTGGCCGTGACTGTCCCGGCGGCAACTCTGAGAAATCTGCCGTACATGAATCGTCGCTCCATAGGCACGAGATAAGCCGCACGGGCGGCTTCCGGCCCCCGTCGCGGATTTCTTTTGTATCAGGCAGAGGTGGTCATTGGAAGCAAAGTTTAAGCCTGGCGGAGGTCCAAAAAGAATGGTCTAGACAATCACATGAGCTGTTTTGGCGCGATCCGGCGTCATGGGCTCAATCATTGCGCGTCTCGCCCGGGATCCAGCACCGGACCCCGCCGGGGACCCCGCACCGGACCCCGCCGGGGACCCCGGGGCCCGGCCGGGCCCCGGGTGTGACACGCCTGGCGGGCGGGCAGGATAGCGGCGGGGATTCCGGGGGAACGGGGGAGGCTGGGTGCTCCACGTGCGCGTGGTGAGCCCGCAGGATCTGACACTGCGACTGGTGACCGCGCTGACGGCCGAGCCGGGCGTGCGCAACCTGGTCGTGCTGCCAGCCGCGGCCCGGCGCCCGGACGGCGACGCGGTGCAGTTCGACCTGCTCAACGAGTCGGCCAACCCGGTGCTACGGCAGCTGCGCTGGCTGCACATGAACGGCGGGGGCTCGGTCACGGTCGGCGAGGTGAACGTGGCCCTGGCCGGGCCGCCCAGCGCCACCGAGACACGGCGGTACGCTCGCCGCGAGCGGATCCCGGTCTGGGCCATGGTGGAGGGGGCGATCCGGGCCGGCGCGACCTACCCGCCGAGCTTCTACATCCTGCTCGTCATCGCCGGGCTGATCGCGGCCGTGGGCATCCTGACCAACTCGCAGATCCTGGTCATCGGGGCCATGGTGGTCGGCCCGGAGTACTACGCGATCATCGCCGCCGCGCTGGGCTTCAGCAAGCGGGATGGGCCGCTGGTCCGCGAGTCGCTCACCGCGCTGGGCCGCGGCTTCCTGGCCGCGGTGATCGCGGCGTTCCTGTTCGCGCTGGCCATCCGGGCGGCGGGCGTGGCGCCCGAGCCGTTCCTGCATGGGGTGCGGCCGGTGGCGGAGCTGATCAACTCACCCAACGTCTTCTCCGTCATCGTGGCCGTCCTGGCCGGGGTGGTAGGGGTGGTTTCCCTCACCGAGTCCCGGGCCAACGCGCTGATCGGCGTGTTCATCTCGATCACCACGCTCCCGGCGGCCGCGTCGATCGGCCTGTCGGTCGCGTTCTCCAGCTGGCGCGACGCGGCCGGCTCGCTCTACCAGCTGCTGCTCAACGTGGTGATCCTGATCGTGGTGGGCACGGTCGGGCTCAGCG
>JAWWPY010000444.1:0-2883 GCA_033854735.1 Streptosporangiaceae bacterium | reverse complement strand
CGCGCTGCTCCAGCTCGCCAGCCATGGTGAACGCATCGGCGGCCTGGACGCCCGCGAAGCGGCCCACTACCAGGAGATCGCCCCGCGGCTGCACCAGCTCACCGCCGAGGCCTCTTCTCTGAGCGCGACAATCGCGCGCATTAACGAAACGGTCCGCCGTCACTCGATGATCGTGAACGGACTCGACGGGCTCGACCGCCAAGTCGAAGAACTCACCCAGCGCCTCGCCCAGCCGGCAGGATCCGGCGACGATGATGGGCAACCCGGCTACCAGCCGGTCTCCCCGCCGCGGTGGTGGAGACTCGACGGCCGCGAACGGGACGCCATGACCGGCCGGCTCCGCGCCTGGGTCGAGCAGATCTACAAGCCCGGGTACGGCCAGATCGCGGCGACGCTTCCTGCCTGCTGGGAACAGCACACGCTCTGCCTGTACACGCTGGACTGGCTGAGCGAGCTCTGGTCGTTTCTCTATCTCGACCCGGAGCGAACCGCCCTCACGCGCGCTGCCCCGGCCGAATGGCAGACCCGGCTGCTGCCCGCGGCGGCCGAGCAGATGGCCTTCGACGCCACCGGATGTCCACACGCCCGCAGCACCCCAGGCCGCCAGCCTCCCCCACCTGGCCGGACCGCGCCGCCATCCCGCTGACGATGAACGCGATGACCCTGTCGCTGCCCTGGACTACCTGGCGGACTAGCGAGCAGCCGCGCAACTGGACTGCCTAACGGACCTTCCGCGCGATCCGACCGTGCGGTCAGATAACGACAGTAGGAGGTTGACCCGCAAGGCGGCTCGGGCCGGTGCGCCAACACCGACCCGAGCCTTGATCCTCACCCTTACTGCGAAGGGCGAAGACCCATGGCGAACCCTACCGATCCGCCATCAGGACGCTTCCGCGCCGAACTAGATAACGGCCAGATCGTCGAGTCCGACGGCACCACGATCACCGACCCTGACTCCGGCGCTACTGAAACCGCAGTCGTGCTCCGCATGACCCCCAAGCGCGCCCACGTGCTCGCGCACATCCTGGAGGACTGGAGCCGCGTCGCCCTGGTCTTCGCCACGCTGCCTTCCGCTGAACCGACCGAACGGGCACTGGCCTGGACACTCGAAGTCGGCGCCGCCGCGGCCGGTGATCCAGAGGCCGGACGCCACGCCCCGCGGATCCCTGAAATGCCGTCAGCCACGCAGCGGCTCGCCGCGGTGACCGTCCTGCGCGAACGCGAAAGCCAGATATCCCCGATTCAGCGGATCGCGGTGGTCGACGCGGCCGCCCGGTGGCTGGGCGAAGACGCCGGTGAGGAACTCGCGCGGGCCCTGCTGGAAGCCGTGTGCTCGAGACGGATGAGCGCCAACTTCGTGTACCTCGCCCTCATCGAGCCCCCCGGGATGCTCGCGTGACCAGACCGATAAGGCGCGTGTTCCCCGGCCGGCAAGACCAGGTCAAGTGCGCCCGGGATTTCGTTAGGCGCGTCGTCGGGCCGAGTTGCTCGATGCTCGACGAAGCGGTCTTACTGACCTCGGAGCTATGTACGAATGCGTTGCAGCACACCGACTCTGGAGCCGGGGGCACCTTTGAGGTCACCGTGCTCCGGGCCCCGGGATGTGCGCGGATCGAGGTACGCGACCAAGGCTCAAAGTACCTCCCGGCCGCGAAAGACTGTGAGCAACTGTCCGTGGACGGCCGGGGCCTGGAGATCGTCCGCCTGCTCGCTTACCGGTGGGGTCAGAGGGGCGACGAGTACGGCCGCTGCGTCTTCTTCGAACTGCGCTGCAACTGCCCATGACCGCCATCAACGACCCGGCATGGCTGGCCAGCGGCCATGAGCCGTGGCTGCCGAAATACCTGACCGTGACGGAGGCCGCCGAGGCGCTGGCCCGACCTCGTGGGGCGGTTCTCCGGTTGATCCACGCCGGCAGGCTCAGGAGTATCCGGCTGGGTCGTTCTTACCGGATCCGCGAGACAGAGGTATTGCGCCATCTCGCCGGGATCAGATTTGAGAACGAAATGCTCGAGCCCGCAGAGTGCGCGTGCATCCTGCGCTGCCCAGTCACCACGATCCACGCCCTCGTGCACCACGGCCATCTTTCGGGCCAGCGTTCCAGGGAGCCCGGTTCCTATGGCATTCCAGTCCTGGAATTCCTTCGATTCCTCGAAAACGCCGAACGATGATGGCGAACCACGTCCTATGGAGGGCATGCCCGTGGTGGGAGAAGCGGTCACGGTTCGGGCGGCGGCGTCTTCGCTCCCGTGGATGTGCATTACCTCAGTTCTGGCGGTGCCCGGGCGGCGATAGCTGCGACTGGCCCGCACAGAACCATTCGGCACGATGACTCAGCGCCGAGGTGCCCCGGCGGATGAGTGCGGTAGGTGGCTGGGCGGGCTGATAGGTGCCGTGGCGCGGCACAAGATGAAGCCGACGGCGAGGAGCGCGCCAGCGAGGGAAAGGCTATGCAGCACCCCGACGTGGTCAGCGACGAATCCGATAGCTGGTGGCCCGGCCAGGAGCGCCACATAACCGATCGAGGTGGTGGTGCTGACCCGGCCCGCCGCGTACCGGGGGTCGTCCGCGGCGGCACTGAGGGCAACCGGGAAGCCGAGCGACGTCCCCAATCCCAGCAGCGCGGCTCCAGCCAGCGCGGCCAGCAGGTACACACCGAAATCGATCAGGAGCAGGCCGGCCAGGCCGGCAGCAATGCAGGCCCGCAATACCCGGACGCGGCCGTACAAGTCGACGAGCCTGGGGCCGAACCAGCGTCCGGCGGTCATCGCGGAAAGAAGGATGGCGAACGCGACAGTGCCGAGAACCGCCGCCGTGTGGTACCCGTCGACGACAGCGAGGCTGAGCCAATCGGAGCCGGCTCCCTCGGTGAAGGCCATGCAG
>JAWWPY010000443.1:0-10198 GCA_033854735.1 Streptosporangiaceae bacterium | reverse complement strand
TATCCACTGGTGGCGGGGCCAGCCTGGAGTACCTGGAAGGGCGGACGCTGCCCGGGCTGATCGCGCTGGAGGAACCCGCATGACGACAGGTTCCGTCGTGCGCAGACCGCTCTTGGCGGGCAACTGCGGTGCTTGCCCTGGGGGCAACCCCCGGACCCCCGGGCATGGCGAGGGCTCCTCATGACGAAAGGTTCCGTCGTGCGCAGACCGCTCTTGGCGGGCAACTGGAAGATGCATAACACGCACTTCGAGGGGCTCGCGCTCGTGCAGAAGCTGGCGTTCTCGCTGACCGACAAGGATTTCGACGCGGCCGACGTGGCCGTGCTCCCGCCGTTCACGGCGCTGCGCAGCGTGCAGACCCTGGTGGCGGGGGACCGGCTGCGGATCGTCTACGGTGCGCAGGACATCTCACCGCATGACCAGGGCGCCTACACTGGCGACATATCCGGGCTGATGCTGGCCAAGCTCGGGTGCAGTTACGTGCTGGTCGGCCACTCGGAGCGCCGCCAGTACCACGGCGAGGACGACGCACTGGTGAACGCGAAGGTCAAGGCCGCGCTCCGGGCCGGCCTCGCGCCCATCCTGTGCATCGGCGAGAACCTGGATGTGCGCCGCGCTGGCGACCAGATCAGCCACACGCTCGCCCAGCTCGATGGCGGCCTCGCCGGGCTGGCGCCTGCTCAGGTGGCGGGCCTGGTCGTTGCCTACGAGCCGGTCTGGGCGATCGGCACCGGCGAGGTGGCCTCGCCGGAGGACGCACAGGAGGTCTGCGGCGCGATTCGGGGCAGGCTTTCGGCGGTTCACGGGGACGCAGAGGCAGCAGGTGTGCGTATTCTGTATGGCGGGTCAGTGAAAGCAGACAACATAGCCTCGATCATGACGCAGCCCGATATTGACGGCGCGCTGGTTGGTGGCGCGAGCCTGGACGCCGGTGAATTTGTGAGAATATGCCGGTACCGTGAACTGATACCTAGCGCCTAACAGGCCACCCGGAGGGAGGAGAACGAGCGGTGATTATCGCTATTTCTGTGGTGCTCATCATCACGAGCCTGCTGATGATGCTGCTGGTGCTCCTGCACAAGGGCAAGGGCGGAGGGCTCTCTGACCTGTTCGGTGGCGGGGTCTCCTCGACGCTCGGCTCGTCCTCAGTGGTGGAGCGGAACCTGGACCGGCTCACCATTTTCACGGGAGCGCTCTGGTTTCTCTGCATCATCGGCCTGGACCTGCTCCTGAATCACTGAATGCGCGGGCGCCGCAGAGCGCTGGGCGGCCGCGAAGCGCCGCGGCGAAGGACAACTGGGCGGGCCACTAGGCCCGGGTATGGCAGCGGACCAACGAGGGGTGAGCAGTGAGTAGTGGAAACGCCATCCGGGGCAGCCGCGTCGGCGCCGGCCCGATGGGCGAGGCGGAACGTGGTGAGGCCGCGCCGCGGATACGGATCTCCTTCTGGTGCTCGAACAGGCATGAGACCCGGCCGAGCTTCGCCAGTGATGCCGCGGTCCCGGAGACGTGGGATTGCCCGCGTTGCGGCTTTCCCGCGGGCCGGGAGAAGGACAGCCCTCCCGGACCGCCGCACAGCGAGCCCTACAAGACGCACCTGGCCTACGTGAAGGAGCGGCGGACCGACACCGACGGCGCCGCGATCCTCGCTGAGGCACTGGACCGGCTGCGCAAGGACGCTTGACCACGGGGGTCAGTGGGCGAACCCCTGCCGGTCCGGTTCGGCGGCCAGCGGCACATGCGCGTTGGGATGTGCCGCCAGCGCCCGGGAGTGGCGGCGCAGATCCGCGAGGAACGCATCAGCGAGGTTCTTGCCGAAACCGTTGCGGACCACGACCCTGAGGACCGCGGTGTCGGTCAGGTTGGCTGGGAACGTGTAGGCCGGCACCAGCCAGCCACGCTCGCGAAGCTCCTCGGACAGGTCGAAGACCGTATAGCCAGCGGACTCGTCGCTGATCTTGAACGCGAAGACCGGCAGCTCGCCTCCGTCGCTGAGCAATTCGAACGGCCCCATCCTGGCGATCTGCCCAGACATGTGCAGCGCGACGTCCTGGCAGGCTTGCTGGACTCTCCGGTAGCCCTCGAAGCCGAGCCGCAGGAAGTTGTAGTACTGCGCTGCGACATTTGAGCCGGCCCGGGAGAAATTCAGCGCGAAGGTCGGCATCTCCCCGCCGAGGTAGTTCACCTTGAACACCAGGTCCTCCGGCAGCGCCGCGGCGTCCCGCCACACGACCCAGCCCACTCCGGGATAGACCAGCCCATATTTGTGCCCGGACGCGTTGATGGAGGCCACCCGGGGGACCTGGAAGTCCCACACGAGTTCGGGCTGGATGAACGGCGCGACAAAGCCGCCTGAGGCACCATCCACGTGGATCGGGACGTCGGGGCCGCCGCGCGCGGCGAGCCGGTCGAGTTCGTCACTGATCTCGCCGACCGGCTCGTAACTGCCGTCCATGGTCGAGCCGAGCACGGCCACCACGCCGATGGTGTTCTCATCGCACTGGGCGGCTGCCTCCGGCCCGCGCAGGTGCAGCCGGCCGGCCTCCATCGGCACCATGCGCGGCTCTACGTCCCAGTAGCGGCAGAACTTCTCCCAGCACACCTGCACATTCGTGCCCATCACCAGGTTCGGCTGGGCGGCCGGGACCCCGGCGGCCTGCCTTCGCTCCCGCCACCGCCACAGCAGGGCCATCCCGCCGAGCATGCAGGCCTCGCTCGACCCGGTGGTGGAGCAGCCGGTGGCACCCGAGTCCGCCGGGGCGTGCCACAGGTGGGCCAGGATGCTCACGCAGCGGGACTCGATCTCCGCGGTCTGCGGGTACTCATCCTTGTCGATCATGTTCTTGTCGAGGCATTCGGTCATCAGCCGCGTGGCCTGTGGCTCCATCCAGGTCGTCACGAAGGTGGCCAGGTTGAGCCGGGCATTGCCGTCCAGGATCAGCTCATCCCTGACCACCTGGAGCGCCGTGTCGGGCAGCATCCCGTGCGGCGGCATCGTCCGGCGGGGCACCGGCTCGCGATCTATCTGGACATAAAGCGGGTTGACGTCGACATCGTTCCGGCCGCTCTGGTCGTCGGTCTTCTTGTGCAGTGCCACGTCTGGGCTCCCTGGATGGACTGGTGAAGGTGCCCCGTGCGGGCAGGGTCAGTGCTGAAAAGGCTATCGATGACCGGGCAGTGCGCGGCGGCGATCACGCACCGGGCAGGATAGGGGCATGCACCTCCCGGTCAATCCGCCGGTCGCGCCGATGCTGGCCAAGGCGGTCAAGGACATCCCCGACGGCCCGTACAGCTTCGAGCCCAAATGGGACGGCTTCCGGTCCGTCATCTTCCGTGACGGGGACGAGGTGGAGATCGGCAGCCGGAACGAGCGGCCGCTCACCCGGTATTTCCCTGAGCTGGTCGAAGCGGTCATCACGCACCTGCCGCCGCGGTGCGTGATCGACGGGGAGATCGTGATTCCCGCTGCCGACGGCCGCAGCCTGGACTTCGAGGCCCTGCTGCAGCGGATCCACCCGGCCGCAAGCCGGGTTACGCTGCTGGCCGCGCAGACGCCAGCCCACATCGTGGCCTTCGACCTGCTTGCCCTCGGGGATGTCGACTACACCGGCCGACCGTTCGAGGAGCGCCGCGCCGTGCTGGCCAGCACCCTGGCCACGGCCGGCCCGCCGATGCACCTAACGCCTGCCACCACCGATCATGCGCTGGCCCAGGACTGGTTCCGGCAATTTGAGGGGGCCGGGCTCGACGGGATCGTCGCCAAGGCCCTGAGCGGGACCTACCAGCCCGACAAACGGATCATGTTCAAGATCAAGCACGAACGCACCGCCGACTGTGTGGTGGCTGGCTACCGGCCGCACAAGAGCGGCCCGGATGCCATCGGCTCGCTGCTGCTCGGCCTCTACACAGACGCGGGTGACCTGGCCAGCGTCGGGGTGATCGGCGCGTTCCCGATGGCCCGCCGCCAGGAGCTTTACGCCGAGTTGCAGCCGCTGGTCACGACGTTCGAAGGGCATCCGTGGAATTGGGGCCAGGTGGAGGGCACGGCCGAACGCGCAGGCGGCGCCCGCAATCCCCGCGACGGCGAGACCAGCCGGTGGAATGCGGGCAAGGACCTCTCGTTCATCCCGCTGCGGCCGGAACGGGTGGTCGAGGTCCGCTACGACCACATGGAAGGGCGGCGCTTCCGGCACACCGCCCAGTTCGCCCGCTGGCGCCCGGACCGTGATCCCCGCTCCTGCACCTACGCTCAGCTCGAAGAGCCGGTCAGCTACGACCTCGGCGCGGTCCTCGCGACGAAATAGCTGCTCCGGCCGGCCCGGCCGATCGCACGTACCGGCACAGCAGGTACCCCTGGTCCTCAAGCACATGCGCGAGGGACAGCGGGCCCAGGCCCGGCCGCTCCGCGTCCGCGGCCATTCCCTGGACAATCCGCCCCGCCCCGCTTCCGGCCAGCAGCGGGCTTATGGTGAGGCAGAGTTCGTCGAGCAGGCCGGCTTCAATGATCTCTTCCAGCAGATGCGGGCCGCCCTCGGTGAGGATGCGCCGGTGCCCCATAGCGGCCAGGGCACTGATCGCGGAGTGCAGATCGATGCTATCCTCGCCCGCGATAATGAGCTCGGCGTCCCTGGCCACGGCGGCCTTGCGGTCGGCCGGGGCGGCCTGGACGGTGATCACAATCGTGCGGGCCGGGCCCCTGGTTCCAGTTACCAGGGCGCGGCCCTGGCCGAGGTCGAGACTGCGGCTCAGCACGGCGATAGGTGGCGCGGCCGGCCGCCCTTCCCGTAGCCACGCCCAGCGCTCACCCACCCGGGGCGTGCGGTATGCCTCGGCCCGCACTGTGCCCGCGCCGACCAGCACAACATCGGCGAGGGCCCGGAGAACACCGAACACTGTGCGGTCGGCCTCGCCGGACAGGCCCCCAGAGCGGCCGTTCGCCGTGGCGGCGCCATCGGCGCTGGCCACCATGTTGGCGCGGACCCACGGCCTGCCCCCGCGCGCGGGCTCGTCGGGATAGGCATACAGACCGGGCAGGCTGACTTCCTGGCCGCTACTTTCCGTGGGATGGATCTGCCGCACGGCCAGCAGTCAATCAGACTTCGGGCTTGACCCGGCGAAGCACCATCATGGAATGTGCCCTGAGCACCACCCGGGCACCGGCCTTGCGCGGCCTGGGCGTGGCGGCACCCGGCGGGTCGTCCGGCGCGGCCGGCGACGCGGTGTCGAGCACCACGGTCCAGCCGCGGCCGAACCGGGCCGCGGGCAGCGTGAACGCGACCGGCTGGCTGTCCGCGCTGAACAGCAGGAGGAACGTGTCATCGCGCACCCGCTCGCCCCGCGGATCGGGTTCACTGATCGCGTCCCCGTTCAGGAAGACTCCCAGCGCCTTGGCGTAGCCGGTATTCCAGTCGTCGTCCGTCATTTCCCGGCCGGACGGAGTCAGCCAGGCGATGTCTCCTGGGGGCCCACCGGTCCGGCCGTCGGGGTGCTCGAAGAACCGGCGGCGGCGGAACACGGGGTGGCGCCGACGGAACGCGGCGAGGGCGCGGGTGAACTCCTGGAGGTCCTTCTCCTGGCTGGCATGTTCCCAGTCCACCCAGGAGATCTTGTTGTCCTGGCAGTACGCGTTGTTATTGCCCTGCTGGGTGCGGCCAAGCTCATCCCCGTGCAGCAGCATCGGCACTCCCTGTGAGCAGAACAGGGTGACCAGGAAGTTGCGCCGCTGCCGCCTGCGCAGCTCGTTCACCGCCGGATCGGCCGAGGGGCCTTCGACGCCGCAGTTCCAGGACCGGTTGTCGTCACTGCCGTCGGCTCCGCCCTCGCCGTTGGCCTCGTTGTGCTTGTTGTTATAGGAGACCAGGTCGGTCATCGTGAACCCGTCGTGGCAGGTGACGAAGTTGACCGAGGCGAAGGGCCGGCGGCCGCTCGTCTCGTAGAGATCGCTCGACCCGGTCAGTCGGGACGCGAATTCCGGCAGCGTATCCCGGCTGCCACGCCAGAAGTCCCGGACCACGTCACGGTACTTGCCGTTCCACTCACTCCACAATGGCGGGAAGTTCCCGACCTGGTAGCCGCCTTCGCCGACGTCCCACGGCTCGGCGATCAGCTTGACCTGCGATACCACCGGATCCTGCTGCACCAGGTCGAAGAAGGTGGCCAGCCGGTCCACCTCGTGCAGTTCCCGGGCCAGGGCGGAGGCCAGGTCGAACCGGAAACCGTCTACGTGCATCTCCAGGACCCAGTACCGCAGCGAGTCCATGATCAGCTGCAGCGCGTGCGGATGCCGGACGTTCAGGCTGTTGCCGCAGCCGGTGTAGTCCAGGTAGTAGCGCTTGTCGTCGTCGCGGAGCTGGTAGTAGGCGGAGTTGTCGATGCCGCGGAAGGACAGCGTCGGTCCCCGGTGGTCGGACTCGGCCGTGTGGTTGTAGACGACATCCAGGATCACCTCGATGCCCGCCTCGTGCAGCGCCTTCACCATGGCCTTGAACTCACCGACCTGGCTGCCCCGCTGGCCGGAGGAGGAGTACCTGTCGTGCGGGGCCAGGAAGCCGATCGTGTTATATCCCCAGTAGTTGGTCAGCCGCCGGGCGACGAGATCGTGCTCGGGCACGAACTGGTGCACCGGCATCAGCTCCACAGCCGTGACGCCGAGCTGGATCAGGTGCTCAATGACCGCCGGATGGGCCAGGCCCGCGTAGCTGCCCCGCTGCTGGGCCGGCACCTCGGGATGGCGCAGGGTAAGGCCCCGGACGTGAGCCTCGTAGATCACGGTCTCGTGGTAGGGAGTGCGCGGAGCCCGGTCGTCGGCCCAGTCGAAGAACGGGTTGATCACGACGTTCTTAGGCATGAACGGCCCGCTGTCGGCGGTGTTCATGGCGGCCGGATCGGTGAACCGGTACGAGAACAGGGCCTCGTTCCAGCGCACCTCGCCCTCGATCGCCTTGCCGTACGGGTCGAGCAGCAGCTTGGCCGGGTTGCACCGGTGGCCGCGCCGTGGCTCGTAGGGGCCGTGCACCCGGTACCCGTAGCGCTGGCCAGGTCCCACCCCGGGCAGGTACCCGTGCCAGACGAACCCGTCGACCTCGGTCAGCGTGATTCTCGTTTCAGCGAGCTGACCTGGGTCATCGCCGTCGAGCAGGCATAGCTCTACCTGCTCGGCGACCTCTGAGAAGAGCGCGAAATTGGTACCGGCCCCGTCCCATGTCGCGCCCAGCGGATAGGCGGTTCCCGGCCAAACGCGCACTAACAGACCCTACCGGGACGAGGCCGTGGCGCGGTCAAGGATGGCGCCGGTGGCCACGTCTTCCGGAAGCGTGCCGAACGGGACGCCAGGTCCGCTGAGGGTGCCCAAGCCCAGTGAGCCCGAGCCCCGTGAGCCTGAGCCCCGTGAGCCTGAGCCCAGCCGCGAAGCGCAGAAAGCGTCCGCCACCGCCGCGGGCGCGTGCCGGACCAGCAGTGCGGCCTGGAGGGTCACCGCGATCGTCCCGGCGAGCCGCCTGGCGGCGAATTCGGCGTCCGGCCCCGCCGTGGCGGCCAGCCCGGGCAGCAGGCCGCGCAGGCGGTCGCAGGCCTCGTCCAGCCTGCGGTCGCCGCCTGCGGCCCGGTCGAGCTCGGCGAGCAGCGCGTCGGCAGGCCCCGTGCTGGCGGGAGCAGCGGCACGGGCCAGCGCGCGGAGCACGTCCAGCGCCGTCACGTTTCCGGACCCCTCCCAGATGGAATTCAGTGGCGCTTCGCGGTACAGCCGCGGCAGGCCGGACTCTTCGACGTAGCCGTTGCCGCCCAGGCATTCCAGCGCCTCCGCCGTATGGGCGGGTGCGCGCTTGCAGACCCAGTGCTTGGCGGCGGGCAGGGCTACCCGCAGCAGCGCCGCCTCCTGCGCGTCACCGCGCGCGGCCCGCTCAGCGGCGCCAGCCAGCCGCACCGCGAGCGTGGTGGCCGCCTCGGACTCCACGATGAGATCGGCGAGCACGGCGGCCATCAGCGGCTGGGAGATCAGGTCCTTGCCGAACGCCTGGCGCCAGGAGGCGTGATGGACCGCCGCGACACAGCCCTGCCGCATGGCTGCGGCGCTGCCCAGCACGCAGTCGAGCCTGGTCGCGCTGACCATTTCGATGATCGTGGGCACGCCGCGCCCAGCCGCGCCCACCTGCCAGGCGAGCGCCGCGTCGAACTCGACTTCGGCGGAGGCGTTGGACCGGTTGCCGAGCTTGTCCTTGAGCCGCTGGATCCGCATGGTATTGCGGGACCCGTCGGGCCGCACCCGGGGCAGCAGGAAGCAGGTCAGTCCGGCCGGCGCCTGCGCGAGGACCAGGAACAGGTCACACATGGGGGCCGAGCAGAACCACTTGTGCCCGGTGATCAGGTGGGCGCCGTCGCCCTCGGCCGGTGCCGGCTCGGCGCGGGTCGTGTTGGCCCGCACGTCCGACCCGCCCTGCTTCTCGGTCATGGCCATGCCCGCCAGCAGCCCGGCTTTGTTCTCGGGCGGCCGCAGCCCGGGGTCGTACTCGCGGGCGCTAAGCAGCGGCTCGAACCGGTCCGCGAGCTGGCGCTCCTGGCGCAGCGCCGGGATGGACGCGTAGGTCATCGAGATCGGGCAGCCGTGCCCCGCCTCGGCCTGCGCCCAGACGTAGAACTTGGCCGCCCGGGCCACGTGCGCGCCGGGGGTCTGGTCGGCCCAGGGGGCAGCGTGCAGGCCGTGGGCCACGGCGGTGGACATCAGCGCGTGCCAGGACGGGTGGAACTCCACCTCGTCGATGCGGTTGCCGCGCGCGTCATAGCTGCGCGCCGTGGGCGGATGCTCGTTGGCGAGCCGCGCGTGCTCGGCAACGTCAGCCGAGCCCGCCAGCGAGCCGAGCGTGTGCAGATCGCCCGATGCCCAGCCGGCCCCCTCCCGTTCGAGCCCAGCCAGCAGCGCGGGGTCCTCGGCAACGTCACGGCCGGCCAGCGGCGGAACCTGGTTGAGCACGTCGTGCGTAACGCGGTTCCCGGCGACGCCCATGTGGCGACCCTAACTCGCCGGCCGCGCAGATGCCCGCGTGGAGAGGGCCAGGCGCGGCGGGCCGGCGCTGCTGGCCCCGGTGGTGCAGGCCTCCGTGTAGCGCTGCAGGAGCAGGTCGGCTACCTCGGGCGCCGCGCCGAGCGGCCTGGAGACCGCCGCGGCCCCCGCGGCCAGCGACGCGTCGCGGATCCGGTCAGCGAACAGGCCGGGAGCCAGTAGGTAACTGGCCACCACAACACGCTGCGCACCGTCGCGCAGCAGGGCCGCCACCGCCTGCTCGGGTGTCGGCGACGCGGCCGAGGCATAGGCGGGCAGCACGGCGCGCCAGCCGCGGGCCGCCTTCCAGTCCGCGGCCATCTGGGCGACCGCGGCGTTGGCGGACGGCCGGCTGGACCCGGCGGCGGCGAGCACCACCGCCGTGCTGCCCGCCCGGCCGTCCCCGGCGGCCCCACCATCGGCTGCCGCGTCGGCCTCCGCGAGGCGGCGGTCGAGGGCGTGCAGCAGCCCCGGGTCCGGGCCCAGTGGCTCGCCGTAGGCGATGCTCAGCCGGGGGAACGCGGCCCGCGCCTCCCGCAGTGCTCCCGGAATGTCCGTGCCGCTGTGGTAGGCGGCGGTGAGCAGCAACGGCAGCACGACGACCCGGCGCCGCCCCGCGCCGTGCACAGCAGCGAGAACCTGGGGCAGCGCCGGTGCGGCATGCCCGAGGAAAGCGGCCCGGGCATCGAGCCCGGGCTGGCCGCTCAGTTCGGCCCGCGCGCAGGCCAGGGCGATCAGGTCCGCGATCGCTGACCCGGCGCGCGGGTCGCTGCTCCCGTGCGCCACCGCGACCAGCGGCGGCCATGCTGCGCGTGGCGCAGGCCACCGGTGGCCGGATGTGCGATCGGCTGACCTCAGGTATGAATGCCGCATTCTGTCTTGCCCGTGCCCGTCCACCGCCCGCTGCGCGGGTCCGCCCCCGGCGCCACCCGCATCGTGCACGTCGCGCAGCCGATCGATGGGTACCCCTCGTCGACCAGTGGGTTCACCAGCACGCCCTGCTCAGCGATGTAGGCCTCGACCTGCTCTTGTGTCCAGTTGGCGATCGGGTTGACCTTCACCATCTCGCGCCTGGCGTCCCACTCGACCACCCGGGTATCGCTGCGCGCGCTGGTCTCGTCCCGGCGGACACCGGTGATCCACGCGTCGTAGGGCTCGAGCGCG
>JAWWPY010000442.1:0-29029 GCA_033854735.1 Streptosporangiaceae bacterium | reverse complement strand
CGCCGAGCCGTAGCTTCCAGGTGAGTGGACGAATCGAATCAGCCCTGCGGACTTGACCTTGACGCTGCGTCAACCCTCCATGCTGGCCGTCATGAGCATCCCGCCAACAAGCAATCAGGTCCAGGGGCCTGCGATCCACGTGCAGGGCCTGGAGAAGTCGTACAAGGAGCTGCGTGTGCTGCGCGGCGTGGACTTCGACGTGGCGAGGGGCACCATCTTCGCCCTGCTCGGCTCAAACGGGGCGGGCAAGACCACGGTGGTGAAGATCCTGTCCACGCTGCTCAAGGCCGACACAGGGACGGCCCGAGTCAACGGCTTCGATGTCGCGACACGGGCCGCCAACGTACGCGAGTCCATCAGTCTCACCGGGCAGTTCGCGGCGGTCGACGAGATCCTCAGCGGGCGGGAGAACCTCGTCCTGGTCGCCAGGCTGAGGCACCTCAAGGACCCGGGCGCGATCGCGGATGACCTGCTGAGGCGCTTCTCGCTGACCGAGGCGGGCACCCGGAGGGTAGCGACGTACTCCGGTGGCATGCGCCGGCGTCTGGACATCACGATGAGTCTCATCGGGAATCCGCCGGTCATCTTCCTCGACGAGCCGACGGCCGGGCTGGACCCGGAGGCGCGCATCGAGGTGTGGCAGGCCGTCAGGGAACTCGCCGAGGGCGGCACGACCGTGCTGCTCACCACTCAGTACCTCGACGAGGCCGAACAGCTTGCCGACCGGATCGCGATCCTCCACCACGGCCGGATCATCGTCAACGGCACCCTGGCCGAGCTCAAGCAGCTGCTGCCGCCCGCCAGGGTCGAATACGTCGAGAAGCAGCCCTCCCTCGAAGACGTATTCTTCGCGGTCGTCGGCGACGCCGGCGAAGACGACCAGGACGGCGACGCTGATAAGGGCAGCCAAGACCGCAAGACCAGGTCGAGCAAGAAGTAAGGAACAACCATGGCCACGCATTTCCTCGGCGACACCGCCGTCCTCACCGGACGGACCATGCGCCACGTCACACGCAGCCTGGACACCATCATCACGACCGCGATCACACCGATCGCCATCATGCTGCTGTTCGTCTACGTGTTCGGCGGCGCGATCAGACACGGTTCGGGCTCGTATGTGACCTACCTGCTGCCCGGCATCCTGCTCATTACTATCGCGTCGGGCATCTCCTACACCGCATTCCGGCTCTTCACGGACATGCAGGGCGGGATCTTCGAGCGATTCCAGTCCATGCCGATCGCCCGATCGGGCGTGCTGTGGGCCCACGTGCTGACCTCGCTGGCCGCCAATGTGATCTCGCTCGTGGTCGTCGTCGGCGTCGCCGTCGGCATGGGCTTCCGCTCGGGCGCTGGAGTGCTGGCCTGGCTCGCGGTCGCCGGCATCCTCATCCTGTTCACCCTGACATTGACATGGATCGCTGTCATCCCCGGCCTCACCGCGAAGAGCGTGGACGGCGCGAGCGCGTTCTCCTACCCGGTCATCTTCCTGCCCTTCATCAGCTCGGCCTTCGTGCCCACCGACACCATGCCCGGCCCGGTGCGCGCCTTCGCCGAACACCAGCCGGTGACCTCCATCGTCAACACGATCCGCGACCTGCTCACCCAGCAACCGGCCGGCACCGGCATCTGGACCGCCCTCGCCTGGTGCGCCGGCATCCTCGTCGTCGCCTACATCTTCGCCAGCATCTCCTACCGTCGCAGGATCTCCTGAGCAGGCGTCGACCGGGTCTGGGCGAGTTGAGGCAGGATCAGAGCATGCTGACGATCGGTCAACTGGCGGCGTATGCCGGCGTTACGGTGCGGGCGGTGCGGCACTATCACCAGATCGGACTACTGCCCGAGCCGAAGCGGGATGCTTCGGGTTACCGGCGGTATGGCGCAACGGCAGTCGTGTCCCTCATCAAGATCCGCACCCTCGCCAACGCTGGCGTGCCGCTGTCTCAGATCGGCCCGATGCTCGAAGCCGACGCACCGACCTTTGCCGAAGCGGTCCAGAGGATCGACAGCCGCCTGCGCGACGAGATCGAACGGCTTGAGACCAGCCGCAAGCAGATCACGCAGCTCACTGCCGGGGACAGTCTGGCGCTCCCGCCGGAGGTGATCTCCTATCTCGACCGGCTCCGGGAGATCGGGGCGTCAGAGCGGATGGTGGAGGGTGAGCGGGACGGGTGGATCCTGGTTGCGGCCCGCTGGCCCGATCGCATCCGCGAGTTTATGCCCGAGAAACTCGCGCAGCTCGATGACCCGCAACTCGTTCGGCTCTATCGGGTCCTGTCGGAGCTCCTCGAAAGCGACGCAGTCGACGACTCGCGTCTGGAGGAAGCCGCCGACATCATGGCCGGCCTTTTCGATCAGGCATACGCCTCCGGCGAGATCAACATCGCCGAGGTGGCGCACGACGATCTAGCGGTTGACGTTCTGGACGCACTTTTCGTCGAGTCCGACCCGCGGGCGGAGCGGATGCTGGACCTGATGCGCGAGCGTGGCTGGGCCGGTTGGACCCGGCTGGAGCGGCTGGCTGAGCCGCCCGGCTCACCTCCGGGCGTCGTTTCACACCTGCATGTCGACTACTCATGCCGGCAGGAGGCTCAAGTGCCTACGTTCCAGGACCCCGCAGCAGACGCCGCGGAGGCACAGCAAGCATGGCCGGCACGGTGTTCGAGACCGACCTCGTAACGCCTCAGGTGACACGGCGACGGCGCTGGTGCTGGATGCCGCGCAGAACAGAAGCTGGGGCGGCGCGATTCTCAGCCCGGTGGCGAGCGCGAGCGCTTGGGCGTAGGCGCGGATCTGCGGCGCGTAGTGCTGGGCCTTGGCCTCGATGTCGGCTGCCGAACCGGCGGAATCGGTCTTGTAGTCCACGATGACCAGGCCGTCGTCTGTTTCGATGACGAGGTCGATGAATCCCTCGACGACGCGGCCGCCGAGTTCGGCGATGACCGGGACCTCTTTCCAGTGCCGGCGGGTGGCGGCGAGCTGGACGATCGGCGCGGCCAGTGCGGCCTGGACGCGCGATCGCACCTCCCCGGCCAGGCGCCCTGCGCCGAGTTCCGCGCACGCCGCTGTGACGGCCTGACCGACCTCCTGGTCAGCCGCCGCCGCGAGGTCGAGGATCTCGAGGGCACGATGGACCGTGCTGCCCAGCGTGGCGCCGCTGCGGGCGGCCGGCCAGCCCGCGGCCGGCCAGCCGGCGACCGGGTCGGCGGAGTCGCTGACTGCGGCCTCCAGAGAGTCGGCCGGCTCCTGGGACTCTCCCGCCGCGGCCTCAGCCAGGCCGGTCGCGGTGGTCGGCAGCCTCGTCCTGACCGACCTCAGCAGCTCCTCGCGGGAGGCGAGGAACCGGCGCCGGGCCTCAGCCGACGCCCCGTCGGCCGCGGCGGCCGGCACGGGGACACCAGCCGGGACCGGCCGCCCGGCCGGTTCGCAGGAAGCACCCGCCGCCTCGAGGACGGGCAGCATCTGGGACAGCCGCATGGCGTGCGTGTCCGGCTTTCCGTGCCGCGGGGGGTGGTGGTGAATCGACACGATCAGGTGGTCGGCGGCGCGCGTCATGCCGACGTAGAGGAGGCGGAGCTGTTCCTGCTGGTCGAGGGCCTTCTCGGCCTGCTGTGCGGCGGCGAAGCCCGGCGTCTTGAACTCCTTCTGCAGCGTGATCTCTGGTGGTCCGTCAGCTGGCCAGACCACCTGGCCGCGGGTGAGCGGCGGCGTGTTGATCCCGGTGAGCGCGACGATGGGGAACTCGAGCCCCTTCGAGCCGTGGATGGTCAGGATCGCCGCGGCGTCGTCGTCGCGTTCGGGCGTGACCGTCTCGATGGCATCGGCGGCGCGATCGATCTGCTCCAGCGCCCACCGGACGAAGCCGGTCAGCCCGCCGCCCCCGTTCCCGCCGCCCCCGTTCCCGCCGCCCCCGTCGTCGAGGAACATCCGCGCCTGGTCGGTGAGGAAGCGCAGCCGCCGCCAGTGGTCGCGGGGCCGCCGGTGCGCCGCGGTGAGTTCCACGGCGCAGCGCTCGCGGATGATGCGGTCGAGCAGGACGTTGACGGGCAGCCACCAGCGGAGGTCGTGGTAGCGGCGCAGCGCGGCCATCGCGCCGGCCACCGCTGATTCCGCGGCGTCCCCGGCCGCGGGCAGGTCATACCGCCATGTTCCGCCGGCCTGCTTCCAGGCCACCAGGTCGTCGTCGCTGCAGCCGAACATGGGATGCCGCAGCGCGGCGACCAGCGCCACCGGGTCGGCCGGATCATCGATCGCCTGCAGCACGGTGATCAGGTCGCGGACGGTGTCGCTCTCCCATATCAGCGAGCGGCTCATGATCCGGTAAGGCACGGCGTAGCGGTCGAGCGCGTCCTCGAGCTGGCCGAGCGACGTGCGCGTGGGCACCAGGACGGCCATGTCGCCGAACGATGCGGGGCGGCTCGTTTCCGGCGGGCCGCCAGTGAGCCACGAACCGTGGGCGCGAGCCAGCGTCGATGCCACCTGGTCCGCCTCGGCCTCACGGATCTCACTGATCCGCTGGGCCGACGGCCCGCCCAGCAGCAGGACGTCCGGGCCCGGGTCACCGGCCACGGCCTGCCGGGCGGCGTGCAGCGGGTCGTATCCCATGGCCGCGTCATCGCCGAGCAGCCGGCCAAAGAGTTCGTTGATGATCTGGAGAACGCCCGGCCGGGACCGGAAGTTGTGCACGAGGGTGAGCCGCCCGCCGTCATACCGGTCGCGCACCTGCGCGAACAGTCCCACCTCAGCCCGGCGGAACCGGTAGATCGACTGCTTTGGATCCCCAACGAAGAACAGCCGGCCACTGTCGATGGCCGCGTCGGCCCAGGAGCCTTCATCGAGCCCGGCGATCAGGTGCACGAGCTCGACCTGCAGCGGATCGGTGTCCTGGAACTCATCGACGCAGATGACCGGCCAGCGTTCGCGCACAGCCGCACGGATCTCGTTGTTGTCGCGGAGCATGCCGACCGCGTACACCAGCAGGTCGTGGAACCACAGCTCGCCGCGGTCACGCCGGGCCGCGGCGTGCCCGAGCACCGCCTGGCGCAACCGCTCGGCCAGCGTGCTGGCCACCGCCGCCCGGCAGGCCGTGAGCTGGGCGTTCACAGCATCACGCGCCTGGCCGAGGAACGCGCACGCGGTCGCCTTGTCGAGCCCGGCCTTCTTCCAGGCACCGGCGACGCCGACGTCCTTGAGCGGGGCGCTGCGCAGGACGGCGAGCACCTGCAGCGGGTCGGTCTCCGCGGAGGCCTCCCGCAGCAGCGGGGTCAGTATCCCGTCGATCCGCTCGGTGAGCCGGTCCGCGCCGGGCCCCCTGCCGCCCGCGTAGGCGACCAGCTGCCGCAGCGGCTGGAGCATGGCTTCCGCGTTCACTGTGGGCACCGGCCGGATGGCGATCGGGCGGTTGGCCAGCAGGTCCCAGTTGCCGTCGAAGGAGGCCAGGACTTCCTTGAGGGAGGCCGGATTGAGGTCGAGCGTCAGCCCGGCCCGCCACACGGTGGCCAGTGTCTCGTCGCTGTACCAGTCGTCAAGCAGGCTGCGCCACCAGGTGTCGCGATCGATGCTGGCGCCCGTGGCGTCCTGGACGCGGAAACCCGGTGGCAGCCCGGCTTCCTGGGGAGCGTCGGTGAGCAGCCGGGCGGCGAAGCCGTGCAGCGTGGTGATCGCGGCGTCGTCGAGTTCGGTGAGCGCCAGAGCGCAGCGAGCCTGCTCCTGTGCCGTCCGGCCGGTCGCAGAGCTGCCGGTCTCAGGGCTGCCGGTCGAGCTGGCCGCCTCCAGCGCTTCGCGGATGCGGGTGCGCAGCTCCGTTGCGGCGTTCTCAGTGAAGGTAATCGCGGCGAGCCGGCTGACCGACGTCAGGTAGCCGCAGGCGACCATGGACACCACCCGGTCCACCAGCTGCCTGGTCTTCCCGCTGCCCGCGCTGGCGTCGACGAACAGGTTCGCGTCGTGCGCGCCCACGATGCGGTCGCGAGCCTCCTGGTCCAGCAGCGCCTGGATCATGCGCTGCTGCCATCGGCGGGCTCGGCGAGGCCGGCGTACCGGCTCACCCTCGTGTCATCGCGGATCCGCTCCCACACGTCGTCACGCGTCTGGCTGCAGACCCGGTCGAACTGGCACCATGTACAGCTCTCGAACGAGCGGTAGAACTGGCCGAACGCGCCCGGCCGGGCCGGGAATGCGCCGTCCCGGATGCCTTCGGCGAGCACGTCGACGACATCGTGGAACCGGTCCACCACCGGCTCGCCGACTGGGCCACCACGGCGGCCTTCTCCCTCGTCGACGAACCAGTAGTACGCCGAGACCGGCGTGGCGCCGGCCCCGTAATCCTGGCGTGCGGCCAGCGCGTACAGCGGCAGCTGCAGTTTCTTCCCTCGCTCGGTGAGGTCAGCCGCGGCGTCGGCGGCATCGCCGAACCGGGGGAAGGCCTCGTAGTTCTTGGACCTCCCCGTCTTGTAGTCGATGACGACGAGCTCGCCATCACTGGTCTGGTCGATACGGTCGATCGAGCCGGACAGCCTGACCTGCCCACCCGGAAGATCGAGCACCAGCGGTGGGTGATCATCGCGCCCGAAGGCATGCTCCACGTCCCGCGGCCGGGCGCCGCGGGCGGCCCGGTAGGCATCGTCAGCGAGCAGGACCTGGCGAAGCTGCCGCCGCCCCTGCTCCATCTGCACCGCCCACGGGATGGGCCGCCCGGCTTTGCCCTCCGCGAGCATCCTGTCCGCCTGCTCAGCGAGCATCCGCTGGGCCGCGGTGTGCTCGGCCTCCGACCACGGCTCAGCCGGAGCCTTGCCCGCATCGATCGCCCCGCGGACCAGCCGCTCGAGGACCTCGTGTACCGCGCTGCCGCGCTCCGCGGCATCGGCCTTGTCCTCATCGGGCTCCTCGACCGGACGGATCCCGAGCACGTACTCGAGGTAGTAGTGCAGCGGGCACTCCGCGTACAACTGCAGCGACGTGGCGGAGAGGGTCCCCTCGAGCCGGGCGGTCACCGTATCCGGGACGGGATGGGTAAGCCCGCCGGTCCACGGTCCGAAGACGCCGCCGCTGCGCTGCTGCGCGGCCGCCAGTCCCCGGGCGAGGGCGGGCACGGCCGTCACCAGCGGGTGGTCGCTGGCCAGTGGTGCGGCTGGGATGGCGAGCCGTACGTCGTACTCGCTCCGCGACCCGGCGGGCCAGCCGGAATCGCAGACCGACGCCTGGAACGATGCTGGCGCCGTCTGTGTCTCCTCGCGTGACGTCAGTCGCGGGTCGGTCTGCTCGAGCAGCCACGGCGCTGGCTCGACCCCCCGCTGCGCCCGGGTATCCGCGACCGGATGGGTGAGCACCACCACGGCCGCCGACGCCAGCGCACCGAGATGGTCGCGGCGCTCCGCGGCCCGGCGGTCAGCGAGCGTGCGCAGGCCGATTTCCGCGCGGATCCCGTCGCGCAGCAGCGGGTGCTCGTGGCCGCGCGGTGGGTAGCTGCCCTCGGCGGCGCCGACGATGATGAGCAGGTCGAGGTCAGCCCCGACGACGTCCGGCAGGGGGCCCACGAGGACGCCGCGGCCCAGGCCGGCCGCCTCCCGCACCCGGTGGGTCAGCTCCTGGCCGAGGACGTCGCGGAGGGTACCGGCGTCCACGGGCAGCCCGACATCGTCGAGGCCCGCGAGCCCGTCGATGACGGCGAGTGTCTCCTCGTAGGCGCTGCGTTCCACGTCGCAACGGGCGCGCACCTCAGGATCGGCCCGAGCGTCCGCGTGGGCGCCATCGGCCGAAGTGCCCGCGTGGGCGCCATCGGCCGAAGTGCCCGCGTGGGCCCCCCACGATGTGGCCGCCGCCGCGCCGCCGAGGTAGTGATCAAGGGTCTGGCCGAGCAGCCTCGCGGCATCCCCCCATGTGCCGGCGGCGTTGATCTCGTCAACCCGCCGCGCGGCGTCGGTGACGAATCCGGCCAGCGCCCGGGCGTCCGCCGCACGCTCCACCGGCCAGGTCTGACCCTCTGCGGCGGTGACCTGCTCGGTGCGGGCCGCGAGGCGGTCAAGCTTCGCCGCCCACTGCCTGGCCGGGCCCCGGGTAACTCCGGCTTCGGCGGCCTGCCGCTGCCAGGTAGCGGTGGGCAGCCGGGTGCCGCCGTCGCGGACCGGGGCGGCACGCAGCCAGTCGAGAACTGCGACACGCGACCACTGGCGGCCCGGCAGCCGCAACAGCCCCAGCAACGTCCGCCCCGGCACCGTGCCGCCGAGCGCGCGCTGCCGTGGTGCGTGGTGGGGCAGTTCCGCCGCTGAGAGCTGCTCGGAAACCAGCCGCGCGTACGGCGCCGCCGCGCGGTAAGCGACAGCGACGCGGTCGAGGCAGGCGCCCGGCTGCCGCGCGAGATGGGCGAAGATCCGCCGCACGGCGTAACGTGCCTCCTCCTCGGGGTCAGGGAGGGCGCGTGTCTGCGCTCGCGGCGGAGGCGGGGGGCTGACCGCCCCGGCCGTCGGCGCGAGCGCATCGCGGATGGCCAGGGCATCCCGGTCGGCACCCTGCTCACCGGTGAGGGCGAGTACGACGCGCAGCTGGCCGCGGCCCGCCAGGCCATCGCAGAACCCGAGCTCGATCCGCGTCAGCCGGCGCGGCAGGTAGATGATCAGCGGCGTGTCCCACGTGCTCGTGAGCGCCGCCTCGGCCAGCTGCTCCGGCCCCACGAACTCCGCGACCAGGTCAAGGTAGCGGCGGTACAGACCGGCGAGCTCGGCCGGCCACCGGCCGCCAGCGGCGAGCATCTCGATGGCATCGCCGCCCGCCGCGGACTCGTCGAGTTCGGCGAACACACCGGTGACCACGTCGATCGTGCTCGCGGAACGCCGGGCGCTGTCAGCGAGGCCGCCGCCCGACGACGCCAGCACCGCGCGGGCCGCCGCATGGCGGTGGGCGGACGTGAGCGGCAGAATGCCGGCGGTGGCGAGGACTGGCAGTGCCCGGTTGGCGATGACGCGTGGCAGTGGCGCGAAGCGCACCCCCACGAGACCAGGATTGGCCAGCCGGCGGCGAATGGTCACCCCGGCGAACGAGGAGGGAACGGCGACATCGACCGGCGCCATCGGGTCGCCGCCGCGGACGTCAGCGAGCGCGTCACGCAGTGCCGTGAACGCTGGTTCGCCGAACCGCGTCACGACCACCGGCGTCACGCGCTGAACCGATCGCTCACGTCGCCTTCCCCCGCCCCCGCGCGGCCGCGCGGCCGGCAACAGCCGCCGTCCTGGCCCCGGCCGCGCGGTCGGCATCAGCCGCCGTCCTGGCCCCCGGCCCGGCCGCAGTCGGCCGGGCACGCAAATCAGGCACAATCGGCCAGACGAATTGTGATCTTGCCGAAAGTGCTCGACTGACTACTCGATGTTAGCTTGTCGCGCGATTGATGACACAACCGTCGTCACCCTGATCCCAGGTGTATCGCCAGTCCCAAGCGGGTGGCTGGCTTCCGTGCCCTCCCCGGGTGCCAGCGTTGTGGCGGATCTGCGCGGTGCGAAATGCGCGCATGGGGCGCACAAATCACCGCGCTGACTGGTGCCGGCATCTTTGGCGGATCTGCGCGGTGACTTGTGCGCGCATGGGGCGCACAACTCACCGCGCTGAGGGCGCAGGGGAGACAGCCCGCGAGCCGCGCTGGCGGGGGAGGGTGCATCGCGGCGAGCGGCCCGTCTCAGGCAGCGGGCCGGTTCCATGGAATCCTGCTTCTGCCGGATTAAGGAGGATGGTTGCATGGCCAAAGCGAAAACGCCGATTGAAATTGATCAGGAGGCCCTGGCGATAGCCGCTGAGGTTCTTGGGACCGCCACCATGGAGGACACCGTGAACGCCGCTCTCCGGGAGGTGGGTCAGCGGCTCATGCGGCTGCGTGCCCTGGCCCGGCTCGGCGAGATGGCCGGCCGTGGCGACTTCGATGAGTTCCTCGACGGCTACGCGGCATACCGCAGGTGAGTTCCGCCGGCCCCCGGGCGGCGATGAGTTCGATGTGGGCACTCGGTCTATTTATCGGGGCGCGGTTACCTGCAGCTGCCTGCTTGCCCCGCCTTTATCCGCGGCGGCGACCTGTATTTCACCAGCGGGCCCGGCACTCGCAAGGCACGCAACCTGGCGTCGAACCCGGCATGCACGATCTCGGTCAGGCTGCCCGGCATGGACCTGACCCTCGGGCGGGGAGGCGATACGGGTCACCGAGCCGGCGATCTTGGAGCGGGCGGCCAGCATCTACCGCGGCATCGGCTGGCCAGGGTGCCTGGCTGGGCGTCCTGTCCGGCCAGGACGCCCGGGCGCATGGGGCCGTACACCATAGGTGATACTGAGTACCAAATCCGGAAATGGTGTCCGAAGTGCAGCCGGCCGCGGCAGCGAAAACGAGGAGACAGCACGGCGGCTATGGGACGTATCGCAGCAGCTCACCGGAGTCACCTGGAACCTGCAGGCCGCCCCGCCGCCCGAGAGCCAGCCCGCGCGGCCTGGTCAATGACGGTCAGGCCGCACGGGCAGGCGGTCACGGCGGGGGCGCGGTCCGGGCGGTGTGGGCCAGCATGATCGCCGGCGTGCGCGAGCAGATCGCCGGAGTCGGCTTCGCGGCCGGCTGGGAGGTGCTGAGCAGCGTCCCCGCGCCGATCACGAGCCGCTCGTTCCGGGCGGCCGCTGACGCCGCGACCGCGCGCGGCGGCCCGGCGGTGCGCCAGCTGCGGATGAACCTGGGGCGGGTCGCCGGGCCGGCTCGTACCGACGAGCAGATGGACGCGCTGGTCCGTGACGCGATGCGCTCTTATGCCCGTTACTGGCTGGAAACCTTCCGGCTGCCGAAGATGGACCGCCCCGCGGTGGCCGCCCGGGTCGGCAGCCAGACCTTCGGGACCGAGTATCTGGACGCGGCGGTGCAGGCCGGCCGTGGGTTCATCCTCGCTCTGCCCCATACCGGCAACTACGACGTCGCGGGTCTCTGGCTCATCGACCGCTACCACAGGCCGTTCACCACCGTGGCCGAGCGGCTCAGACCGGCCTCTCTCTTCGACCGCTTCGTCGCCTACCGGCAGAGCATCGGGATGGAGGTGCTCGCGCTGACCGGTGGCGAGCAGCCGCCGACCGCGGTGCTCCGCGAGCGGCTGAAAGCCGGCGGCGGGGTCTGCCTGGTGGCCGACCGGGACCTGTCACAGCACGGGGTCGAGGTCGACTTCTTCGGTGAGCAGGCCCGCATGCCGAGTGGGCCCGCGCTGCTGGCCGCGACCACCGGAGCGGCGCTCCTGCCGGTAGGGCTCTGGTTCACTTCAGACGGCGGCTGGGGCCAGCAGATCATGGCGCCGGTCGAGCCTGCTGCGGACCGATTGCGCGACCGGGTGCACATCGGCACTCAGCAACTCGCCAACGCATTTGCGCAGCTGATCAGCGCGCACCCGAGCGACTGGCACATGCTGCAGAAACTCTGGCTAGCTGACCTGACCAGATCGGAGGTCCACCGGTGACGTGGGCGGCTGGGACTGTCAGACCCGGTCGGTAATTTTGCGGCATGACCGATGTGGAGCATGTGGTGGCGGCTTACTGGGCTGCGGCTGAAGCCAGGGACTGGGAAGCGTTCGGTTCGCTGGTCGCCGCGGACGTTGTGTATGAGGCTCCGCAGTCACGGGAGCGGGTCCGCGGCCGGGACGCGTATGTGCGGTTCAACGCCGAGGGCTTCCCCGGTGACTGGCACCTGGCGGTGGAGCGGATCGTGGGCCGGGATCGCGAGGCGGTGAGCCTGATCCAGATTTCTGGTGCGTCCGGTACGCAGCCCGGGGTGTGCTTCTTTGATCTCGATGATGACGGCCGGATAGCCCGGATCACTGATTTCTGGCCGGATCCGTATGAACCCCCGCCCGGACGCGGCCACCTGGCCGATCGCTACTAGTGCCGTAGCAGTTCACGTTGCCCGGTGAGCTTGCCCGGCTGGGCAGCTTTCGTGCGCGGTGCTGATCGCCGGGACTGGGCCGGTGACAAAACGCCTGCCGGGTGCGTGAGATCGACGATGAGGAGGGACGGCGCCTTACCTGTAGATTTTCCGGGCGATCGATGCACCGAGCACGCCGATGCACCAGCCTGCGAAGATGGCCCAGATGGTGGTACGGGATGTGCTGTGCAGGTCCCATGCCTTGAAGCCAGCCAGGAGGAATGCCCAGACGATCAGGCCCCCGATGACCCACACGGCGTAAGGTGGCCGGTCCTCCACTGGCCTGCGCCACGCGGGTGGCCAGGGACGCATCTGGTGCAGGAGGATCCTCACGGTAGTGCCTCAATTCTGAGGCACACGGCGGCCGCGGCACTGCCACCGGCGATATGCGTGACGCCAAAGGCGCCGGGGTGGCGGTACGCCGCCCATGGGTTGATCAGGCGCTGTATGCCGTGTCGCGGGGGAGTTGGCCACCACCCGCGCAGGCCTTTCGCGGCGGTGATGTCGTTGGGTGTGCGCATCAGGATGCCTCCTGTCGCCTGCGGTGCCGGTCACCCGGCCATCTATAAAAATGATATCACTTTGATAGATGAATTCCAAGGGGCCGGCTGGCCGGGTACGGGCCGGGACATCGTGATCACCTTCGGCCAGGAGGAGGCTCCGGCCCTGGCTTTACGTTCGCCCGGCTGGGTGGCTCCGGCGTCTGGGCCAGGTCACAAGAGGATCACAGCCTGTTGACTTTCCACTCATATCAACTTAGATTCACATCGCTGTCTACCGGCAGGTCCACGATCGTTCGTGATCTTCCCATCTCACCAGGCATGACGTCGATAGGTTCTAGTGTGTATTTGAGTGGGAGTCCTTGTCTGCTGGCCCGGCGGCTTCCGGCCGCTGGCTGGGAGGCGGACATGGGGCGCACATGGGGGGAACGCATTGTCGGCTGGCCACGCTGACGCTTCTGGCGTCGGCCAGCGCGGCGCGGACCCCCAGGGCCCGGCGCTCTTCGGCGACGAGCGCCAGGAGGCGATCCTCGCGGAGATAAGCCGGGAGGGGCGGGCCTCAGTCACCGCACTCGCTGAGCGGTTCGCGGTGGTAGGAGAGACAATCCGGCGGGACCTGGCGGAACTCGAGCGGCGCGGAGTCATCCGGCGCGTGCACGGAGGTGCCATCCCGGCGGAGAAGGTCACGTTCGAGCCGCCGATCGAGGACCGGGCGAGCCGGATGACGGCCGAGAAGGAGCACATAGCGGCCGCCGCTCTCACCGAGCTCCCGGCCGAGGGCTCTATCTTCATCGAGGCCGGGAGCACGCCAAGCTACCTGGCCAACGCCCTTCCCTCGGACCGCGCCCTGACCGTCGTCACCAACGGCGGCTACATCGCCAATGCGCTGGCCCGGCACGACCATCTCACCGTGCTATCCGTCGGCGGCCGGGTCCGCCCGCGCAGCCTGGCCTGCGTGGACGACTGGGCGCTGGACGTCCTGTCGCGGCTGCATGTCGATGTCGCCTTCCTCGGCACCAACGGAATCTCAGCCGGCGGCGGGCTCACCACGCCTGACCTGGCCGAAGCCGCCGTCAAGCGAGCCACCCTCACGATCGGGGCGCGGACCGTCCTGCTGGCCGACCATTCGAAGGTCGGCGTGGTCAGCCTGGCCCGGTACGGCGAGCTGAATCAGATCGACCTGCTGGTCACCGACACCGGGCTGCCGCTCGAGGACATGCGCGAACTCGGGGACGCGGGGCTGCGGGTGATCCGCGCGTGAATTACCGGACTTCGCGCCCGACCATCCCGTACCGGGAGCATTCGCCAGTGGTCGTTATCAACCAAACGAGGAGGTAGCCATGACTCAGACCCTGCCCAAGCCGATCACGGAGTACATCGAGGCGTCGAACACTTTTGACGGCGATCGCCTAATCGCGGCCTTCGCCGACGACGCCCTGGTCAACGACGCGCGCCGGGAGTTCTGGGGCACAGATGCCATCAAGCGCTGGTCTGACCAGGAGGTCATCGGCGACCAGGTGACCATGGACGTCAAGAATGTCAAAGAGCACTACGGCGACTTCGTCGTCGACGCCCTGGTGGACGAAGAGTTCGATAAAACCAACCCTCCATACGTCGTGATCCTGACCCACTACTTCAGGGTGAGCAACGACAAGATCGTGAGCCTCATCATCATTCGCAACACGCCGGGTGGAGTATTCGGGCGCCCCGTGGGATTCCAGCAGCTGGCCACCGCTTGACGCGGCAGCCCGCGCGGCACGCGTAGTCGGCGCACCGCTCGCGCACCGCTCGCCGTAACGCTTCGGTAACACCCACGCCAAGGACGGTCTGGGCTTATGTCGGTACTTAAACTTAGCCCGGGAGCACTGATCGAGGACGGCATCCAATTGGCCCCCGAGCCGTTGCTGGCCCCGATCTGGCGCTGTCCGACATCGTGATCAGCTAAGGAAAGCGAAACAGTGAGAAGACCTTCGCTGACGCTAGGCACAGCCACGGCAAGCTCGCTCGCCCTGCTGCTGGGCCTCGTGACGGCGCCCCCGGCGCAAGCCCGGGCCGAGGGCAGCGGGGGCCAGTCGTCTCCCCAGGTCAATGTCTGGATCACCACGGCTGACGGACAGCAGAAGCTGAGCAGGCAAGCTCCGGTGGCGTTCAGCCCGCACCCCCCGGCTGACCTGACCGTGACGGTCGACCCCACCCGCACGTTCCAGGCCATGACCGGCTTCGGCGGCTCGCTCACGGACTCCTCGGCCGCCGTGCTGTACTCGCTGTCGCCGTCAGCCCGCGATGCCGCCATGCACCTCCTGTTCGACCCGGCGACCGGCGACGGCCTGGACTTCCTCCGGCAGCCGGTCGGCGCATCAGACTTCGTCGCCACCCAGGCCTACACCTATGACGACCTGGCGCCCGGCCAGACCGATTACGCCCAGCAGCACTTCTCCGTCGCCCACGACGAGGCGCAGATCCTGCCCCTGCTCAGGGCGGCCGGGAGGATCAATCCCCGGCTCACCATCATGGCCACGCCATGGAGCCCGCCCGCCTGGATGAAGACCAACGGCTCACTCATCGGGGGCCGGCTGATCGACAACCCGAAGATCTACCTCTCCTACGCTCTGTACCTCCTGAAGTTCGTGGCCGCCTACCGTGCCCAGGGCGTCCACGTCGACGCGCTGACCGTGCAGAACGAGCCGCAGAACCGCAGCCCCGGCGGCTACCCGGGCACGGACCTGCCGGCCAGCCAGGAGGAGAAGGTCATCGAGGACCTCGGCCCCATGCTGCGGGCCGCCGGGCTGCACACGAAGATCCTGGCCTATGACCACAACTGGGCCGAGCACCCCAACGACATCGCCTCCACCCCACCCGACGAAACCTCCGACATCAACGACTACCCGCAGGAATTGCTATCATCACCGGCGGCGAAGTGGATCTCGGGCGTCTCCTATCACTGCTACTACGGCGACCCCAGCGCCATGACCGCCCTGCGCCAGCAGTTCCCCGGCACGGACATCTACCAGACCGAATGCTCGGGAAGCCAGTCGGGCGACCCGGCCAACACGTTTTCCGACACGCTCAAATGGCACGCGCGCAACCTTGAGCTCGGCTCCACCCGGAACTGGTCCAAGACGGTCGTCAACTGGAACCTCGCCCTCGATCCCAGCGGCGGGCCGCACGTTGGCGGCTGCGGTACCTGCACCGGCATCGTCACGGTCGGCCCCGGCGACACCGTGACCCCCGACGCCGAGTACTACGCTCTGGGCCACCTCAGCCGGTTTGTCCAGCCTGGAGCAGTGCGGATCGCCAGCACCTCCTTCGGCACCACGGGCTGGAACGGCCAGATCATGGACGTCGCGTTCGTCAACCCCAACGGGTCAACCGTCCTGGTCGCGCACAACGAGAACGACAACCCGCAGAGCTTCTCGGTCAGCGAGAACGGGCAGAGCTTCGACTACACGCTGCCCGGCGCCTCCCTCGCCACTTTCGTCTGGGGCACTCCGCCGGAGCCGGCCGCGCCGTTGCGGGCGCTCGACCCGTCCGGCTGGCGGGCGGCAGCGGTGCCCCCCGGCCCGGCCAACCCGCAGCGCACCGGCGATGTCGCCAGCAATGCGGCCGACGACGACGCCTCGACCCGCTACTCCACCGGTGCACCGCAAACACCCGGGCAGTACCTGCAGGTGGACCTGGGCCGGCCCGAGCGGCTGGCCCGATTCGTCGTGGACACTGGCGCGAGCACCGGCGACTACCCGGTCGGCTACTCAGTGACCGTCAGCCGCAACGGCACGGACTGGAGCACCCCGGTCGCCACCGGAACCGGGTCGGGCCAGATCACCGCCATCAGCCTGGACGGCAGGCCGGCCCGCTATGTCCGCGTCACGCTCACCGCGTCCAGCAGCAGCTGGTGGAGCGTCGCCGATGTCCGGGCCTACGTGCGAACCCGGCCCGGGACATGACGTCAGTCAAGTGTTGCTCTGGCCGGACCGCGGTGATGAAATTGGACCGACGATCGTCGTCACCGGCAGCCTGAACCTGTCGACCGGTAGCTCCGTGGCCCGGCTGGCCGGGGGTGCTGATAATGGGACTGACCTGGAGGGACGCGGTGTCGTCCCTCACCATCCTGGTGATCGTCATCGCGTACGCCGCGTATCTGGGCGGGACCACCCTGCTGCTCATCTCCAGCACGTGGGCTACGTCCGCCGTGGTCCTGGTCCTCGGCATCGGCTGCGCTGTCGTCGCGGCCAGTGACCTGTATACGAGACCTCAGCCGCGTTCGGGCGAGGTGTTCAGGCGGATCACGACCGTCCTCGGCACGATCGCGGTCATCGCTGGCCTGATCGGGCTGATCACCGGCAGCGCGCACGCGCTGGAGATCCTCGTCGTGGTCACGATCACCTTGCTGGGTACGGCGACCTTCTGGCACGTGCTCACCATCGGATCGGAGCAATAAACCGTCCTATGGGTGCGCCGGGCCAGGCGGTCCTTCGGTTGGCACTCACTATCTCTGCGCGGTGGTCACCACGGGTCACCACAGGTCGCCGCCGGTCAGGACGTAGATGAACGGCACGAGCGGGATGAGGCCGAAGATGGCCCAGGCCAGCTTCGGGCCAGTGGCCAGTTCGCGGCGGGTCGCCAGGTCGATCCACATGAGAACGACGGCGAGGGGATGGATGAAGCAGACGATGAGTTCGAGAAGCTTCTTCATTTTCCTGAATCTACCCATACCGATGCCACGCGCGGCCCGGCCGCTGGCGGGACAGGCTCAGTCGAGGTGGTCGCGGTCGGCCCATTCCAGCAGGGTGTCGAGGGAGTAGGCGTCGTCGTCGATGCCTTTGTGCAGGTCGCCGAGCTGGGCGAAGCGGCCGGGCACGGTGGCGATGGTGCACTGGCGTGGCTCCACGTCGTCGATCTCGTCCCAGGTGATGGGGGTGGACACGGTTGCTTCGGGCACGCCGCGTACTGAGTAGGCGCTGGCGATCGTGTGGTCGCGGGCGTTCTGGTTGTAGTCGATGAACAACTTGGCCGGGTCACGGTCCTTGCGCCACCACGTGGTCGTCACCTCGCCCGGCGCCCGGCGCTCGACCTCCCGGGCAAACGCGTGCGCGGCCCGCCGGACGTCGGCGAAGCCCCACCGTGGCTCGATCCGGACGTAGATGTGCAGGCCGTTGCCGCCCGAGGTCTTCGGCCACCCGACCGCGCCGAGTTCGCTGAGTACCTCGCGGGTGACGTGGGCGACCCGGCGCACGGTGCCGAACCCGCAGCGGGGCATGGGGTCCAGGTCTATGCGCCACTCGTCCGGCCGTTCGGTGTCAGCGCGCCGCGAGTTCCATGGATGGAACTCCACGGTGGACATCTGGACGGCCCACACCACGCTGGCCAGTTCGGTCACGCACAGCTCGTCGGCGTGCCGGCCGTAGCGCGGGAAGTCCACCCGCACTGTCTCCAGCCACTCCGGGGCACCATGCGGAAGCCGTTTCTGGTGCACCTTCTCACCGGCCACCCCGGATGGGAAGCGATGCAGCATGCACGGCCGCTCGCGCAGCGCTCGCACGATGCCATCACCGACCGACAGGTAGTAGCGGGCCAGGTCGAGCTTGGTCTCACCCCGGGCCGGGAAATACACCCGGCCCGGATTGGAGATGCGCACCGTCCGGTCCCCGACCTCGATCTCTGCTGCTTCTTCACCCATACCGAGAAACTAACCGCACGCAGCATGGCGGCGCCGGGCGCCCAGGCCGCCGGGATCGGAGTGGGCATCCACTACCCGCTCGGCCCGATCGCGTCCGGCAGAATGCTGTGATGGCTTCGTACTCCGTGAACCCCCACGCCGTGGCGCATGCGCAACAGCTCATCGACAGCCGCCAGTACGTCCTCGACAGCGACTGGGGCAAAGTCCAGCCTGGCCCCAGCGAGCAGAACGCCTTCCTGAAGTCGCACTCATGGGAGGAATACGCCCAATGGCATCTCGGGCTCACTGACGGTGCGAACGACCAGACCAAGGCCAGGTACGCGTTTGTCTACGGGGACTTCCGCCGTGTCCATCGCATGGGCATCATCGCCTGCCAGTACCGCGCCGCCGAGTGGCGGCACAAGGAGATCGAGCTCGCCGCCCACGAGCTCCTGCAGCGACTGGACAAGATGCCAACCTGAACCGCAACCGGTCACCGCGGACGGCAGGCTCACATCGGCCGGATGACTCACCTGCGCACCGCGCTCCCACAGATCGGCGAGGGTGTCAGCATTAGTGCTGTCCGGTTCCGGCCCAGGCGGCGCCGCGGCGTGTGCGGTGGCGGCCGAGGGCAAGCCGGAGCCCGACGTTGACCAGCAGCCAGCCGACATGGTGCCGCAGGGGGCGCCGCGAGCCAGGACGCAGGGGGCGCCGCGAGCCAGGTCGATGGGGGCGCCGCGAGCCAGGACGCAGGGGGCGCCGCGAGCCAGGTCGATGGGGGACCAGCCCGGCCCGGACGCGGGTGAGATGCCGGTCAACGTCGGCGCTGTGGGCTCTGATCAACTGCTCGTGCATATAAGGGTGCATTGGGTCGTTCACCTTCTCGATGAGGGTCGAGGTACGCCGCTGACGTAGCAAGGGTCATGCCGACGGCGCCCCCCGGCCGGCTAGCGGCCGGCCGTTGCTTCCGGAGGTGGGGGGGCGATTGGGTAGGAGAGCAGAAGGAACTCAACCGGAATCGCCCCGGGCGGACGTTGCGAAGGATCAGTAAGCCGCTCGCGGAACCGGGGCAGGAGCAGGGCCAGCAGTTCCTGGTTGATCTGCTCCAGCTCTTCGTCGGTCATGTAGAGCACGGACTGGCTGCTGCCCGCAGCATCGCGCCACGATCGCGGGTAGGTAGCGCTGGTCTCCAGCCAGGTGCCGTACCTGTCGAACTGGCGTTCGCGGAGCAGCCGGACCAGCGCGCCGGCGGCGATCTCCGTCTCTGGGTCGTCGTGCGCGCTGGCAAACTTCATGCCTATCGAGGTCATCCGCCAAGGCCGGGCCCGCCCTTTCCCGCCGCCCGCTTCTTCCACGAAGCCGTACTTGGCCAACTGGCGGAGGTGGAACGAGCAGGTCGTGGGTGATTCGCCGATGCGCTCGCCGACCTCAGTGGCGGTCAGCGCCCCGTGCAGGGTCAGCGCCTCGATGAGGGAGATCCGCACCGGGTGGGTGAGGGCCCGCAGCGTCCGCGCATCCGTGACCTCCCGCACCTCCGGCACCGGCGGCCGTTCGGGCTGGGGTGATTCCGGCGGCTGACCCGATCTCGTTCCGGCATCGTCGAGAGACATCTCTCAATAGTTACCTCTCGAGAGATGTATGTCAAGATTTATCTCTCGAATCCCAGCATGCGCACCCGGGGAAGACTCCTGCCGACCGGTGTGGGAACCCCTTCACCGCCGACCACGCCGGGCATTTCCATGATCGCGGTGGATTTGGGGTCGCTGGCAGCTCCCCATCCACCGCGATCATGGAAATCCAGCTGGGCGCCGACGTCTGGTCCGGCCCGATGGTGCCCGACGGCCCGATCCCCACGGCCCGGTGGTGGCCCAGGGTCCGGTGGTGGCCCAGGGCCCGGTGGTGGCCCAGGGCCCGGTGGTGGCCCAGGGCCCGGTGGTGCCCGCGGCCCGGTGGTGGCCCAGGGGCTCAGGGCGCGGTGGCGGTCGCGAACACGCGGCGCAGCGAGTCAAAGGTGTCCAGCGAGCGCCGGCCTTCGGCTTGCAGGGACCGGACCCCCGCGTCGGAGCCGGCCGGTGCCGCGAGCGCCTCCTGCCACATCCTGCGCTCAATCTCGCGCCACTCGGGCTTGTCATGCACCTGCACCTCGGCGAAGCCGGCCGCTGGCAGGTCCCGCCGCAGGTTCACTGCACGGATGCGGGGCGACACCCGCTCGTCGGACGGGTCGGCCGCCTCCCAGCAGCTCAAGACCAGCTGGGCGCCGGAAGCCAGCACGCGGCGGAACTCGCGCAGCGCGGCCAGCGGGGGATCGGCGAACTGGACGGCGTCCATGCACATCAGCCCGTCCGCGACGGCGGCCGGCAGGCCAGTCTCGACCAGCGTGCCGACCCGGAACTCCGCCCGCGCGGCCGGCAGCAGCCGGGCACTGCTCAGCCTGGCCTGTCTCAGGGCCACCGCGGAGAAGTCCACTCCGAGCAGGCGTGCGCCACTGCGCCGGGCCACCTCGATGCCGTAGCCACCGCGCCCGCACGCGACGTCGAGCAACAGCCCGCCGGGCGGCATGCGCAGCGCCTCGGTCACCTCCGCGATGCCCAGCGACGTCAGCATGCCGTTCGACTGCAGTTCAGGCGGCAGTCCCAGGGTACGAGTCACGATGGCGTCCCTGGCCGGCGAGGTAGCCATGTCCTCATACCACTGGTCGAAATACGCCGCGTCGCGCTTCGCGGCCGGGGCGGGCTCAGCTGATTCCATGCCTAGCATTCTCCCCGGCCGCAGGCGCCCGCGTACCTATACCGGCTTATCTGCGATCAGTGGGCCATAATAAGAAATGCCTAGTTTGCAAATGGCTTATATCCGTCTGTGGCGGTAAGCCAGGTAGCCGGGGAAACTGGAAATTCGTGTATTGACTGATGGTAAACAGCTGTGCCATAGTCTCATTGTCTTGCAGATACATAGGAGGGCTCGGCAACTCTGCAGTCCCCGCTGGCCAGAGCTGTCCCTTCTGCCACAGTGTCCGGCGAGTAATTCTGCAAGGCAATGCGGTGCCTGGTGGCTATCCATTGAAAGTAATTCGGGGGAATCCCACCACCTGGCATCCCGGAAGGGGGATTCATGCGCAAGGCGATAATAATCTGTACCACGGTGCTGGCGTGTCTCGCGTCGGTGTTGCCGGCCTCGTCGGCGCTCGCGTCGACGGCGAGGGCCACTTCGGCTCCGCCGTCCTCGGTCGTGATCAACGTGGTGACCGTGAACGGTTCGGGTTGCCCCGAAGGGACGGCGTCGGTCGCCCTGTCACCCGACAACACGACGTTTACGGTGACCTACAGCTCGTACACGGCCCTGGTCGGCGTGGGGGCGGCGGCGCTCGATTTCCGCAAGAACTGCCAGCTCATCCTGCACGTTCACGTACCGCAGGGCTACACGTACGCGATCGCCGAGGCCGATTACCGCGGCTTCGCCTCGCTGCAGCCCGGCGCGAGCGCGCTGGAACGGGCCAATTACTACTTCCAGGGGCAGTCGCAGACGGTGTATTCCCAGCACACCATCCCCGGAGGCACCCAGAACGACTGGGAGAGGGTCGATCAGGTCGGCATTGCCGCCCTGGAATTCGCGCCGTGCGGGGCCACGCGGTACCTCAACGTCAACACTGAACTCCGCGTCAGCGGGGGCACGTCGAACACGGCCGCCACGACCAGCCTCATCACGATGGACTCGACCGACCTCGGCATCAGCACGGTCTACCACTTCGCCTGGCGGACATGCCGGTAGGCGAACGCCGCCCCGGCTGACTCGGGCGGTTACCGGCACGGCAGGTCAGAAAGGGCGGACCCGGGTATCCCGGGGCCGCCCCCACCGCGTGGCTCATTTGTGCCCTGGAGCTCATGCGAGGATGACCTGACCTACTGCCTGTGTCGAGAGGGTCTCTGGGATGAGTCGCGTTGTTGTCGTCGGGGCTACCGGGCATATCGGCAGTTACCTGGTTCCCCGGCTGGTAGAGGGCGGCCATGAGGTGATCGCGATGAGCCGGGGCACCCGCGACCCTTACCACCCGAGCCCGCGGTGGAACCAGGTCACCAGGGTCACGGCCGACCGGGAGGCGGAGGACTCCGAGGGAACCTTCGGCGGCCGGATCGCGGCGCTGCGCCCTGATGTGGTGATCGATCTGGTCTGCTTCACGGCGGCCTCGGCGCAGCAGCTCGTCGACGCGCTGCGCCCGTCCCGTCCGTTGCTGGTGCACTGCGGGACGATCTGGGTGCACGGCCCGGCGCTGCGGGTGCCGGTCACCGAGGACGAGCCCCGGACCGCTTACGGGGAGTACGGCACGGGCAAGGCGGAGATCGAGGCGTTGCTGCACCGCGAGACGCTGGCGGGCGGCGTCCCCGCTGTCGTCCTGCACCCAGGTCACATCAGCGGGCCGGGCTGGCCGGTCATCACGCCGGCCGGCAACCTGGATCCCGCCGTCTGGACGAGCCTGGCCACGGGCCGGCCGCTCCCGCTGCCCGATCACGGGCTGGGCGTCCTGCATCATGTACACGCCGACGACGTGGCGCAGGCATTCGAGCGCGCGCTGTCCCGCCCGGCTGCGATCGGGGCCAGCTTCCACGCCGTCGCCGAGCAGGCGATGACGCTGCGCGGCCTGGCGACCGGGGCCGCTCGGTGGTTCGGCCGTGAGCCGGTGCTGGACTTCGTCGACTGGGCGGAATTCGACCGCCTCGTCATTCCCGAGCACGCCGAGGCCACCCGCCAGCACACCTTCCGCAGCATCACCGCGAGCACGGCCCAGGCCCGGGAGGTGCTCGGCTATGCGCCGCGGTTCAGCTCGCTCGACGCCCTGCACGAGGCACTGACCTGGCTCGTGGCCAACGGCCAGGCCGATGTCGGCGGCCAGCAATTCTAGGAGGAGGCAGCCATGCCGTCGTCCCGAGTTGAATCGGTCCAGACCACCGACGGGCCGTTCGATCTGACCGTGTGGTTGCCGGACGCCGCGGCCGGCCCGGGGCTGCTCCTGATCCAGGAGATATACGGCGTCAGCGACTACATCAGGGCCGTCGCCGAGGACCTGGCCGGACTCGGCTACGTCGTCGCGGCACCGGACCTGTTCTGGCGGCTCAAGCCCAACTACCAGGCCGATCATGACGACAAGGGCCTGGCCGAGTCGCTGGAGCTGGCCTCTCGCTTCGACGCTCAGCAGGGTCTCGCCGACGCGGCGGCCGCGCTGGAGCACCTGCGTTCGCTGCCCGAGGTCGACGGCGGCACCGGCGTCCTCGGGTTCTGCCTCGGCGGGTCCATCGCCTACTTCCTCGCGGCCCAGGGCGGGCTGGACGCAGCCGTCTCGTTCTACGGCTCGGAGGTCCCCGGCCACCTGGATGTCCTGGACCGGATCGGCATCCCGGTGCAGTTCCACTTCGGCGGGAGCGACCCCTACATTCCGCGTGACCTGGTCGCCCGGGCGGAGGCAGCGGCGGCCCGGCACGCCAACGTCGAGATGCACGTCGAGGAGGACGCCGGGCATGCCTTCCACAACCGGAAGGCCCCCATGTTCTACGTCCCGCAGCCCGCTGCCCGCGCGTGGCGCCGCGCCGAGGAGTTCCTCCTGCGTCACCTCCCCGTCCGGGAGAAGGCCCCACCGGCCCGCTAAGCAGTAACCCTGGCGACGGTCGGCACGAGCACGGCAGTCATTGAGCGCGACCAGGTTCCGGGCGCGGCGACAGGTGCTCATGCACGGCCACCCAGCGGTCACTATCGCGCCGGAACACGATCGTCTCGCGTTCCCACTGCCGCCAGAGGACTTCGTCAACGGCGGTCATCGGCCGCCCTTCCGGGCGGCGAAGGATGACAGGAGCTCGTAGCCGGCGTGCGCGGCGGCGATCCCGGTGATCTGGGCGTGATCGTAGGCGGGCGCGACCTCCACGATGTCGGCGCCGACGAGGTTCAGCCCGGCGAATGATCGCAGCGCGGCGAGCAGTTCCCGGCTGGACAGGCCGCCGGCCTCTGGGGTGCCGGTGCCGGGGGCATGCGCCGGATCCAGCACGTCAATGTCGACCGACACGTAGACCGGGCGGTCGCCGACCCGCTGCCTGATGCGCTCCACCATGCCGGGCACACCGAGCTGGTCGACGTCCGGCGCCGAGATGACCTGGAAGCCCAGATCGCTGTCCTGAGTCAGGTCACTGTCGGTGTACAGGGGCCCGCGGATGCCGATATGCAGGCACCCCGACCGGTCCAGGAGGCCTTCCTCCGAGGCCCTGCGGAATGGCGTGCCATGGGTGTAGGCGGCACCGAAGTAGGTGTCCCAGGTGTCGAGGTGAGCATCGAAGTGGACCACGGCCAGCGGGCCGTGCACGGCCGACAGCGCCCGGATCATCGGCAGCGCGACCGTGTGATCGCCGCCGAGCATCAGGATGAAGGGCGCGCGTTCGAGCAGGGCGCGTGCCCCGCGCTCGATGCCGCCGATCGCCTCCTCGATGCTGTACGGGTTGACCGCGAGATCGCCCGCGTCGGCCACCTGCTGGCTGGCGAAGGGCGACACCTGCAGGGCCGGGTTGTAGGGCCGGAGCAGCCGGGACGATTCCCGGATGTGGGCCGGGCCGAACCGGGCGCCCGGCCGGTAGCTCACCCCGCCGTCAAACGGCACGCCGAGCACGGCCGCATCGGCGTGCGTCACATCGTCGATGCGCGGCAGGCGGGCGAAGGTTGCCTCCCCGCTGTACCTGGGCACCAGGGTGGCGTCAACCTGCCCGACGGTCTCACCGGAGCTGGTCCGCGGAACAGGCTCGGTCATGTCATTCCCACATCCCAGCTTCTCGCCCTGCGCGCCAGGCGGACGTCTGAGATCAGTGTGTCATCCAGGCTCCGGCCAAGTACTGCGCTAGCTGCTGATCTGCCCGGCACCGGCCTCGACCTGCAGCGGCCGGCCGGGCGGCCATGGCGGCCCACGACCCGGACCGGATCCCGGTTCCACCCCGGCGGCCGCCAACGGCTTCATGGTGATGGACGCGGGCGCTAATCTCGGTCACATCGGCTGTCAATGGTCCGTTGGGGCGCGGTGGTCAGTCAGTCCAGTTCCCGAGCCCCGCGTCAGGAGAGGAACACCGGAACCTGTATGCCACCAGCCACCGGGGCCGCCGCCCCGTCCCTGGCGTCCAGGCTTGACGGCCTGCTCTTCTTCCCCGTGACGGCGTGCGACCAGACCGGCCGCCTGGCCCTGGAGCCATTTCGCCAGCACGTCCGCGACGGCGTTGACGGCGGCGCCGCCGCGGTTTTCACGTGCTGCGGGACCGGCGAGTTCAACGCGCTGGACCTCGACGACTACGCGAGTGCGGTCGCCGCCACCGTAGAGGTCTGTGCCGGCCGGGTCCCCGTCATCGCCGGTGTCGGCTATGGCACCGCGCTGGCGATACGGATGACCGAGATGGCGCGGCAGGCGGGCGCCGATGGCGCGCTCGTCCTGCCGCCCTACCTGGTCCGGCCCGGGCAGGCGGGGCTGCGGCGGCACTATGAGTGCATCAGCGACTCGACCGACCTCGACCTGATCATCTACCAGCGCGACAACGCCATTTTCGAACCGGGCACGGTCGCCCAGCTCGCAGCGCGGCCGAACATCCTCGGGCTGAAAGACGGCCACGGGGATCTTGACCTGATGCAGCGCATCATCAGCGAGGTGCGCTCGCAGGTCGGCCCGGGCCACCTGGTCTACTTCAACGGGCTGCCCACCGCCGAGATGTCGGCGCTGGCCTACGGTGGCATTGGCGTCTCGCTCTACTCCTCCGCGGTCTACTGCTTCGCTCCCCGCATCGCGCTGACCTTCCACGCCGCGCTGCGGGCGGGCGATTCGGCCACGGTGACGCGGCTGCTCGACGGCTTCTACCGGCCGCTTGTCGCATTGCGGCAGCGGGGCGACGGGTACGCGGTGTCCCTGGTGAAGGCTGGGGTGCGGCTGCGCGGGCTGGATGTGGGCCCGGTGCGGCCGCCGCTGCAGGAGCCGGCTGCGGAGCACGTGCAGAAGCTGGCCGAGCTGATGGCACTGGGCGACACGATGATGGATACAGCGGCGCCGTAATTTCGCGGACCCGCCGTCTTCGCTCAGCACGTACAGAACGTGATACATGGTGACATGGTGCAGTCGGGTCTTGTGCGCGGGAAACAGCGAGCCTAACCTCCGGTACGTGCGGGCCTGCGGCACGCAGGCTCACGGTCGTCAGGTCCTGCCCATGAACAACGCCTGGAGGCGCGATGCGCATTCGCCGGCCCTTGCCCCTGCTCGCTATCGCCGCGCTCCTTCTCGGAACGGTCCAGCTCTCCTTACCGACGGGCGCGACCGCGCAGCCGTTCGGCTATGACAAGCTCACCCCGAATCAGCAGAGGCATGTTTCCGGCCTGCTTGCCCTGGAACTGGGCAGCGCGGGCATCCGCGCCGCGGCACCCACCAGGACGTCGTCGAATCCGGTGACCCAGCCCGGTTGCGACGTGAACCTGGGCGCTGACATCAAGGTCAACCAGAACTGCCTCAACCTTTCCGATCCCGCACTGAATGGGCGGGGACAGGCCCAGAACGAGACCTGGGTCGCGGCCGATCCCCTCAATCCGCGCCACATCGTGGCCGGCTACAACGATTACCGCCGCGGTGACTCGACCTGCGGCGTCTCCTACTCCACCACCGGCGGCCAGACCTGGGCCGACGCCACCATGCCTAACAGCTTCGTGAGCGGCGCCGCCTACGGCGGTACGCCACGCGAGTACATGCAGGCAAGCGGGGATCCGTCGGCCGGGTGGGACACCCGCGGGAACACCTACTACACCTGCCAGGAGTTCAAGCGCGGATCGGGCGTGACTGAGGACGCCGACCAGTCCAGCGGTATCTACGTCTACCGGTCCACCGGGACGAACGGCGCTTCATGGAACTTCACCGGCCGCCCGGTGGTCGAGCACAATGATGTCGCGGGCGCCGGGGATTTCCTCCTCGACAAGCCCCTGATGACAGTGGACGACGGTACGCACAGCCCGTTCCGTGACCGCGTCTACCTGACCTGGACGACATTCGCCGCCGACGGCACCACCTACATCTACGAGGCCAGCTCGGCCGACTATGGCGAGCATTTCGGCGCCCCGGTCCTGGTCAGCGCCGGTACCAGCCTGTGCGCGAAGCCGGCGACGGCCGTCCATCCGAACGGCACCTGCGACAGCAACCAGTTCTCCGACCCGTTCACCGCACCGGACGGGACGCTGTATGTGGTCTGGGCCAACTACAACACCGCGGCCGGCAGCGGCGGCGACAACCACAGCCAGGTGCTGCTGGCCAAGTCCACCGACGGCGGCGCCACCTTCTCCGCGCCGGTCAAGGTGGGCGACTTCAACGAGCTGCCGGACTGCGCGACCTACCAGGGCGGCGCGGACGCAGGCAACGCGTGCGTGCCGGAGAAGGGCGCCACGGCAGCATCGATCTTCCGCGCCGCCAACTACCCGTATGGAACGGTCGACCCCAGGGCCCCGGGCACTGTCGCCGTCACCTATGGCTCGTATATCAACCGCAACTCCAACGAGGCGAACGGCTGCATCCCCGCCGGGTTCAGCGCGACCACCGGGCTGAACCTGTATACGGGGGTCAAGACGTCGGGTGCGTGCCACAACGCGATCGTCCTGTCGGTATCGAGGGACAGCGCGAGCACGTTCACCGGCGGCGGCCAGGACGTGCGCACCCTTCCCGTGGCCGAGAGCACGGTCGGCCAGCGCACCTCTGACCAGTACTGGCAGGGGATGGGGTTCGCGGCGGACGGCTCGCTGGTCGTCGGCTCCTTTGACCGCGGCTACGGCAGCGATGAGGCGACGGGCTTCTCCGACATCTCGGTGTCCACGTCCCAGAACCTGACGTCCTTCGGGCACGCCCAGCGGGTGACCACATCGAGCATGCCGCCGGAAACCGAGTTCGCCGGGCTCTTCTACGGCGACTACTTCCAGCTCGCTGTGACCGGCGACGTCGCCCACCCGGTCTGGTCCGACACCCGGGCCAATGACTTGTTCCTGTGCCCTGGCACCGGGACGGCCGGCCACCCACCGCAGGCGTGCCCGGGCGCGGGAGCCAACTTCAGCCCGGCCAACGACCAGGAGATCTACACGGCCAGCGTCCCCGTCCGCTGAGCCGCTCTCCCCGCCAGCGCCGTGGCTATCCGCGGAATGCGGGTAGCCACGGCGGCGGGGTTGGCCACGGCTGGGTTGCTATCCAGCGCTGGCGTTCCAGAAGCTGCACTGGTGCTCGGCGGCGAACGTGCTCGCCGGGATGGTGTGGCTCTGGCCCCCTGGGCGCAGGGACATCAGCCGGTGGCTGGAATAGGCCGGCCAGGACGGCTGGCCTCCTGCGTCGGGAGCGCCCAGGCGGGTGAACGCGCCCCACCACGTGATCATCTGGCGGGACAGCTCGAGTTGCGCCGGGGCGAGCACGTCATAGAGCGAGGAGCCGTTGCCGAAACTCGGCCACAGATAGGCCAGTTCCATGGCGTGCCCAGCGCCCCACTGGTAGCCGGGGAGGAGGTTGTTCAGCGCCGGCGCGTGCCGGTCGTCGAATTGGTAGAAGAAGGTCGGCGTGGTCTGGGCGAACTGGGCGGCCAGGTTCTGGGTGGGGCAGCCGCCGATCCCGGTGAGGAAACCGCTGTCGGTCCAGATCGCCCCGATGGCGTAGGCCGCGGTGTACGGGCTGGGGTAAGCGGCCCACGGATAGCGCTGGAGAACTGCTGGGGCCTGGGCGCCGTAGGACTGGTCGACGAACTGCGTGTATTGCTGCTGGGTGACCGAGGCGAGACCTTGAGTGAACGTCCGACCTTCGTCGTGGTTGGTCCCCATGAGGAGCGGGACCTTCGTGTAGTCGCCTTCGGCGACGGCCTGGGCGGGCGGCACGGGAAGGTCCGGTCCGCCGGACGTGAACTGCGCAAAATAGCTGGCGCTGGCACTGAGCAGCGAGGACTCGGG